>NZ_JAHBDB010000010.1:0-107287 GCF_019956105.1 Pseudomonas sp. BF-RE-25
GCATCGATGCGGTCATTCAGTTACACCGCAGTGATGCCATCGCCAGCAAGCCGGCTCCTACAGGGCGAGTTCTCGCATTCGCTGGAGCACGGCATTGAGGCCATTGCTGCGCGAAGGTGACAACTGTCGGCTGAGTCCAAGCTGGTTGAACCAGTCCGGCAAATCCACCTGCTGCAATTCGGCCGCCGACAACCCGTTAACCCGCGCCAGCAGCAACGCCACCAACCCGCGAATCAATCGTGCGTCACTATTCGCGGCAAACTGCCAGTGACCGTCCTGCAACGATCCCACCAGCCACACCTGACTTTCACAGCCATGCACGCGGTTGGCGTCGACTTTATCCACATCGCTCAACGCCGGCAGCCGGTCGCCCCATTGCATCAGCAGTCGCGCCCGTTGCTCCCAGCCGGTGGCGGCCTGAAAAGTTTCGAGCGCCATTTCGGCATCAGCGGGGAGGTTCATCGCAACAACTCCAGCGCTTGATCCAGCGCATCAAAGAACCGTTGCAGGTCCTCGGAATCGTTGTAAAGCGCCAACGACACCCGAATCGCCCCGGCCAGTTCAAAGCTTTTCAGCAGCGGCATCGCGCAGTGATGACCGGCGCGAACTGCGATCCCCTGTTCTGTCAGCAAGTGCGCCAGATCAGAGTTATGCACACCCTCGACGACAAAACTCGCCAGGGCCAGTTGCGGTTTGCCCAGCAAGCGAATGCCGTCGCGCGCCTCAAGACCTTTCAACAAATAGTCATGCAGCGCGGCTTCATGGGCCGAAACCGCGCTTTGATCGAGGCCGGCGAGGTAATCGAGCGTCGCCCCGAGACCAATCACGCTGGAGATCGGCGGCGTTCCAGCCTCGAAACCGAGCGGAGCAGGACGAAAGCGCGCGTGCTGGTAATCCGCATCCAGCACCATTTCGCCGCCGAACTGCCAATGGCGCACTTGCTTGAGCGCCTCATGGCGGCCGAACAACACCCCCAGGCCATCCGGGCCATAGAGCTTGTGGCTGGAAAACACATAAAAGTCGCAACCCAGCACCTGCACATCGTGCCGGCCATGGACCACGCCCTGGGCGCCATCGACCACGGTCAACGCGTTGTGTGCCTTGGCCAGCGCCAGCAGCGCGGGCAATGGCTGCCAGGCGCCGAGCACATTGGACAGCTGACTGACCGCCAGCAAGCGGGTTCGCGGGCCGATCAACGCGGCGGCGGCATCCAGGTCGATCAAGCCGTCGGCGTCCAGCGGCAGGATCACCAGTTTCAGATCGCGACGGTGGGCCAGTTGCTGCCATGGCAGCAGGTTGGCGTGGTGCTCCAGGGCGCTGATGACAATTTCATCGCCCGGATTGAACAGGTGTTCCAGGCCATAGGCCAGCAGGTTCAGCGCAGAGGTCGCGCCGTGGGTGAAGATGATCTGCCCGCAATCACCGGCATTCAGCCATTGCGCGACTTTATTGCGGCTGTCCTCGAACGCCTGGGTGGCATGCGCGCCGGGCAAGTGTTGCGCCCGATGCACGTTGGCTGCGCCATTGGCGTAGTAATGCGCCAGGGCATCCAGCAGGGCTTGAGGCTTTTGCGTGGTGGCGGCGTTGTCCAGATAGGTCTGGTCTTGCCGTTGCAGGGCGGCGATGGCCGGAAAATCGGCGCGCCAGGGGGAGAGAATCATCATGGTGTTCGCCTGTACGCCTGACCTATGTAGGAGCGAGCTTGCTCGCGATGATCGCGCGGACGACACGGGCTGTCTGATGCCGCGCGTTATCGTTGACGTCCATCGCGAGCAGGCTCGCTCCTACACAGGTGCGGGTGGTCGTGTGGCTTAGTTGTGAGCGTGCAGCGCTTCGTTCAGTTCGATCGCCGATTTGTGGGTTTTGCATTCCACGGCACCGGTTTCCGAATTGCGGCGGAACAGCAGGTCCGGCTGACCGGCCAGTTCACGAGCCTTCACGACTTTGACCAGTTTGTTGTTTTCGTCCAGCAGCGCCACTTTGGTGCCAGCGGTCACGTACAGGCCCGATTCAACGGTGTTGCGGTCGCCCAACGGGATACCGATACCGGCGTTGGCGCCGATCAGGCAGCCTTCGCCAACCTTGATCACGATGTTGCCGCCGCCCGACAGGGTGCCCATGGTCGAGCAACCGCCGCCCAGGTCCGAACCCTTGCCGACGAACACGCCAGCGGAAACGCGGCCTTCGATCATGCCCGGGCCTTCGGTGCCAGCGTTGAAGTTGACGAAACCTTCGTGCATCACGGTGGTGCCTTCGCCGACGTAAGCGCCCAGACGGATACGGGCCGCGTCAGCGATACGCACGCCGGCGGGCACGACGTAGTCGGTCATTTTCGGGAATTTGTCGACCGAGAACACTTCCAGCAGCTCGCCGCGCAGACGGGCTTCCAGTTGATGTTCGGCCAGTTCGGCAAGGTCGATCGCGCCCTGGCTGGTCCATGCGACGTTCGGCAGCAGCGGGAACACGCCGGCCAGGTTCAGGCCGTGCGGCTTGACCAGACGATGGGACAGCAGGTGCAGCTTGAGGTAAGCCTCAGGCGTGGAAGTCAGCGGCGCATCTTCGGCCAGAATGGTGGCGACCAGCGGCTTGTGGCTTTCGGCCAGACGGGTCAGCAGGGCAGCCTGGGCTGCGTCGACACCTTTCAGTGCTTCAGCCAGTTGCGAAGCCTGGGCGGTGCTGAACGCGATGGCCTGATTGCCTTCGGTGTAACCCAGAACCGGCGCGATGGCCGCGACCAGATCGGCCGACGGGTTGAGCAGCGGCTGAGCGTAAAACACTTCGAGCCATGCGCCCTGACGATTTTGAGTGCCGACACCAAAGGCCAGGCTGAATACGGAAGTGGACATGTAAATACCTCTAACAAAATTGAACGGGCTGGCTTACTTGAGCGCTGCCGCGTAGATATCTGGCTTGAAGCCAATCAGGGTTCGGTCACCGAGATCGAGCACCGGGCGCTTGATCATCGAGGGTTGTGCGAGCATCAGTTCGATGGCTTTCGGCTGGTCGAGATCGGCTTTGCGTTCGTCGTCGAGCTTGCGAAAGGTCGTGCCTGCACGGTTCAACACCACTTGCCAGCCGTGCTCGTCGCACCATTGGCTCAGGTGTTCACGGTCGATTCCGACCGCTTTGTAATCATGAAAGTCATAGCTGACAGCGTGTTCATCGAGCCAGGTGCGCGCCTTTTTCATGGTGTCGCAGGCTTTGATGCCGAAAAGGTGCAACGTTTTGCTTGAATCGGTCAAGGAATTGCCCCCTTTACAGGTGCTGGAAAAAAAAGGTGACGGATTATGCCATGACCGTCCGCTTAAAACGCAAAACCCTGTAGGAGCCGAGCTTGCTCGCGAAAGCGGCAGGTCAGCCACTATCAATGTTGAATGTCAGGCCGCTTTCGCGAGCAAGCTCGGCTCCTACAGGGTTTGGGGTTTTTTCGAGACTGGCGACAGCCTGCGACATTGGTACAACGGTCAACCCGCAGTCTAAGCGGCTAATATGGCACTTCAATGCTGTCGATTGTCCGGGAACCGCGCTTTATGCAAACCGCCTACACCGTCCTGATCCTGTTGATGCTGGTCAGTGTTTCTCGCTTGGTCGGACGCGTGATCCTGTTGCCATTGCCGCTGGTGCAAATCGGTGCCGGTGCCTTGCTGGCCTGGCCGACACTCGGTTTGCACGTCGCCCTGGACCCGGAATTGTTTCTGTTTTTGTTTCTGCCGCCGCTGCTGTTCTCCGACGGCTGGCGCATGCCCAAGCGCGAACTTTGGCGACTGCGGGGGCCGATCCTGACCTTGGCGGTCGGCCTGGTGCTGTTTACCGTCGTCGGTGCGGGTTACTTCATCCACTGGTTGCTGCCGAGCATTCCGCTTCCGGTGGCCTTTGCCCTTGCGGCGGTGTTGTCGCCAACGGATGCGGTGGCCGTCTCGGCGATTTCTCAAAACCGTCTGCCGACGCCACTGATGCACATGCTGCAGGGCGAGGCGCTGATGAATGACGCGTCGGGCCTGGTGACCTTCAAGTTCGCCCTGGTCGCGGCGGTGACCGGGGTGTTCTCGCTGGCCAACGCCAGCCTGACGTTCGTGTTTGTGGCGGTCGGTGGCCTCGCGGTCGGTGTTGCGTTGAGCTGGCTGGTCGGGCGTTTGCGCTCGTGGATGATCGCTCGCGGTTGGGATGATCCTGCGACGCACGTTGTCTTCATGTTGTTGCTGCCGTTTGCGGCTTACGTGCTGGCCGAACGCCTGGGGGGCTCGGGGATTCTGTCTGCCGTGGCGGCCGGGATGATGCAGAGCTGGCTCGATCTGCTGCCGCGCCAGACCAGCACCCGACTGCTCAACCGCAGCGTCTGGTCACTGCTGGAGTTCGCGTTTAACGGGCTGATCTTCCTGCTGCTGGGGTTGCAGTTGCCGGACATCATCAAAGCCGTGGCCAGCCACGAAACGTCGTTGTGGCCAACGCTGCTGTATCGCTGCCTCGACGTGGTGGCGATTTTCCTGGTGTTGGTGGTGTTGCGGTTTGTCTGGGTGCAGAGCATCTGGCGATTGTCGGGGCTGCTGCGTCGCTGGCGCGGCAAGGGCGAAATGACGCAAGTGCCGACGGCGCGTTCCTGCTGGTTGTTGACCGTCGGCGGGGTGCGCGGTGCGGTGACGCTGGCGGGTGTGTTGTCAGTTCCGATACTGATGGGGAATGAGGCGTTTCCTGAGCGCGATCTGCTGATTTTCATCGCGGCCGGGGTCATTCTGCTGTCGCTGATTGCCGCGTGTATTGCATTGCCATTGCTGCTGCGCGGCATCGAGAAGAGCCCTGACGACAAACGTCGCAGTGAAGTGCGCGATGCCTGGCGCAAAACCGCCGAAGCCGCCATTCATGCGCTCGAAACCGAAGAGGCCAATCCGCAGGACGCTGCCCAGGCAGCGCTCGCTGTCGAACTCAAGGCACGGATCATGTCCGAGTATCGGCATCAACTGGAGGTTTTCAACGATTCGGCGGAAGCCCAGGCGCTGGCGTTTCAGATGGACCTGCTGGAACGGCGTCTGTGCTTGAAGGCGCTGCGGGCGCAACGCCTGGAGTTGTACAAGCTCAGCCGTCACCACCAGATTGGTGATGACGTGTTGCGCGAGGTGCTGGGAGAACTCGATTTGAGCGAGGCTAATCTGGGCGTCGTGAAATAGCCCTGTTGCGGCTGATGCCGGTCGCCCTTGGCGAGTTCCTTGAAAGCTTGATAATGCATCACTGAATGCCGGTCGTAAGAGGCATTAGTGCGACAAGGCAAATGTTCAAGAGAGAGACATTAGTCCGTGGTGGAAGAGGGATAAACTTCGGCCATGAATGCTTTGTCTTTTTCGCTGAGAACAAGGTTGAGGTAGATCTCGAAGTCGCCTTCGGTCCAGTCCTGCTGCACGGGATAGTGCATGATCGACTTTGGATCATAAGGTGAGTGAACAACTTCGCTGGGGTCAAGGAGGTTGAAGTAGCGTGCGTCAACGATGCGTCGCGTGTAGTTATCCTCGTCAGCGCCTTCAGGCACGCCATGTGCCGCGTAGACGGCCTGTCTGTTCCAGGGAATGTTCGACTCCGGGTGCAGGTGTTCATGTTCTGCGCCCAGTACATGGCCAAATTCGTGCATGGTATTGGCGTTGAAGAATTTCAAGGAAAGTTGGTGGTCCGGTGACAGAAGCATGGTCGGGAGGCTTTGATCTGTCTCGGTCAAGGCGCTGGTGCCGATGTGGGACCAGTACACGCCTGGTTCGCTCTTGATACGAATATCACCTTCCTCGCCTTCGATGAATTCGAACTTCAGGTTAATGTGTGGCAGCCAGTTATTGGCCGCAGCCTTGACGGCGTCCTTAAAACTTTGATCACCGTTCAGAAAAGCAATGCGCAATGTGCGGCCCGGTGCCCAGAAGTAGGTGTGCCTGGCGACTGCGCGCTTTTTACGTCCGGGCACTGAAGTTAGCCGATTCGCAGGGTTTTCGGCGATGGCAGTCTCGTAAGCAGCCTGGAGGTCTACTGGTTTTTCAATGAGGCAACAAGGTGCGTTTGTCATATATACATCCATGTATTATTAAAGTTGTTTTTTCTGAAGATGTTTACTTGGTTTTGTTTTGCGCATCAGTCTTGGATTGTAAAACTATGAAGTTGTTAAGTTGATGCGGCTCTGGCGGGAGATTAGTTGAGTGTGTAGTTGGGCGTAAAGTTGGTATTTATTAGTTGTTATTGCGAGGGTGGTTAATGCCTGCACTGCGTTGCACAGTGCAGGCAAGTTTTGTTTTATTTGTGGCGAGTTATAAAGCTGCGAATACGTTCAGCGGCTTCCACACACTCAGCCAGTGGCGCAACCAGCGCCATGCGCACCCGACCGGCACCCGGATTCGCGCCGTCAACGTCACGGGACAGATAGGAGCCAGGCACCACGGTCACGTGTTCTTCGACGAACAGATCGCGGCAGAACGCCTCGTCATCACCTTCAACATTCGGCCACAGGTAAAAACCGCCATCCGGGCGCTGCACGTCCATCACCGGGCCGAGGATTTCCAGCACCGCGTCATACTTCTCGCGATACAACGCACGGTTGGCGCGCACATGCACTTCGTCATTCCAGGCGGCAACGCTGGCCAGTTGAGTCTGAACCGGCATCGCGCAGCCGTGGTAGGTGCGGTACAGCAGGAAGCCTTTGAGAATGTCGGCATCACCCGCCACAAAACCCGAACGCAGGCCCGGCAGGTTGGAGCGCTTGGACAGACTGTGGAACACCACGCAGCGTTTGAAGTCCTTGCGGCCCAGTTCCGCGCAGGCGCTGAGCAGGCCGGCGGGCGGGGTTTGTTCGTTGAAATACAGTTCGCTGTAGCACTCGTCCGCAGCGATCACGAAGTCGTACTCATCGGCCAGGGCGATCAGCTTTTTCAGGGTTTCGACCGGGATCAACGCGCCGGTCGGGTTGCCCGGCGAGCACAGGAACAGGATCTGGCAACGCTTCCAGATGTCCGGGGAAACGGCATCGAAGTCCGGGTTGAAGCCATTCTCGTCCAGGCACGGCAGGTAATGCGGCTTGGCGCCGGCGAGGAACGCGGCACCTTCATAGATCTGATAGAACGGGTTCGGGCTGACCACCAGGGCGTCGTCGCCACGGTTGACTACGGTCTGAGTGAACGCGAACAGCGCTTCGCGGGTGCCGTTGACCGGCAGTACGTTGCGCGCCGGGTCGAGCCAGCCGTTCGGCACGTTGAAGCGGCGTTCGCACCACGCGGTGATGGCTTCGCGCAGGGCCGCAATGCCGAGGGTGGTCGGATAAACGGCCATCTGGTCCAGATTGCTTGCCAGGGCTTCGGCGACAAAGCTTGGCGAACGGTGCTTCGGCTCGCCGATGGACAGCGCGATAGGGCGTTTGTCCGGGTTTGGCGTGACGCTGCCGAGCAGGGCGCGGAGCTTCTCGAACGGGTAAGGCTGCAATTGGGACAGAGCGTTGTTCATCGGTAGATCTCGTTCAATGTGGAGGCCTGCCTGCCCTTTGTAGGAGCTGGCTTGCCGGCGATGGTCGTTAACGATGACGCGTGCTTATCGGGTAAGCGCGGGGCCTTCAAGTCCATCGCTGGCAAGCCAGCTCCTACAAAGAGCCGGCCAATTCAAATGCTTATGCGCGACAGTTTGATATCGGGTTCCTGGCTGACACTGAGCTGTTCGACGATCGCATCCTGCAAACGGCTGCACAACAGTGGGTCAGACAACGGTTGGTTGTTGGCGTCGGTAATGAAGAACACGTCTTCCACGCGCTCGCCGAGCGTGGCGATCTTGGCGTTCTGCAATGACAGGTCGAATTCCAGAAAAATTGTACCGATCCGCGCCAGCAAGCCCGGGCGATCCGGGGCGCTGAGCTCCAGCACCGTCACCGGGCGCTGGGCGTCGTTGTGGATCGTCACCTGAGGCGCGAACGCAAAATGCTTGAGCTGGCGCGGTACGCGACGCTGGATGATCGTCGGGTAATCGTCCGGGTTGCGCAGGGCTTCGGTCAGGCCTTCGCGGATCTGTTTGACCCGCGCCGGGTTATCGCCGATCGAGTCGCCGTCGGTGTCGAGCACGATGTAGGTGTCGAGGGTGAACTGGCTGCTGGAGGTGATGACCCGGGCGTCGTGAATGTTCAGGTTGAGTTGGTCCATCGCGGCCACGGTCACGGCGAAGAAGTCGTGCTGGTCCGGTGCGTAGATGAAGATCTGCGTACCGCCCTCGAACTCGCGCTGGGTGGTTTCCTTGATCAGCACCAGCGGGCCGCCATCGGCCGGCTGCTGGAGGATCGCATCGGTGTGCCAGGCCACATCGCCGGCGGTGTGACGCAGAAAATAGTCATCGCCCAGTTGCGACCACAACTGCTCGACGTCGTCGGGGTCGTTGCCGCCGCGTACCAGAATGTCCAGGGCGGCGCTCTGGGTCTGGCGGATCTGCATTTCGCGATCCACCGGGTTTTCCAGGCCGCGACGCAACGCACGCTTGGTCTCGGTGTAGAGTTGGCGCAGCAGGCTGGCGCGCCAGGAATTCCAAAGCGTCGGGTTGGTTGCGTTGATGTCGGCGACGGTCAGCACGTACAGGTAATCAAGGCGGGTTTCGTCACCGACGATCTGCGCGAAATCATGGATCACCTGCGGGTCGGACAAGTCCTTGCGCTGGGCGGTGGTCGACATCACCAGGTGGTTCTGCACCAGCCACACGATCAGGCGGCTGTCCCAGATCGGCAATTGATGGCGCTGGCAAAAGGCTTCGGCGTCCACTGCGCCGATTTCCGAGTGATCGCCATGCCGGCCCTTGCCGATGTCGTGGTACAGGCCGGCGAGGTAGATCAGCTCGGGCTTGGGCAGCTTGCCCATGAGTTTGCTGGCGAGCGGGAATTTTTCCGACACTTGCGTGTACTGCAACTTACGCAGGTGTTTGATCAGGTTCAGGGTGTGCGCGTCGACCGTATAAATGTGAAACAGGTCGTGCTGCATCTGCCCGACAATGAAGCCGAACTCCGGCAAATAGCGCCCGAGGATGCCGTAACGGTTCATCCGCCGCAGGTTGCGGTGAATGCCGATCTTGCACTTGAACAGTTCGATGAACAGGCTGGTATTACGAATGTCGTTGCGGAAATCGTCGTCGATCAGGTGCCGGTTTTCCCGCAGCAGACGAATGGTGTCGGCACGCACGCCTTTGATTTCCGGTTGCTGGGCCATCAGCACGAAGATTTCGAGCATGGCGAACGGCGTGCGGCGGAACACGTTGTCGTTGCGCGCCTCGATGTAGCCGTCGTGCAACTGGAACCGCGAGTTGATCGGCTGCGGCGGCGCTTCGTCTTCGGGCGCGAGGATGACTTCCTCGAAGTGCTGGATGATCAGGTCGCTGAGCTGGGCGATGCTCATGACCACCCGATAATACTGTTGCATGAAGTTTTCGATGGCTTGCTTGGCGTCATCGCCCTTGAAACCCAACAGGCCGGCAATCGAGCGCTGGTGGTCGAACAGCAAGCGGTCTTCGGAACGGCCAGCGAGCATGTGCAGCGCGTAGCGGACTTTCCACAGGAATTCCTGGGATGAAGCCAGCAAGGCGTTTTCGCTCTCGACCAGAAACCCTTCGCCGGCCAATGCCCGCAGGTTCAGGGTGCCGTATTCGCGACGGGCGACCCACAGAATCGTTTGAATATCCCGTAGTCCGCCGGGCGAGCCTTTGACGTTTGGTTCCAGGTTGTATTCGGTGTCGTTGTACTTGTGATGACGGGCTTTCTGCTCGGCGCGCTTGGCGAGGAAGAAGTCCTTGCTCGGCCACATGTGCGCAGTGCTGGTGACGTCGAGCATGCGCTGGCGCAATCGCTCGGGGCCGCAGATGGTGCGGCTTTCCATCAGGTTGGTGACGACCGTCAGGTCGGCGCGGGCTTCAACGGCGCATTCTTCAACCGAGCGAACGCTCTGACCGACTTCCAGGCCGATGTCCCACAACAACGTCAGAAAACGCTCGATGGAATCGCGGAAAACTTCGTGGTCGGCGCTGTCCAGCAGGATCAGCAAATCGATATCGGAATAAGGGTGCAATTCCCCGCGACCGTAGCCGCCGACCGCGACCAGCGCGATGTCGGCATCTTCACTCCAGTTGAACTGCTCCCAGGCCTTTTGCAGGATGTTGTCGACGAACCACGCACGATCCTCGATCAGCCGGCGAATCTCCCGGCCGCTGCGAAAGCGCTCGTCGAGCACCTCGCGCGCCTGGCGGATCGCCTTCTTGAAGGCCGCGATCGGGCTGGCCTTCAGGGCTAGTTCAGCCTGGAACTGGCCACGGTCGAAGAGTTCGGGATCCACCTGCGGCATCGATTGGCTTTCCTATCTATAAGGCTGAGAGCTGTGCGGACCGGATCAGGCCGAAACGCGCGGGATGGTGTCGTCGCTGCGCAGGGTGAAGATCTCGTAACCGGTTTCGGTCACTGCCAGGGTGTGTTCCCACTGGGCCGAGAGCTTGCGGTCCTTGGTGATCGCGGTCCAGCCATCGCCCAACACCTTGGTGTCGGCCTTGCCCTGGTTGATCATCGGCTCGATGGTGAAGGTCATGCCGGCTTTCAGTTCCATGCCGGTGCCAGCACGGCCGTAGTGCAGGATCTGCGGTTCTTCGTGGAACACCTTGCCAATGCCGTGGCCGCAGAACTCGCGAACCACCGAGAAGCCGTTCTTTTCGGCGTGCTTCTGGATCACTTCACCGATGTCGCCCAGGCGGCAGCCGGGTTTGACGATTTCGATGGCCTTGTACATGCATTCCTGGGTCACTTGCGACAGGCGCTCGGCCCAGACCGGCACGGTGCCGACGTGGAACATGCGGCTGGTGTCGCCGTGGTAGCCGTCTTTGATCACGGTGACGTCGATGTTCAGCGTATCGCCGTCCTTCAATGGCTTCTCGTTCGGGATGCCGTGGCAGACCACGTGGTTGATCGAGGTGCAGATCGACTTCGGATAGCCTTTGTAGTTGAGCGGGGCAGGGATGGCCTGCTGCACGTTGACGATGTAGTCGTGGCAGATGCGGTCCAGCTCTTCAGTGGTGACGCCTGGCTTGACATGTTCAGCAATCATTTCCAGCACATCGGCGGCCAGTTTGCCGGCGACACGCATTTTTGCGATGTCCTCCGGGGTTTTGAGGGTGACGGTCATACAGGCTCTCTCTACGCTCGATGGCGCTTGTCAAAACGGAATGGGCAGTGTGCGATCAATGTTCGCCGCCCTGAAAAACGCGATTCTAACAGACGAACAGCGCAAATCTGAGCCTCTGTACATCGCTTCTCTCTATAGATAGGCGCATTCTTGAGCGATTCCAAGGGCGCGGATAAAGGCGCGCGTCAGGAATTGAGAATCCGGGTTCCGTTTTTGCGAGCCTTGTGATATAAAATGCGCCGCTTTCCGGGGATACCCCGAAAGGCTTAAATCCACACACGTGTCGACACGATGACCTGGGTGCCTTCAGCTGATGCTGCTGGTTGGTCATTGGGATACGTGGAGGCCAAACCCGACTTATTAAGGAACTATCATGTCCCAAGTCAACATGCGCGATATGCTGAAGGCCGGTGTGCACTTCGGTCACCAGACCCGTTACTGGAACCCGAAAATGGGTAAATACATTTTCGGCGCGCGTAACAAGATCCACATCATCAACCTTGAAAAAACCCTGCCAATGTTCAACGAAGCTCTGACTTTCGTAGAGCGTCTGGCCCAGGGCAAAAACAAGATTCTGTTCGTCGGCACCAAGCGTTCCGCTGGCAAGATCGTTGCTGAAGAAGCAGCACGTTGCGGTTCGCCGTACGTCGATCACCGCTGGTTGGGCGGCATGCTGACCAACTTCAAAACCATCCGTGCTTCCATCAAGCGTCTGCGTGACCTTGAAGTACAAGCCGAAGACGGTACTTTCGCCAAGCTGACCAAGAAAGAAGCGCTGATGCGCTCCCGTGACCTGGAAAAGCTGGATCGTTCCCTGGGTGGTATCAAGGACATGGGCGGTCTGCCAGACGCTCTGTTCGTTATCGACGTTGATCACGAGCGCATCGCGATCACCGAAGCCAACAAGCTGGGTATCCCGGTTATCGGCGTAGTCGATACCAACAGCAGCCCGGAAGGCGTTGACTACATCATCCCAGGCAACGATGACGCAATCCGCGCTATCCAGCTGTACATGGGTTCGATGGCTGACGCTGTAATCCGCGGTCGCAACCACGTTGCTGGCGGCACCGAGCAGTTCGTTGAAGAAGCTCCGGCAGCTGCAGCTGAGTAACTGACGCCTTGGCGTTGACTCAGTAAGCAAAAAGGGGGCTTGGCCCCCTTTTTGCCACCTCGAAAACCATTTGTCCGGTGGCGCATTTACATCATTTGTAACTTGCAGCTGCTAACAAGGGTGGTTCGGGAAGAATTGAACGCCCGTTCGATCGGGTGGAATGGTTGAAAACCTATCCAAGAGGAATTTTGAAATGGCAGAGATTACTGCAGCGTTGGTCAAAGAACTGCGCGAGCGTACTGGCGAAGGCATGATGGACTGCAAAAAGGCCTTGACCAAGGCTGGCGGCGACATCGAAAAAGCCATTGATGACATGCGTGCTTCGGGCGCCATCAAGGCTGCCAAGAAAGCAGGCAACGTGGCTGCTGAAGGCGCTATCGCTCTGAAAGAAGACGGTAAATCCGCCGTTCTGCTGGAAGTGAACTCGCAGACCGACTTCCTGGCTCTGCAGGACGACTTCAAGGCATTTGTTGCTGCCAGCGTTGAAAAAGCGTTCGCCGACAAGCTGACTGACGTCGCTCCGCTGATCGAAGCTCAAGAAGCTGCTCGCCTGGTACTGGTCGGCAAGGTTGGCGAAAACGTCAACATCCGTCGCCTGGTTCGCGTTGAAGGTGATGTTGTTGGTGGTTACCTGCACGGCAACAAAATCGGTGTTGCGGTTGTTCTGAAAGGCGGCGACGTTGAGCTGGCCAAAGACATCGCTATGCACGTAGCGGCCAGCAACCCTGAGTTCCTGCTGCCATCGGAAGTTTCTGCTGAAGCTATCGAGCGCGAAAAAGCCGTGTTCCTGCAGCTGAACGAAGAAAAAATCAAAGGCAAGCCAGAAAACATTGTTGAGAACATGGTCAAAGGCCGTATCAGCAAGTTCCTGGCTGAAGCAAGCCTGGTTGAGCAGGCGTTCGTCAAGAACCCTGAAATCAAGGTTGGCGAACTGGCCAAGAAAGCCGGTGCAGAAATCGTTTCTTTCACCTACTTCAAAGTAGGCGAAGGCATCGAGAAGCCGGTCGACAACTTCGCTGAAGAAGTTGCTGCCCAGCTGGCTGCCGCCAAGCAATAAGACGGTTTTTTAACTGTCGCCCTGAAGAGGCTGCCCGCTTACGCGCGCAGCCTCTTTTCAGATGGGGCACCAATTTTTAATTGGTTTCCTTTTGGAACTGGCTTACAAAGCCATGTTCCGATGGCGCTGAAGCAGCGCCAAGCTAGAGTGAACGCCAGCTGTAAACAGCTCGCAAAGAATTTTTAAAATACGCCGCAGGAGAGATTCGCAATGGCTCAGCAGGGCAGTGGTTATCAGGCTCGCTATAAACGCATTCTACTCAAGCTTAGCGGCGAGGCCCTGATGGGCTCGGAAGAGTTCGGGATCGATCCGAAAGTTCTGGACCGCATGGCGCTGGAAGTCGGCCAACTGGTCGGCATCGGCGTCCAGGTCGGCCTGGTGATCGGCGGCGGCAACCTGTTTCGCGGTGCAGCGCTGAGCGCGGCCGGCATGGATCGGGTCACCGGCGACCACATGGGCATGCTGGCCACCGTGATGAATGCCTTGGCCATGCGCGACGCGCTGGAACGTGCCAATATCTCGGCCATCGTGATGTCGGCGATTTCCATGGTTGGCGTGACTGATCACTACGATCGCCGCAAGGCCATGCGTCACCTGAATGCCAAGGAGGTCGTGATCTTCGCGGCCGGTACCGGCAATCCGTTCTTCACCACGGATTCGGCGGCCTGCCTGCGAGCAATCGAAATCGATGCCGATGTCGTGCTCAAGGCGACCAAGGTCGATGGCGTCTACACCGCTGATCCATTCAAAGACCCGCATGCCGAGAAGTTCGATCATCTGACCTACGATGAAGTGCTGGATCGCAAGCTGGGTGTGATGGACCTGACCGCCATTTGCCTGTGCCGCGACCACAAGATGCCGTTGCGCGTATTTAACATGAACAAGCCCGGCGCCCTGCTGAACATCGTGCATGGCGGCGCTGAAGGGACCCTGATCGAGGAAGGCCAACAATGATCAACGAAATCAAGAAAGACGCTAAAGAGCGTATGCAGAAATCCGTCGAGTCGCTGATGCACAACTTCGGCCGTATTCGTACTGGCCAGGCGCACCCAAGCATTCTTGAAGGTGTGATGGTGCCGTACTACGGTTCCGACACCCCGATCAAGCAAGTGGCGAACATCACCGTCAAAGACGCCCGTACCCTGCAGGTCGTTGCTTTTGAGCGCAACATGCTCGGTGCCGTCGACAAGGCTATCGGCAGCGCCGGTCTGAACCTCAACCCGACGAACCTCGGTGAGTTGCTGCTGATCTCCATGCCGGCCCTGACCGAAGAGACCCGCAAGGGCTTCACCAAGCAGGCTCGCGATGTCGCTGAAGATGCCCGTGTTGCCGTGCGCAACATCCGCCGTGATGCGAACAGCCAACTCAAGGATCTGGTCAAGGAAAAGGAAATCAGTGAAGACGAAGAACGTCGCGCCACTGGCGAAATTGATGATCTGACCAAGAAGTACGTGGCTGAAATCGACGCGAATTTGGCGCAGAAAGAAAAAGACCTGATGGCCGTATAAGGGTCGCGTTTTCATGGAAAAGACCAAGCAGTCAGTGCCGTCCGCGGTGCCGCGTCATGTCGCGATCATCATGGATGGCAATAATCGCTGGGCGAAAAAACGCTTTATGCCGGGTGTCGCCGGGCATAAAGCGGGCGTGGATGCGGTTCGTGCAGTGATCGAGGTTTGTGCCGAGGCCAAGGTCGAGGTATTGACTCTGTTCGCCTTCTCCAGCGAGAACTGGCAGCGTCCGGCTGATGAAGTCAGTGCCTTGATGGACCTGTTCTTCAAGGCGTTGCGTCGTGAGGCCAAGCGCCTCAACGACAACAACATCAGTCTGCGTATCATTGGTGACCGTTCGCGTTTCCATCCAGAGCTTCAGGCTGCGATGCGTGAGGCGGAAGCGATGACCGCAGGCGCCAATCGCTTCGTTCTGCAGATCGCCGCCAACTACGGCGGTCAGTGGGACATCGCGCAAGCCGCACAGCGTCTGGCGCGGGAAGTTCAGGCCGGGCATCTGCGCCCGGAAGATATCACCCCGGAGCTGTTGCAAACCTGTCTGGCCACCGGCGATCTGCCGCTGCCGGACTTGTGCATCCGTACCGGTGGCGAGCACCGCATCAGCAACTTCCTGCTGTGGCAACTGGCTTACGCCGAGTTGTACTTCTCCGACCTGTTCTGGCCGGACTTCAAACACGACGCCATGCGCACCGCGCTGGCCGATTTCGCTTCTCGCCAGCGCCGCTTCGGTAAAACGAGCGAGCAGGTCGAGGCTGGGGCCCGGGTTTAATGCTCAAACAACGAATCATCACCGCGCTGATCCTGCTGCCGATCGCCTTGTGCGGGTTTTTCCTGCTCGAAGGCTCCGGTTTCGCGCTGTTCATCGGGCTGGTCGTGACCCTCGGTGCCTGGGAATGGGCGCGTCTGGCGGGTTTCACTGAGCAGCCGTTCCGCGTTGCCTATGCTGCAGTGGTCGCTTTGATGCTGTTTGTCATGCACATCCTGCCGGGGCTCGCACCTTGGGTGCTGGGCGCTTCGGTGCTGTGGTGGGGCGTGGCGACGTACCTGGTGTTGACGTATCCGCGTTCGAGCGAGCGTTGGTCCAGTGCGGCGACCAAGCTGGTGATCGGCCTGTTGATTCTCCTGCCGGCCTGGCAAGGTCTGGTGCAGATCAAACAATACCCATTGGGCAACTGGTTGATCATGGCGGTCATGGTGCTGGTCTGGGGCGCCGACATCGGTGCTTACTTTTCCGGTCGGGCCTTCGGCAAGCGCAAGCTGGCGCCACAGGTCAGTCCCGGCAAGAGCTGGGAAGGCGTGTATGGCGGCCTCGCACTGAGCCTGGTCATCACCGTCATTGTCGGCCTGGTTCGCGACTGGACGGTTGCCGAGCTTTTCAAAGGGTTGATCGGTGCCGCAATTATCGTGTTGATCTCGGTAGTGGGTGATCTCACCGAAAGCATGTTCAAGCGCCAGTCCGGGATCAAGGACAGTAGCAATCTGCTGCCCGGCCACGGTGGTGTACTCGATCGTATTGACAGCCTGACGGCAGCGATTCCGGTGTTCGCGGTGTTGCTGTGGATGGCGGCACCGTGAGCCGCCCTCAACAGATTACCGTTCTGGGGGCTACCGGCTCGATCGGTCTGAGCACGCTCGATGTCATTGCCCGTCATCCCGAACGTTATCAAGTGTTCGCCTTGAGCGGTTTCACTCGCCTGAGTGAGTTGTTCGCGTTGTGCGTCCGTCATACGCCACGGTTCGCTGTCGTGCCAGAGCAGGGCGCTGCCCGAGGCTTGCAGGACGACTTGCGTGCGGCGGGGTTGTCGACCCGCGTTCTGGTGGGGGAGGAGGGGCTGTGTCAGGTCGCCGCCGACCCTGAAGTCGATGCCGTCATGGCCGCTATTGTCGGTGCGGCGGGCCTGCGCCCGACGCTGGCGGCGGTCGAGGCCGGCAAGAAAATACTCCTGGCCAATAAAGAAGCACTGGTGATGTCCGGTGCGTTGTTTATGCAGGCCGTGCGTAAAAGCGGTTCGGTGCTGCTGCCGATCGACAGCGAACACAACGCGATTTTCCAGTGCATGCCGCAGGATTTCGCCCGTGGTCTGGGTGCGGTCGGTGTCCGTCGTATCTTGCTGACGGCTTCCGGTGGTCCTTTCCGGCAGACGCCTATGGCTGAGCTGGTGCATGTAACCCCTGATCAGGCGTGTGCCCATCCGAACTGGTCCATGGGGCGCAAGATTTCGGTAGATTCGGCCAGCATGATGAACAAAGGCCTCGAGCTGATCGAAGCCTGCTGGCTGTTTGATGCCAAGCCGTCGCAGGTCGAAGTGGTGATTCACCCGCAGAGCGTGATTCATTCGCTTGTCGATTACATCGATGGTTCGGTCCTGGCTCAGTTGGGTAATCCCGACATGCGCACGCCTATTGCCAATGCGCTGGCCTGGCCGGAACGCATCGATTCGGGTGTCGCACCGCTGGATCTGTTTGCCATTGCGCGCCTGGATTTCCAGGCCCCCGATGAAGAGCGTTTCCCATGTCTGCGCCTGGCGCGTCAGGCCGCAGAGGCTGGCAATAGCGCGCCAGCCATGCTCAATGCGGCGAATGAAGTGGCTGTCGCGGCCTTTCTCGACGGGCGGGTTCGCTATCTGGAAATCGCGAGTATCATCGAAGAAGTGTTAAATCTCGAGCCCGTGGTTGCGGTGGATGATCTCGAGGCGGTGTTCACGGCTGACGCGAAAGCGCGAGTACTGGCCGGGCACTGGTTGAGTCGTCACGGGCGGTAAGTGCTGCAATACGTTGGCCCATGCAGCACTGGATAAGTTGCGGAGAAAGTAGATGAGCGCGCTCTATATGATTGTCGGCACCCTGGTAGCCCTGGGCGTGCTGGTCACTTTCCACGAATTCGGCCATTTCTGGGTCGCACGTCGCTGTGGAGTCAAAGTGCTGCGTTTCTCCGTGGGCTTCGGTATGCCGTTGCTGCGCTGGCACGACAAGAAAGGCACTGAATTCGTGATTGCTGCCATCCCGCTGGGTGGCTACGTAAAAATGCTCGACGAGCGCGAAGGTGAAGTGCCGGCCGATCAGCTCGACCAATCCTTCAATCGCAAATCCGTCCGTCAGCGCATTGCTATCGTGTCGGCGGGGCCGATTGCCAACTTCTTGCTGGCAATGATTTTTTTCTGGGTGCTCGCCATGCTTGGCAGCGAGCAGGTGCGGCCAGTCATCGGCGCCGTTGAATCCGGCAGCATCGCCGCCAGGGCGGGTTTGAGTGCAGGTCAGGAAATTGTTGCCATTGATGGTGAGCCGACTTCGGGCTGGGGCGCCGTAAATCTGCAGCTGGTTCGCCGTCTTGGCGAGAGCGGTTCCCTTCAGTTGCTGGTCCGTGAGCAGGGTTCCACAGCGGATTCGCCGCGTGAGCTGGTGCTGGATAAATGGCTCAAGGGCGCTGACGAGCCGGATCCGATTCGCTCGCTGGGTATTCGCCCATGGCGTCCGGCGCTGCCGCCGGTGTTGGCGGAACTCGATCCGAAAGGCCCGGCGCAGGCTGCCGGCCTTAAAACCGGTGACCGGCTGTTGGCCCTGGATGGCAAGGCGCTCGATGACTGGCAACAAGTGGTCGATATCGTCCGTATTCATCCTGATACCAAAATCATGCTGCGCGTCGAGCGCGATGGTGCTCAAATCGACGTCCCTGTGACGCTCGCTGCTCGCGGCGAGAAAAAGTCGCCCAGTGGTTATCTCGGCGCCGGGGTGAAGGCGATCGATTGGCCGCCGGAGATGATTCGCGAGGTCAGTTACGGTCCTTTGGCCGCGATTGGCGAGGGGGCTCGACGCACCTGGACCATGAGCATACTGACCCTCGATTCGCTCAAGAAAATGTTGTTCGGTGAGCTCTCGGTAAAAAACTTGAGTGGACCGATAACCATTGCTAAAGTGGCGGGCGCTTCTGCCCAGTCGGGCGTCGCTGATTTCCTGAATTTCCTTGCTTATCTGAGTATTAGCCTGGGGGTTCTGAATTTGTTGCCCATTCCGGTACTGGATGGGGGGCATTTGTTGTTTTATCTGATTGAGTGGGCGCGTGGTCGCCCCTTGTCGGATCGGGTGCAGGGTTGGGGGATACAGATCGGCATCAGTTTGGTGGTCGGGGTGATGTTGCTCGCTCTGGTCAATGATTTGGGTCGTCTGTAACACTTCGCTGAATTGCGAATCTGCCGCATTTTGCGGCAGTTTGTTTATTGCCAGTTGGAATAAGAAAGGACTTCATGAAACGTCTGCTGCTAACTGCGGTTCTCACCGTATTGATGATCGCCGAAGTTCACGCCGAGTCCTTCACTATCTCTGATATTCGCGTCAATGGCCTCCAGCGGGTCTCCGCGGGTAGCGTCTTTGGTGCTTTGCCGTTAAACGTCGGTGAACAGGCGGATGATCGTCGCCTGGTGGAATCCACTCGTGCGCTGTTCAAAACCGGGTTCTTTCAAGATATCCAGCTGGGCCGTGATGGCAACGTCCTTGTCATTACGGTAGTCGAGCGTCCGTCCGTTGCCAGTATCGAGATCGAGGGTAACAAGGCGATCTCCACTGAAGACCTGATGAAGGGCCTCAAACAATCCGGTCTGGCCGAAGGCGAGATCTTCCAGCGCGCCACCCTCGAAGGTGTTCGCAACGAGCTGCAGCGTCAGTACGTCGCTCAGGGTCGCTATTCGGCTACCGTTGACACCGAAGTGGTGCCGCAGCCGCGTAACCGCGTCGGCCTCAAGGTCAATATCAACGAAGGCACCGTTGCAGCTATCCAGCACATCAACGTGGTGGGTAACACGGTCTTCCCTGATGAAGACCTGATCGACCTGTTCGAACTCAAGACCACCAACTGGTTGTCGTTCTTCAAGAACGACGACAAGTACGCTCGTGAAAAACTGTCCGGCGACTTGGAGCGTCTGCGTTCCTACTACCTGGACCGTGGCTATATCAACATGGATATCGCTTCGACCCAGGTGTCCATCACCCCGGACAAGAAACACGTCTACATCACCGTCAACGTCAACGAAGGCGAGAAGTACACCGTTCGTGACGTCAAGCTGAGCGGCGACCTGAAAGTTCCTGAAGATCAGGTCAAGTCCCTGTTGCTGGTGCAGAAAGGTCAGGTGTTCTCGCGCAAGCTGATGACTACCACGTCCGAACTGATCACCCGTCGCCTGGGTAACGAGGGTTACACCTTCGCCAACGTCAACGGCGTACCTCAGCCGCATGATGAAGACCACACCGTCGATATCACTTTCGCGGTCGATCCGGGCAAGCGTGCTTACGTTAACCGCATCAACTTCCGTGGCAACACCAAGTCCGAAGACGAAGTGCTGCGCCGTGAAATGCGTCAGATGGAAGGCGGCTGGGCTTCGACTTACCTGATCGACCAATCCAAGACCCGTCTTGAGCGTCTGGGCTTCTTCAAGGAAGTCAACGTCGAAACCCCGGCTGTACCGGGTGTCGATGACCAGGTTGACGTGAACTACAGCGTTGAAGAACAAGCGTCCGGTTCGATTACCGCCAGTGTCGGCTTTGCACAGAGTGCCGGTCTGATCCTCGGTGGTTCGATCACCCAGAACAACTTCCTCGGTACCGGTAACAAGGTCAGCGTTGGCTTGACCCGCAGTGAGTACCAGAGCCGCTATAACTTCGGTTATGTCGACCCGTACTGGACTGCTGACGGTGTGAGCCTGGGTTACAACGCGTTCTATCGCACCACTGACTACAAAGACCTTGACGTCGACGTTGCCAGCTATGCCGTAGACAGCCTGGGTGCAGGCGTGAGTGTCGGTTACCCGATCAGTGAGACTTCGCGTCTGACCTTCGGCCTGACTGCACAACAAGACAAGATCAAGACCGGTGTGTACACCGTTGACGAGATCTTCGACTTCGTTAACAAGGAAGGCGACAACTACCTGAACTTCAAGGCTTCGGCCGGTTGGTCCGAGTCGACCCTGAACAAAGGCGTGCTGGCGACCCGTGGTCATTCGCAAAGCCTTGTGCTGGAAACCACGACGCCTGGCAGCGACCTGTCGTTCTTCAAACTCGACTACCGTGGCCAGTTGTTCCAGCCGTTGACCGAAAACTACACCATGCGCCTGCATACCGAGCTGGGTTATGGCGATGGCTACGGTTCGACCGATGGCTTGCCGTTCTATGAAAACTACTATGCTGGTGGTTTCAACTCGGTTCGTGGTTTCAAGGACAGTACCTTGGGTCCTCGCAGTACGCCGAGCCGTGGTACCAACCCGGGTACGGCGCTTGATCCGGACCAGGATCCGCTGCCGTTCGGTGGTAATGTCCTGATCCAGGGCGGGGTCGAAGTTCTTTTCCCTCTGCCGTTCGTCAAGGATCAGCGTTCCCTGCGTACCTCGGTATTCTGGGATGTGGGTAACGTTTTCGACTCATCGTGCAAAGACACCACCAACGCGAACGGTTCGTCGTCCAACACCAAGTGCAACGACATCAGCCTGAGCAACATGGCCAGCTCTGTCGGTGTAGGTGTGACATGGGTTACCGCACTGGGCCCTCTGAGTTTCGCGTTGGCCATGCCGATCAAGAAACCGGATGAGGCTGAAACTCAAGTGTTCCAATTCTCCCTCGGCCAGACGTTCTAAGCGTCTGACCCAAGATAACGACAATGGATTTTGTAGGAGTGCATCGTGCGTAAGTTGACTCAATTGGTTCTCCTGGCGACCGTACTGGTAGCAGGTCCGGCTTTTGCCGACATGAAAATCGCCGTTCTGAACTATCAAATGGCTCTGCTGGAATCCGACGCGGCCAAGAAGTACGCCGTGGATGCAGAGAAGAAGTTCGGCCCGCAACTGACCAAGCTCAAGACGCTGGAAAGCAGTGCCAAGGGTATTCAGGACCGTCTGATGGCTGGCGGCGACAAGATGCAGCAAGGCGAGCGTGAGCGCCTGGAACTTGAATTCAAGCAAAAGGCCCGTGACTTCCAGTTCCAGTCCAAGGAATTGAACGAAGCCAAAGCCGTTGCCGACCGTGAAATGCTGAAGCAGCTCAAGCCGAAACTGGACAGCGCTGTGGAAGAAGTCATCAAGAAAGGTGCTTTTGACCTGGTCTTCGAGCGTGGCGCAGTGATTGATGTCAAACCTCAGTACGACATCACTCGCCAGGTTATCGAGCGCATGAATCAGCTGAAGTAATCCATGACAGCGACCATAAAACTCGGCCAGTTGGCCGAGTTCCTCGGCGCCACTCTACGTGGCGACCCAGAGAAGGAAATTACTGGGCTAGCCACTTTGCAAGAGGCTGGCCCAGCTCAGTTGAGCTTTCTGGCAAATCCTCAATACCGCAAATACCTGGCTGACAGCCGGGCTGCAGCTCTGTTGCTGAAAGCCGCTGACGCTGAAGGTTTTGCCGGGAATGCATTGGTCGTACCTGATCCGTACGCCGCCTACGCTCGTGTTTCCCACCTGTTCGATCCCAAGCCCAAGGCGGCTGCCGGCATTCATCCGACCGCAGTGATTGCGGCGGACGCGGTGGTTGATCCAGCGGCGAGCATCGGTGCCTTTGTGGTCATCGAGAGCGGGGCGCGAGTTGATGCAGGTACGACCATCGGCGCACATTGCTTCATTGGCGCTCGTAGCGTTATCGGCGAAGGTGGCTGGCTCGCACCGCGCGTCACGCTGTATCACGACGTGCGTATCGGCAAGCGGGTGGTGATTCAGTCCGGTGCAGTATTGGGTGGCGAAGGCTTCGGCTTTGCCAACGAGAAAGGCATCTGGCAGAAAATCGCCCAGATCGGTGGCGTTCTGGTCGGTGACGATGTGGAGATCGGCGTGAATACTGCCATCGACCGCGGTGCACTGGCCGATACCATTCTTGGTAATGGCGTCAAGCTCGACAATCAGATTCAGATCGCCCACAACGTTCAGGTCGGTGATCACACTGCCATGGCTGCGTGCGTGGGGATTTCCGGCAGCACCAAAATCGGCAAGCATTGCATGCTCGCCGGTGGCGTAGGGCTGGTGGGACATATCGAAATTTGCGACAAGGTTTTCATCACCGGAATGACCATGGTGACCCACTCGATTACCGAGCCGGGCTCCTACTCTTCCGGCACGGCCATGCAACCGGCTGCCGAATGGCGCAAAAGCGCGGCACGTATCCGTCAGCTCGATGACATCGCGCGGCGGCTGCGACAGCTGGAAAAGCGAGTAGGGGAAGTGACCCCTGACGGTATTGCTTCATCAGATGGCTGATACCATTTCCATATCAAGTGTGCACAGCCGCTAGACTGCCTCCTTGATTTGCTAGAGGAGCGCGCGTCAGTCGCGCGTTCCCAATCTTTACATAGGCTTCCCCCCGAAATGATGGACATCAACGAGATTCGCGAATACCTGCCTCACCGTTACCCGTTCCTGCTGGTGGACCGGGTCGTGGATCTGGATGTGGAAGGCAAGCGCATTCGCGCCTACAAGAATGTCAGCATCAACGAACCGTTCTTCAATGGTCACTTCCCTGCGCATCCAATCATGCCGGGCGTACTGATCATCGAAGCGATGGCTCAGGCTGCCGGGATCCTTGGTTTCAAGATGCTGGACGTGAAGCCGGCTGATGGCACCCTGTACTACTTCGTAGGCTCCGACAAACTGCGTTTCCGTCAGCCGGTCAAGCCTGGCGACCAGTTGATCCTTGAAGCCACGTTCATCAGCTGCAAGCGCAAGATCTGGAAGTTCGAATGCCAGGCATCGGTAGATGGCAAGCCGGTCTGCTCGGCCGAGATCATCTGTGCGGAACAAAAAGTATGAGTTTGATTGACCCTCGCGCAATCATCGATCCGACGGCCGTCCTGGCCGACGACGTCGAGGTCGGCCCTTGGTCGATCGTCGGCGCTGGTGTGGAAATCGGCGAGGGGACAGTAATCGGGCCGCATGTGATTCTCAAAGGCCCGACCCGAATCGGTAAGCACAACCGCATCTACCAGTTTTCTTCGGTAGGCGAAGACACGCCCGATCTGAAATACAAGGGTGAAGAAACCCGTCTGGTCATCGGTGACCACAACGTCATCCGTGAAGGCGTGACCATTCACCGCGGGACCATTCAGGACCGTTCCGAAACGACCCTGGGCGATCACAACCTGATCATGGCCTATGCTCACATCGGCCACGACAGCGTCATCGGCAACCATTGCATCCTGGTCAACAACACCGCGTTGGCGGGCCATGTGCATGTTGAAGATTGGGCGATCCTGTCCGGTTTTACCCTGGTTCACCAGTATTGCCACATCGGCGCCCACAGCTTTTCCGGTATGGGTACCGCCATTGGCAAGGACGTTCCAGCGTACGTCACGGTGTTCGGCAACCCGGCCGAAGCGCGCAGCATGAACTTCGAAGGCATGCGCCGTCGTGGTTTCAGCGAAGACGCGATCCACGCCCTGCGCCGTGCCTACAAGGTGGTTTATCGCCAGGGCCTCACG
Source organism: Pseudomonas sp. BF-RE-25 (assembly GCF_019956105.1). Taxonomy (NCBI): domain Bacteria; kingdom Pseudomonadati; phylum Pseudomonadota; class Gammaproteobacteria; order Pseudomonadales; family Pseudomonadaceae; genus Pseudomonas; species Pseudomonas sp. BF-RE-25. The sequence goes on from NZ_JAHBDB010000010.1 coordinate 24,263, forward strand.
GTTGAGCAGGCACTCGCGGAGCTGGCCGAACCTTCGGAGCAATTCCCGGAAGTTGCGGTGTTCCGTGACTCCATCCAGTCTTCGACCCGCGGCATCACACGTTAATCATGGCTAATCTGCGTATTGCGCTGGTGGCGGGTGAGGCTTCCGGTGACATTCTGGGCGCCGGTCTCATGCGTGCGCTCAAGACACAGCATCCGGCGGTCGAGTTCATCGGTGTCGGTGGTCCGCTGATGCAGGCTGAAGGCCTGACCTCATATTTTCCGATGGAACGTCTCTCGGTCATGGGGCTGGTGGAAGTGCTCGGTCGGCTGCGCGAGTTGTTGAAACGCCGCAAGAAGCTGATCGCAGACTTGATCGCCGAGAAACCGGACGTGTTCATCGGTATCGATGCGCCGGATTTCAACCTCAACATCGAACTGAAGCTGCGTCAGGCCGGGATCAAGACCGTGCATTACGTCAGCCCGTCAGTGTGGGCGTGGCGGCAGAAGCGGGTGCTGAAGATTCGCGAAGGTTGCGACCTGATGCTGACGCTGTTCCCGTTTGAAGCGAAATTCTATGAAGAGAAGGGCGTGCCGGTGCGGTTTGTCGGTCACACCTTGGCCGATGCGATACCCCTTGAGGCTGATCGTCGCGCCGCACGCGCCGAGCTCGGTTTGCCTGATGGCCCATTGGTCGCGCTGATGCCGGGCAGTCGCGGTGGCGAAGTCGGGCGTCTGGGCGCTTTGTTCCTCGATGCCGCCGAGCGTTTGCGCGCCATGCGTCCTGGCGTGCGGTTCATTATTCCTTGTGCCAGCCCTCAGCGCCGCGCGCAGCTTGAAGAACTGCTGGCCGGTCGCGATCTGCCGCTGACCCTGCTCGACGGCAAGTCCCATCTGGCGCTGGCCGCCTGCGACGCAGTGTTGATTGCCTCCGGAACAGCGACCCTCGAAGCCTTGCTGTACAAGCGTCCGATGGTGGTGGCTTATCGTCTGGCACCGCTGACGTTCTGGATCCTCAAACGCATGGTGAAAAGCCCTTACGTCTCGTTGCCGAACCTGCTCGCCCAGCGCCTCTTGGTGCCTGAATTGTTACAGGACGATGCAACGGTTGAAGCCTTGGCCCAGACGCTGTCGCCCCTGATCGAAGGTGGCGAAGAGCAGACCCGCGGTTTCGACGAAATCCACCGGACCTTGCGCCTGGATGCCTCCAATCAGGCGGCGGACGCGGTACTGAATCTGATCGGCAAAACACAATGACAAAAGCACAACAGATGGGCCTTGATTTCACCCTGGTCGCCGAAGTCGAAGAGCTGGTTGCCGGTGTTGATGAAGTCGGTCGCGGCCCGCTCTGCGGCGCCGTGGTGACGGCAGCGGTGATTCTCGATCCGAATCGTCCGATCCTTGGCCTCAACGATTCGAAGAAGCTCACCGAAGCCCGCCGCGAAAAACTCTTCGACGAAATCTGCGAAAAAGCCCTGAGCTGGTGCATCGCTCGCGCGGAAGTCGAAGAAATCGACGAGCTGAACATCCTCCATGCCACCATGCTGGCCATGCAGCGTGCGATCGAAGGCCTGCACATTCAGCCAAAACTGGCGATGATCGACGGTAACCGTTGCCCGAAACTGGCCATGCGCGCTGAAGCCGTGGTCAAGGGCGACAGCAAGGTCCCTGCCATCGCCGCGGCCTCGATTCTGGCCAAGGTCAGCCGCGACCGTGAAATGGCTGCTTTCGAACTGATTTACCCGGGTTACGGCATCGGCGGTCACAAGGGCTACCCGACGCCCGTTCATCTGGAGGCGCTGGCACGCTTGGGGCCGACGCCGATTCACCGCCGCTCGTTCGCGCCGGTGCGGTTGGCTTATGAGGCGCGCGAAAGCCTCATCGAGAGTTAGTCGCGAGGCTGATGTTTTCGCCAAGGCCCGGTACAATCCGGGCCTTGTTGTTTTCATGACATAACGCAGGATCACTATGCCGGCTTCATTCGTTCACCTACGCCTGCACACTGAATACTCCCTGGTCGACGGTCTGGTGCGGATCAAACCGCTGGTCAAGACCCTGGTCGGCATGAACATGCCTGCCGTAGCGGTCACCGATCAGAACAACATGTGTTCCCTGGTCAAATTCTATAAAGCCTCGATGGGCGCAGGTATCAAGCCGATCTGCGGCGCCGACTTGTGGCTGTCGAACAAGGACCCGGACAACGCCCTGAGCCGGATCAGCCTGCTGGCCATGAACGCTGTCGGCTATCGCAACCTGACCGAGCTGATCTCCCGCGGTTTCATCGACGGCCAGCGCAATGGCTCGATCATTATCGAGCGTGAGTGGGTGGCCGAGGCCAGCGAAGGCTTGATCATGCTGTCGGCGGCGAAGGAAGGCGAAATCGGCCTGGCCATGCTCAGCGGCAATCCGGCGGAAGCGGAAAAACTGGCGCGCGAATGGATGGCGGTGTTTCCGGATCGTTTCTACCTGGAAATCCAGCGCACCAACCGCCCTAACGATGAAGAACAACTGCACGGCGCCGTGGCCCTGGCCGAGAAAATCGGGGCGCCGCTGGTAGCGACCAACGACGTGCGCTTCATCAAACAGGAAGACTTTGCCGCTCACGAAACCCGCGTCTGCATCGGTGAGGGCCGCGCCCTCGACGATCCGCGGCGTTCGAAGAACTACAGCGATCAGCAATACCTCAAAAGCGCCGAGGAAATGGCCGAGCTGTTCAGCGACATTCCCGAGGCGCTGGAAAACACCGTCGAGATCGCCAAGCGCTGCAACATCGAAGTGAAGCTGGGCACGCACTTCCTGCCCAACTTCCCGATTCCCGATGGCATGACCATCGACGAATATTTCCGCAAGGTGTCTTTCGATGGCCTGGAAGAACGACTGACCGTTCTGCTGCCCAAGGACACCACCGAAGACTATGAAGCCAAGCGCCAGGTCTACGTCGACCGGTTGAATTTCGAGCTGGATATCATCATCCAGATGGGCTTTCCCGGTTACTTCCTGATCGTGATGGACTTTATCCAGTGGGCCAAGAGCAACGGCGTGCCGGTAGGCCCTGGCCGTGGATCGGGTGCCGGGTCGCTGGTGGCCTATGTGCAGAAAATCACCGACCTCGACCCGCTGGAATATGACCTGCTGTTCGAGCGGTTCCTCAACCCGGAACGGGTCTCCATGCCCGACTTCGACGTTGACTTCTGCATGGACGGTCGTGACCGCGTAATCGACTACGTGGCCGAGAAATACGGGCGCAACGCGGTAAGCCAGATCATCACTTTCGGTTCCATGGCCGCCAAGGCTGTGGTCCGTGACGTGGCGCGGGTGCAAGGCAAGTCCTACGGCCTGGCGGATCGTCTGTCGAAGATGATTCCGTTCGAAGTCGGCATGACCCTGGAAAAAGCCTACGAGCAGGAAGAAATCCTCCGTGACTTCATCAAGGTCGATGAAGAAGCCGCGGAAATCTGGGAAATGGCGCGCAAGCTTGAAGGCGTCGTGCGTAACGTCGGTAAACACGCCGGTGGTGTGGTTATCGCGCCGACCAAGCTGACCGACTTCTCGCCGATCTATTGCGACGAGGCCGGTGACGGCCTGGTAACCCAGTTCGACAAGGACGACGTTGAAGCCGCCGGCCTGGTGAAGTTCGACTTCCTCGGTCTGCGGACCCTGACGGTCATCGACTGGGCGCTGAAAACCATCAACCGCGACCGCGCCAAGGTCAACGAACCGCCGCTGGACATCGCGTTCATCCCGCTGGACGACAAGCCGACCTACACGCTGCTGCAAAAAGCGGAAACCACCGCGGTGTTCCAGCTCGAGTCGCGCGGCATGAAAGAGCTGATCAAAAAGCTCAAGCCCGACTGCCTGGAAGACTTGATCGCACTGGTGGCCCTGTTCCGTCCGGGCCCTTTGCAATCCGGCATGGTTGACGACTTTATCAACCGTAAGCACGGGCGCGCCGAACTCGCGTACCCGCACTCGGATTACCAGTACGAAGGCCTGAAACCGGTACTGGCACCGACTTACGGCATCATCCTGTATCAGGAACAGGTGATGCAGATCGCCCAGGTCATGGCCGGTTACACCCTCGGCGGTGCGGACATGCTGCGGCGGGCCATGGGTAAGAAAAAGCCCGAAGAAATGGCCAAGCAGCGCGGCGGTTTCATTGAAGGTTGCAAGACCAACAATATCGAAGCCGACCTGGCCGGTAACATTTTCGACCTGGTAGAGAAATTCGCCGGTTACGGCTTCAACAAATCCCACTCCGCCGCCTACGGGCTGGTGTCGTACCAGACCGCGTGGCTGAAAACGCACTACCCGGCGCCGTTCATGGCCGCGGTACTGTCGGCGGATATGCACAACACCGACAAGGTCGTGACCTTGATCGAAGAAATTCGCACCATGAAGCTGCGTCTCGACGCGCCGGATGTGAATACCTCTGAGTTCAAGTTCACGGTGAATGACGAAGGCCGCATCATTTACGGCCTCGGCGCGATCAAGGGTGTGGGCGAAGGCCCGGTAGAGGCGATTACCGAGGCGCGTCAGGACGGTCCGTTCAAGGATCTGTTCGATTTCTGTGCCCGTGTCGACCTCAAACGCATCAACAAGCGCACCCTCGACGGTTTGATCCGCAGCGGTGCGCTGGATCGTCTGGGCCCGTATTTCCATGACGAACCGAAAGCCTATCAAGCGAGCATCGACCAGAACCGCGCGGTGCTGCTGAATGCGATGGAAGGGGCGATCAAGGCCGCCGAACAAACCGCTCGCACCCACGACAGTGGTCACGCCGATCTGTTTGGCGGGCTGTTCGTCGAGGCAGACGCCGACGTCTACGCCAATCATCGCAAGGCGAAAGAGCTGACCCTGAAGGAGCGCCTGAAAGGGGAGAAAGACACCCTGGGCCTGTACCTGACCGGTCACCCGATCGACGAATACGAAGGTGAAATCCGCCGTTTTGCCCGTCAGCGCATCATCGACCTGAAGCCGGCTCGCGATACTCAGACCGTTGCGGGGATGATCATTGCCCTGCGCGTGATGAAAAACAAAAAGGGCGACAAGATGGGGTTCATCACCCTTGACGATCGCTCTGGACGCATCGAAGCTTCGTTGTTTGCCGATGCGTTCCATTCGGCGCAGTCGCTGTTGCAGACTGATGCGATGGTTGTTGTTGAAGGCGAAGTCAGCAACGACGATTTCTCCGGCGGTTTGCGCCTGCGGGTCAAGCGGGTGATGAGCATGGAAGATGCGCGCACCAACCTGGCCGAAAGTCTGCGCTTGAAGCTGCAGACCAAGGATTTGAAAGGCGATCAGCTACGCTGGCTGGGTGAGCTGTTCAAGCGTCACCGAGGTGCGTGCCCGATCACCATGGAGTACACGAGCCCCGATGCGAAGGCCTTGCTGCAGTTCGGCGAGACTTGGCGAATCGACCCGGCGGATGCGTTGATTCAAGCCTTGCGTGACCAGTTCGGGCGAGACAACGTCTTCCTCCAATACCGTTGACGGTCAGGTAGCAACTGAACGCCCTGATCTCGACCTGAATTTTTAATCTCGACCTGAACGCGCCTCTCCCTTAAGGTAGGGCGCGAATAGACAACCGGCCGGCCCAAGCTCTCTTGGACGTCGACCCAAGACGGACGCCTATGAACCCGAATTTTCTAGATTTCGAACAGCCGATCGCCGACCTGCAAGCCAAGATCGAAGAGTTGCGCTTGGTCGGTAACGACAATTCGCTGAATATCGGCGATGAGATCTCCCGCCTGCAGGACAAAAGCAGCACGCTGACCGAAGATATCTTCGGCAAGCTGACCAGCTGGCAGATCGCGCGTCTGGCGCGTCACCCGAAACGTCCATACACTCTGGACTACATCGAGCACATCTTCACCGAGTTCGACGAGCTGCACGGCGACCGTCACTTCTCTGACGACGCTGCCATCGTTGGTGGCGTGGCCCGTCTGGATGACCAGCCAGTGATGATCATCGGTCACCAGAAAGGCCGCGAAGTGCGCGAGAAGGTTCGCCGCAACTTCGGCATGCCGCGTCCGGAAGGCTACCGCAAGGCGTGCCGCCTGATGGAAATGGCCGAACGTTTCAAAATGCCGATTCTGACCTTCATCGACACGCCGGGTGCTTACCCGGGCATCGACGCTGAAGAGCGCAACCAGAGCGAAGCGATTGCCTGGAACCTGCGTGTCATGGCTCGCCTGAAAACCCCGATCATCGCCACCGTAATCGGTGAAGGTGGTTCCGGTGGTGCACTGGCAATCGGCGTGTGCGATCAGTTGAATATGCTGCAGTACTCGACCTACGCGGTGATTTCGCCGGAAGGTTGTGCGTCGATTCTGTGGAAAACCGCCGAAAAAGCGCCGGATGCCGCTGAAGCCATGGGCATCACCGCCGAGCGCCTGAAAGGCCTGGGCATCGTTGACAAAGTGATCGGCGAACCTCTGGGCGGCGCTCATCGCGACCCGGTGGCGGCCGCTGCATCGATCCGTGCCGAGCTGACCTCGCAACTGGCGATGCTGAAGAAGTTCGATAACGAAGCGCTGCTCAAGCGCCGTTACGAGCGACTGATGAGCTACGGTCTCTGATCGACCACTGCTTCGGCAAATGATGTAACCAATGTGGGAGCGAGCCTGCTCGCGATAGCGGTATAACAGTCAGCAAGTTTGTTGAATGTTAAGCCGCTATCGCGAGCAGGCTCGCTCCCACATTTGATTTGTGCAAAGGGAAAGATATGGATCGGCCCACGATTGATTTGCCTTCCCGGCTTTTGATGAATCTGAAACCGTGGCGCGAAGCAACAACCTGGCACATCGCCTTCTCCGGTGGACTCGACTCCACGGTCCTTTTGCACCTTCTCGCCCATCTCGCCAAAACCGAACACCTCCCTGAGCTGAAAGCTATTCACATTCATCACGGCCTCCAGTCTGCGGCCGACGCGTGGCCGGAGCATTGCCAGTCAGTCTGTGATGCGCTGGGAATACCGCTACAGGTCATTCACGTCCAGGTTCAGCCCGGCGCCAGCCTTGAGCGTGCAGCCCGTGACGCGCGTTATGGTGCGTTCATCGAGGCTACTCAAGCCAATGAAGTGCTGCTGACCGCCCAGCATCGTGATGATCAGGCGGAAACCCTGTTGTTCCGATTGCTGCGTGGGGCAGGGGCGAGAGGGTTGTCAGGGATGCCACGTCAACGTGTGTTGGGCAAAGGGCATCTGGTGCGCCCCTTGCTCGATGTCTCGCGAGCAGAGTTGGAGGGTTACGCGAACCAGTACTCATTGAGCTGGATCGAGGATCCTTCCAATCAGGATCGACGTTTCTCGCGTAATTATTTGCGCAATCAGGTGTTCCCGGTGCTGACCGAGCGCTGGCCTCAAGCGATGGCGACTATGGCTCGCAGCGCCGCGCATCTGAGCGAAGCGCAGGAACTGCTTGATGAGTTGGCGCAAATCGATCTGGCCCAGGCCAGCTCCATCAGTGAATTCGATTGGCTGAGTGTGCCGTCACTTGAGCTTTCTACGCTTGCCAGCCTGTCCGCCGCTCGCCAGCGAAATGCAGTGAGTCACTGGCTCTCGGCACTGACCCGTTTACCGGATAGCGACCATTGGTCGGGTTGGGAAAATTTTCGTGATGCTGCTGCGGATGCCTCTCCGGTCTGGCGCTTGGCCGATGGGGAATTGCACCGGGCGGGCGGGCGGATCTGGTGGCTGTCGGGCTGCTGGCTGCGAACGCCACCGCCCGCGCCTGATTGGCCTGATCCCTCGCTATCGCTGGCGTTGCCGGATAACGGCGTGCTCTCGCTCACCGGTCAACCCCCCGATGGGCCGCTGCATATCCGCTATCGTGAAGGGGGGGAGGTCATGAGTCTGCCCGAGCGCGGTCATCGTGATCTGAAGCGTTTGCTCAACGAACGCGGGGTCCCGGGCTTCGTCCGTGGCCGATTGCCGCTGCTCTATCAGGGCGAGCAATTGCTGGCGGTGGCGAGGCTGCGAGGCTTGAATGGCAGTGAGCAGGACGGCTGGAATTTGCATTGGCAACCACCGAACGAAGATCAAGGTTTGAGCTGAAAGGGGCTTTCCGGTAGACTACGCTCCCTTCTTGATACAACTTCTGTGGATTCGCCTGAATTGCAGGAGTTGCCGATTACCAAGCAGTCTTTGCTGGGCGATTCCAAAAAATGTGTAGCGAGCAACGTACCGGTGTTTCATCTTCCGGTCTGTCCCAACGCGGCGGTTTTTTTGAAAGGTGCACTGTGATTAATGCAGGTGATCGGGGGCTTCGGCCTTCCTTCGCTTTCCCCGGCGGCTCGGACCGCTTTAACGCAGACTTCTAGGGTTTTTCATGACGCGCTACATATTCGTCACGGGCGGTGTTGTTTCTTCATTGGGGAAAGGCATTGCATCGGCTTCATTGGCGGCCATCCTGGAGGCGCGGGGACTTAAGGTCACCATGCTGAAGCTGGATCCGTACATCAACGTCGATCCGGGCACCATGAGCCCGTTCCAGCACGGTGAAGTGTTCGTCACCCACGACGGCGCCGAGACCGACCTGGACCTGGGTCACTACGAGCGGTTCATCCGCACGACCATGACCCAGAACAACAACTTCACCACCGGCCGTGTCTACGAACACGTCCTGCGCAAAGAGCGCCGTGGTGATTACCTGGGCGCGACCATCCAGGTGATCCCGCACATCACCGACGAAATCAAGCGCCGGATCATCAAGGGCGCCGGCGATGCCGACGTGGCCATGGTCGAGATCGGTGGCACCGTGGGTGACATCGAATCCCAACCGTTCCTCGAAGCCATCCGCCAGCTGCGTTTCGAAGTCGGCGCCAAGCGCGCGATGCTGATGCACCTGACACTGGTGCCGTACATCGCCACTGCCGGCGAAACCAAAACCAAGCCAACCCAGCACTCGGTCAAGGAGCTGCGCTCCATCGGCCTGCAACCTGACGTGCTGGTGTGCCGCTCCGATCACCCGATCGACATCTCCTCGCGTCGCAAGATCGCGCAATTCACCAACGTTGAAGAACGTGCGGTGATCGCGCTGGAAGACGCCGACACCATCTACAAGATCCCGGGCATCCTGCATTCGCAAGGCCTGGATGATTTTGTGGTCGAGCGTTTCGGCCTGCAATGCGGCGGCGCCGATCTGTCCGAGTGGGAAGCCGTGGTTGACGCCAAGCTCAATCCTGAGCACGAAGTCACCATCGCCATGGTCGGCAAGTACATGGAATTGCTGGACGCCTACAAGTCGCTGATCGAAGCGATGAGTCACGCCGGCATCAGCAACCGCACCAAGGTCAACCTGCGCTACATCGATTCCGAAGACATCGAAAACCAGGGCACTGCGCTGCTGGAAGGCGTCGACGCGATTCTGGTGCCTGGCGGCTTCGGTCTGCGCGGCGTGGAAGGCAAGATCACCGCCGTCCAGTACGCTCGCGAAAACAAGGTTCCGTACCTCGGCATCTGCCTGGGCATGCAAGTGGCGGTCATCGAGTTCGCTCGTAACGTCATGGGCTGGAAAGACGCCAACTCCACCGAGTTCGATCGTGCAAGCGGTCACCCGGTCGTGGGTCTGATCACCGAGTGGGAAGACGCCACCGGCGCCGTCGAAACCCGTACCGAAACCTCCGATCTGGGCGGCACCATGCGTCTCGGCGCGCAGGATTGCCTGTTGGAGCCGGGTTCCCTGGTTCACGGTTGCTACGGCAAGGACGTGATCGTCGAGCGTCACCGTCACCGCTACGAAGTGAACAACAACCTGCTGCCGAAAATCATGGAAGCCGGTCTGAAAATCTCCGGTCGCTCCGGTGATGGTGCGCTGGTTGAAGTGGTCGAAGCCCCGGATCATCCATGGTTCGTCGCTTGCCAGTTCCACCCTGAGTTCACCTCGACGCCACGCGACGGTCACCCGTTGTTCAGCGGCTTCGTCAAAGCAGCTTTGGCTCAACACCAGAAGAAGGCTTGAACCTTATGGCGCAGAAGATCATCCGCGTAGGCGATATCGAGATTGCCAACGACAAGCCAATGGTGCTTTTCGGTGGCATGAACGTGCTGGAAAGCCGCGACATGGCGATGCAGGTCTGCGAAGAATACGTGAAGGTCACCGAGAAACTCGGTATCCCTTACGTGTTCAAGGCCAGCTTCGACAAGGCCAACCGTTCCTCCGTGACCTCTTACCGTGGCCCCGGCCTGGAAGAGGGCATGCGGATTTTCCAGGACATCAAGCAAGCCTTCGGCGTGCCGATCATCACCGACGTCCACGAGCCTGAACAGGCCGCGGTCGTCGCTGAAGTCTGCGACATCATCCAGCTGCCGGCCTTCCTGTCGCGCCAGACCGACCTCGTGGTCGCGATGGCCAAGACCGGTGCGGTGATCAACATCAAGAAAGCCCAGTTCCTCGCACCTCAGGAAATGAAGCACATCCTGAACAAGTGCGTGGAAGCGGGTAACGATCAGTTGATCCTCTGCGAGCGTGGTTCGAGCTTCGGCTACAACAACCTGGTGGTCGACATGCTTGGCTTCGGCATCATGAAGCAGTTCGAGTACCCGGTGTTCTTCGACGTGACCCACGCGCTGCAAATGCCTGGCGGTCGTGCCGATTCCGCCGGCGGTCGTCGCGCCCAGGTCCTCGATCTGGCGAAAGCCGGGATCAGCCAGTCACTGGCCGGTCTGTTCCTCGAAGCCCACCCGGACCCGGACAACGCCAAATGCGACGGCCCTTGCGCCTTGCGTCTGGACAAACTGGAGCCATTCCTGGCCCAGCTCAAAGCTTTGGACGAACTGGTGAAGAGTTTTCCGACGGTAGAAACCGCGTAATCCTCATTTCTCCGGTAAAGTACCGCACGATTTGTTGCTCAGGCCCTCGGGCCTGAGCCTTATCGTCCGCAAGTCTGCCCGTTGCACATCACTTGCCGGCGATAAAAGATTTCCTTCAGCTGCGTCGTTTTCGTCAACTTTGGAGTGTTTACAACAATGGCAAAAATCGTCGACATCAAAGGTCGTGAAGTTCTCGACTCCCGTGGCAACCCCACCGTGGAAGCGGACGTGCTTCTCGATAACGGCATCATCGGCAGCGCTTGCGCGCCGTCCGGTGCTTCCACTGGCTCGCGTGAAGCGCTCGAGCTGCGTGATGGCGACAAGAGCCGTTACCTGGGCAAAGGCGTTCTGAAAGCCGTCGCCAACATCAACGGTCCGATCCGCGACCTGTTGAAAGGTACAGATCCAAGCGACCAGAAAGCGCTGGATCACGCGATGATCAAGCTGGACGGTACTGAAAACAAAGGCTCCCTGGGCGCCAACGCGATCCTCGCCGTTTCCCTGGCCGCGGCCAAGGCAGCAGCTCAGGACCAGGACCTGCCGCTGTACGCACACATCGCCAACCTGAACGGCACCCCGGGTGTTTACTCGATGCCGGTTCCGATGATGAACATCATCAACGGTGGCGAGCACGCCGATAACAACGTCGACATCCAGGAGTTCATGGTTCAGCCGGTTGGCGCCAAGTCTTTCTCGGAAGGTCTGCGCATGGGCACCGAGATTTTCCATCACCTCAAAGCTGTGTTGAAGGCCCGTGGCCTGAGCACTGCCGTCGGTGACGAAGGTGGTTTCGCACCGAACCTGGCATCCAACGAAGACGCTTTGAAAGTGATCTCCGAAGCCGTGGCCAACGCCGGTTACAAGCTGGGCACCGACGTGACCCTGGCACTGGACTGCGCGGCCAGCGAGTTCTACGAAGACGGCAAGTACAACCTGTCCGGCGAAGGCCAGGTGTTCACCGCTGAAGGTTTCGCCGATTACCTGAAAGGCCTGACCGAGCGCTACCCGATCATCTCCATCGAAGATGGCCTGGACGAGTCCGACTGGGCTGGCTGGAAAATCCTCACCGACAAGATCGGCGAGAAAACCCAGCTGGTAGGCGACGACCTGTTCGTGACCAACACCAAGATCCTGAAAGAAGGCATCGATAAAAAGATCGCCAACTCGATCCTGATCAAGTTCAACCAGATCGGCACCCTGACCGAAACTCTGGAAGCCATCCAGATGGCCAAGGCCGCTGGTTACACCGCCGTCATCTCGCACCGCTCCGGCGAAACCGAAGATTCGACCATTGCCGACCTGGCTGTGGGCACTTCGGCTGGCCAGATCAAGACCGGCTCCCTGTGCCGTTCCGACCGCGTTTCCAAGTACAACCAACTGCTGCGCATCGAAGAGCAGTTGAATGGAAAAGCCAAGTACAACGGTCGCAGCGAGTTCCGCGGCTGATTGCTATAAGGTAAAAAAGACACCGGATTGTGTCGGAAAAATCGCGACAGCGACGTTTTTGCCACTAATCTGATGCCTTAAGAGCACAAGCCTGGATTTTCCAGGCTTCGTGCTATCAGAAGCTTCAAAGTTTTGGCATGGCTGTCTTTTTTCACTGGATACCTGATATTCGATGCGCAGTCCCAATTGGTTGTTCCTCGTCTTGCTCTTGTTGCTGGCTGGCCTGCAATACCGCCTGTGGGTGGGTAATGGCAGTCTGGCGCAAGTGGCCGAGCTGACTCAGCAGATCGCGGATCAACATGCTGAGAACGAAGGCCTGCTGGAGCGCAATCGGGTCATGGACGCTGAAGTCAGTGAATTGAAAAAAGGCATGGAGACCGTTGAAGAGCGGGCTCGCCATGAGTTGGGCATGGTCAAGGACGGTGAAACCCTTTACCAGTTGGCTCAATGAATTCCTCGTTACCGGCCTTCTGGGCCGTTATCCCTGCCGCGGGCGTCGGTGCCCGTATGGCCGCAGACCGTCCCAAGCAATATTTGCACCTGGGCGGGCGCACTATTCTTGAACACAGCCTTGGCTGTTTCCTTGACCATCCTTCCCTCAAGGGGCTGGTGGTCAGTCTGGCTGTTGATGATCCTTATTGGCCCAATCTGGCATGCGCCGGCGATTCGCGTATTCAACGCGTTGACGGTGGCGCCGAGCGTTCCGGGTCGGTGCTCAATGCCTTGCTGCACTTGCATGCCTTGGGTGCGGACGATGAGGATTGGGTGTTGGTCCACGATGCTGCGCGGCCGAATCTGAGCCGCGATGATCTGGACAAGTTGCTGGTTGAACTGGCTGACGATCCGGTCGGCGGGCTGCTGGCGGTTCCGGCACGCGATACCCTGAAGCGGGTCGACAAGCACGGTCGTGTCGTTGAAACCGTGGATCGCAGCGTGATCTGGCAGGCGTATACGCCGCAGATGTTTCGACTTGGTGCGTTGCATCGTGCGTTGGCGGACAGTCTGGTGGCGGATGCGGTGATCACTGATGAAGCGTCGGCGATGGAGTGGGCTGGTATGGCTCCTCGCTTGATTGAAGGTCGGTCGGACAACCTCAAGGTTACTCGCCCCGAGGACCTCGAGTGGTTGAGACAGCGTTGGGCTAACCGCCGCTGACTCTTGCTTGATAGATTGCTATCGCGGGCAAGCCCGCTCCCACAGGTTTTTTGTAGTCCTTGTGGGAGCGGGCTTGCCCGCGATGGCGGCGGTCCAGACAACCAGCATTCCACTGACACTCCGACCCTCTTCTAACTCCGATACTCCGGCCTTTCGGCCAACCCTTCCTTCAAATAATCCACCAACTTGCGCACCTTCGGCGACAGATGCCGCTGCTGTGGATAAAGCGCCCAAACGGCAGTGTTCGGCGGCTGATGAGCCTCCAGCAGCGAAATCAAATCCCCGGTTTTCAGATGCTCCAGCACGTAATAATCCGGCAACTGACAGAGCCCGACGCCCTGTAACGCCGCATCCAGCACCGCTTGCCCACTGTTGCAACGCCAGTTTCCCTGCACCCGCTGGGAAAATTCCCGCCCGTTCTGTTCCAGTTGCCACAGGTCCGAACTACCGATGAGGCAGTTGTGGCGGCTCAATTCCGACAAGCTATGTGGGCGACCATACCGTTCCAGGTAGGACGGCGACGCACACAAATACATGCGTCGCGGTGCCAGTCGCGTTGCCACCAGTCGCGAGTCCTGAAGGCGGCCGAGGCGGATCGCCAGGTCCAGGCCTTCATGCACCAGGTCGAGTTGCCGGTTGCTCAGTTCGATATCAATCCGCAGTTGCGGATAAAGCCCCATGAATCGCGTCACCAGCGGCACGATAAAGCGCTCGCCGTAGGCCACCGCGCAGGTCATGCGCAACATGCCTTTGGGCTCGCTGGTCAGGTCGCCGACGGCTCTGAGCGCTTCTTCACGACCGTCCTGCAAGCGTTGGCAATGTTGCAAAAAAGTTTGCCCGGCTTCGGTCAGCGTGACTCGCCGGGTGCTGCGGTACAGCAGGCGCGTCTGAAGGCGTTCTTCGAGGCGTACTATTTGGCGACTGATGTGGGAGGAAGACACCCCAAGACGCTCCGCCGCCGCCGTAAACTGGCTGCACTCGGCCACGGCGACGAACTCGTCGATACCTTCCCAGCGGTTCTCGGACATTAACGATTATCCCTGTGTGGCAATAATGTTTTGCTTTTGTCCGGATTATTCATCGTAAGGCGCTGTATTACACTCACTGTCTCGTTTTATTCACTGGAGAACCAACATGATCAAGTCGCGCGCCGCCGTTGCCTTTGAGGCCAAGAAACCCCTCGAGATCGTTGAAGTCGATGTCGCCCTGCCCAAGGCCGGTGAAGTTCTGTTGCGTGTGGTTGCCTCCGGTGTCTGTCATACCGATGCCTACACCCTGTCGGGCGCTGACCCGGAAGGTATCTTCCCGTCGATCCTCGGTCACGAAGGTGGCGCGGTGGTTGAAGCGATTGGCGAGGGCGTGACCTCGGTCGCTGTCGGCGATCATGTGATCCCGCTGTACACCCCGGAATGCCGTCAGTGCAAATTCTGCCTGTCGGGCAAGACCAACCTGTGCCAGGCGATTCGTGCGACCCAGGGCAAAGGCCTGATGCCAGATGGCACCACGCGTTTTTCCTACAAGGGCCAGCCGATTTTCCACTACATGGGCACTTCGACGTTCTCCGAATACACCGTGCTGCCGGAAATCTCCGTCGCCAAGATTCCTAAAGAAGCGCCACTGGAAAAAGTCTGCCTGCTGGGCTGCGGTGTCACCACCGGCATTGGCGCGGTACTCAATACAGCCAAGGTGAAACCGGGTGATACCGTGGCGATTTTCGGTCTTGGCGGTATTGGTCTGTCGGCGGTCATTGGCGCGGTAAAAGCCAAGGCTGCGCGCATCATCGCCATCGACATCAACCCGGCCAAATTCGAGATCGCCAAACAGTTGGGTGCAACCGACTGCGTGAACCCGAAAGACTTCGACCGTCCGATCCAGGAAGTCATCGTCGACATGACCGATGGCGGTGTCGACTTTTCCTTCGAATGCATCGGCAATGTCCAATTGATGCGCGCCGCACTTGAGTGCTGCCACAAAGGTTGGGGTGAGTCGGTGATCATCGGCGTCGCCGGTGCCGGTCAGGAAATCGCTACCCGCCCATTCCAGTTGGTCACCGGTCGCGTCTGGCGCGGTTCGGCGTTCGGCGGTGTGCGCGGTCGTACCGAGTTGCCGAGCTATGTCGAAATGGCCGAGACCGGTGAAATCCCGCTGGATACGTTCATCACCCACACCATGGGCCTGGAAGATATCAACAAGGCTTTCGACCTGATGCATGAAGGAAAAAGCATCCGTTCCGTCATCCATTTCTGAGGTCGGTCATGAGCCTGGAAAATATCTCCTGCCAGAAAACCTTTGGCGGCTGGCACAAACGCTACCGGCACCGCTCCGACGTGCTCGGTTGCGACATGGTGTTTGCCGTGTACCTGCCGCCGCAAGCGGAGCAGGGCGGCAAACTGCCGGTGCTGTACTGGTTGTCCGGCCTGACCTGCACCGACGAAAACTTCATGCAAAAGGCCGGCGCCATGCGCATGGCCGCCGAGCTTGGGTTGATCATCGTTGCCCCGGACACCAGCCCGCGCGGTCCCGATGTGCCGGGTGATCCGGACGGTGCCTGGGACTTCGGCCTGGGCGCCGGGTTTTATCTGAATGCCACGCAGGAACCCTGGTCGCGGCACTATCGGATGCATGACTATGTCGTGCAGGAATTGCCGGCATTGGTCGAAGCCCATTTCCCGGCTTCGGACAAGCGCGGTATCAGCGGCCACTCCATGGGCGGTCACGGCGCGCTGGTCTGTGCGTTGCGCAATCCGGGGCGCTATCAGTCGGTGTCGGCGTTCTCGCCGATCAACAATCCGATGGATTGCCCGTGGGGTCAGAAAGCCTTTTCCCGTTACCTCGGCGAAGACCGTTCGAAGTGGCGCGAGTGGGATGCCTGTGCGCTGATTGCCGAGGCTGACGAGAAGCTGCCGCTGTTGGTCGACCAAGGTGATCGAGATGATTTTCTCGCCACCCAGCTCAAGCCTGAAGCCTTGCAACAGGCGGCCAAACTGGCCGGTCATCCGCTGACGTTGCGCTTGCAACCGGGCTACGACCACAGCTATTTCTTCATCGCCAGCTTCATCGATGAACACTTGCAGCATCATGGACGTGCTCTAAGCGCCTAATGACTGACAAAGCAGGTAGAATCACGCCCTGACAAAAATCGGGGCGTTTTTTTATGCGTATTGGCCACGGCTATGATGTGCACCGTTTCGCTGAAGGCGATTTCATTACTCTGGGCGGCGTGCGCATTGCACACGGCTTCGGGCTGCTCGCTCATTCCGACGGTGACGTCCTGCTGCACGCCTTGAGCGATGCCTTGCTCGGCGCTGCTGCGCTGGGTGATATCGGCAAGCATTTCCCGGACACCGACCCGACATTCAAGGGTGCCGACAGCCGTGTGCTGTTGCGTCATGTCGTCGCACTGGTCCACGCCAAGGGCTGGAAAGTCGGCAACGTCGATAACACCATCGTCGCCCAAGCGCCGAAAATGGCCCCGCATATTGAATCGATGCGTGCGCTGATTGCCGCGGATCTTCAAGTTGAGTTGGATCAAGTGAACGTGAAAGCTACCACCACCGAAAAGCTCGGCTTTGTCGGTCGCGAAGAAGGTATTGCCGTGCACTCCGTTGCCTTGTTGCTGCGCGCATGAACGAACTGCAATTGCTTGGCCCGCGTGCCTACGGCGAAGCCCTCGGCACCGCTGTACTGAAAGCTACGGCGGAAGACTTCCAGGTCGATGAAGTCCTCAATATTCCTCTCAGCGGCGACGGCGAGCACCTGTGGGTCTGGGTGGAAAAACGCGGTCTGAATACCGAAGAGGCAGCACGTCGAATCGCCAAGGCGGCGGGCGTGCCATTGCGCACCGTCAGTTACGCCGGTCTCAAGGATCGTCAGGCGCTGACGCGTCAGTGGTTCAGCGTGCAACTGCCGGGCAAGGCCGACCCCGATCTGTCGGCGGCGGAAAACGATACGCTGAAAATCCTCAAGACCGGTCGGCACAAACGCAAGCTGCAACGCGGTGCCCACTCGGCCAACGGTTTTACTCTGCGCCTCACGCAATTCGCTGGCGACAAAGCGGCGATCGAAGCGCGTCTGCAACTGATCGCCAAACAAGGTATTCCGAATTATTTCGGCGCTCAGCGTTTCGGCTTTGACGGTGGCAACGTGGTCGATGCCCGTAGCTGGGCCGCGCGCAAGGCCTTGCCGGAGCAGCGCAATGTGCGTTCGCGTCTGCTTTCCACCGCCCGCAGTTTTCTGTTTAACCAAGTGTTGGCGGCACGCGTCGCTGATGGCACCTGGCAGCAAGCGCAGGTTGGCGATTTGTTGGCCTTCACCGACAGCCGCAGCTTCTTTCCCGCCGGTGAGGCTGAGTGCAGCGACCCGCGTCTGGCGATTCTCGACCTGCACCCGACCGGCCCGCAGTGGGGCGAAGGTGACTCGCCGGCGACGGGCGCTGTCCATGAACTGGAGCAGGCAATCGCCGCCCGCGAAGCAGACCTTCGCGATTGGTTGATTAATGCCGGAATGAGCCACGAACGTCGCATCCTGCGGCTGCCCATTGGTGGGTTGACGTGGCATTATCCCGAGCCTGACATTCTGCAACTGGAATTCGTCCTGCCGGCCGGATGCTTTGCCACTGTATTGGTGCGCGAGCTCGTTGATCTGGTGCCGGTGGGGCAGACGGACAGCCCATGCGTATTCTGATTTCTAACGACGATGGGGTAACCGCACCCGGTCTCGCCGCGCTTTATGCTGCGCTGGCGGATTACACCGAATGCGTGGTTATCGCCCCGGACCAGGACAAAAGCGGCGCCAGCAGTTCGCTGACGCTCGACCGTCCGTTGCACCCGCAAACCCTGGCCAACGGCTTTATCAGCCTTAATGGCACACCGACCGATTGCGTGCACCTGGGCCTCAACGGCTTGCTGGAGCGCGAAGCGGACATGGTGGTTTCCGGCATTAACCTGGGCGCCAACCTGGGGGACGATGTGTTGTATTCCGGTACCGTGGCAGCGGCCCTCGAGGGGCGTTTCCTGAAGCGGCCATCGTTTGCCTTTTCGTTGGTCTCACGGCAGGTCGAGAACCTTCCCACAGCCGCTTACTTTGCGCGCAAACTGGTGGAAGCCCACGCTGACCTTGATCTGCCACCGCGCACGGTGCTGAACGTGAACATTCCCAATTTGCCGCTGGACCACATCCGCGGAATCCAGCTGACGCGCCTCGGCCATCGCGCCCGCGCCGCGGCACCGATGAAAGTGGTCGACCCGCGCGGCAAGTCCGGCTACTGGATCGCCGCCGCAGGGGACGCCGAAGACGGCGGCCCGGGCACCGACTTTCATGCGGTGATGCAAGGCTATGTATCCATCACGCCGCTGCAACTGGATCGCACCTTCAATGATGCTTTCGCAAGTCTCGACGGCTGGCTGGAGGGACTGCGCTGATGGCTCGTGAACAAGACCCGATGCATCGCGGTATCGGGATGACCTCGCAACGCACCCGCGAGCGTCTGATTCAGCGGTTGTACGAGGAAGGTATTTCCAACACCAAGGTGCTGGAAGTGATCCGCCTTACGCCACGACACCTGTTTGTCGACGAAGCGCTGGCACACCGTGCCTACGAAGACACGGCGTTGCCGATCGGTAACAACCAGACGATCTCCCAGCCTTACATGGTGGCCCGCATGAGCGAGCTGCTGCTGGAAGCGGGGCCTCTGGACAAGGTAATGGAAATCGGCACAGGGTCGGGTTATCAGACCGCAATCCTGTCGCAACTGGTCGAGCGGGTTTTTTCCGTCGAGCGCATCAAGGTTCTGCAGGACCGGGCCAAGGAACGCCTGGTTGATCTGAACTTGCGCAATGTGGTTTTCCGCTGGGGCGATGGTTGGGAAGGCTGGCCTGCGCTGGCGCCGTATAACGGCATTATCGTGACGGCGGTGGCGACCGATGTACCTCAGGCCTTGCTCGATCAGTTGGCACCTGGAGGGCGACTGGTCATACCGGTCGGTTCGGGTGAAGTGCAACAGTTGATGCTGATCATCCGCGAAGAACACGGGTTTTCCAGGCGTGTTCTGGGGGCGGTGCGTTTCGTTCCATTGCTCAACGGCCCCCTGGCCTGAGCATTTGTCCGGACGCGGTGAATTCTCTTCGATTGCCTCTGTCTTACAGCGGCGTCGATCGGTTAAACGGGTTTCATCGTCAGGTAGCAAACGTGTGCTTCGCTTCATTAAAGGTAAAGCCTGCACAGCCCGTTATACTGGTGACACTTCATGCCGGGAGCACGGCAATTCAATATTTCAGCCACCACAAAGGGAGCGGCGGGTGAGTCTCACAGTCATTGCGCAGCGAATGGGTATAACGAGCTTTCAGCGCCTGGTGACTGGCCTAGTCTTGAGTACCTTGCTGGTCGGTTGTTCCAGCAACAAGTCGAGCGACGTACGCGTCGTCGATCGCAACAATGCCGTGGCCCAGCGTCCGGCAGTGACCACGGGTCAGTATGTGGTTCGACCTAAAGACACCTTGTTCTCCATCGCCTTTCGCTACGGCTGGGACTACAAAGCCCTCGCCGCACGCAACAACATTCCTACGCCTTACACGATACATCCGGGTCAGACGATTCGCTTTGATGGTCGCACCGGTTCAACGCCGACGGCGGTGGCCAGCCCGGCCGATTCGGCGCCTTCATCGTCGAGTAAAACCACAGTAATCCGGCGCCAGCCAAATGGCGCAACTACGACGACAACGGTGGTTGCACCGTCCGTCGCCAACAAGCCAGCACCCGCTCCGATGCCTCCCGCAGGCCCGGCCCCGACCGGCTGGGGGTGGCCTTCTAATGGCATTCTCATTGGAAAATTCTCTTCAAACGGTAGTTTGAATAAAGGAATTGATATCGCCGGGGATTTGGGACAGCCTGTTTTAGCTGCGTCTGATGGGACGGTGGTATACGCCGGGAGTGGCTTAAGGGGCTACGGCGAATTGGTCATCATCAAACACAGCGACACCTACGTCAGTGCCTACGGTCACAACCGCAGGCTGTTGGTTCGGGAGGGGCAGCAGGTCAAGGTCGGACAGACAATTGCCGAAATGGGGTCAACGGGTACAGACCGGGTGAAACTGCATTTTGAGATTCGCCGACAAGGTAAACCTGTAGATCCGCTGCAGTTCCTGCCACGTCGTTGATTTGTTACCAGCCTGTTCCGTCACGTAGAGGGAACAGGCTCCAGCGTTGCCAAGGATAAAGGCGCCGCTTGAGCCTGAGGTCGAACTCACCAAAGGACTATAACAATGGCTCTCAGTAAAGAAGTGCCGGAGTTTGACATCGACGATGAGGTTCTCCTGATGGAGACCGGCATCGGTACGGATTCGATGTCGAATGATGAAGGGGCTGCTCCACCTTCCGTTCGTGCCAAATCCAGACACTCCGCCTCGTTAAAGCAACACAAGTACATCGATTACACGCGTGCGCTCGATGCCACGCAGCTGTACCTCAATGAAATCGGCTTTTCCCCTCTGCTGTCCCCCGAAGAAGAAGTTCACTTTGCACGCTTGTCGCAAAGTGGCGATCCGGCCGGGCGCAAACGCATGATTGAAAGCAACCTGCGGCTGGTGGTGAAAATCGCCCGACGCTATGTCAATCGTGGCTTGTCGCTGCTGGACCTGATCGAAGAGGGCAACCTCGGACTGATTCGGGCGGTAGAAAAGTTCGACCCCGAACGTGGCTTCCGCTTTTCGACCTACGCAACCTGGTGGATTCGTCAGACCATCGAGCGCGCGATCATGAATCAGACCCGGACCATCCGGTTGCCGATCCATGTGGTCAAAGAGCTTAACGTGTACCTGAGGGCCGCACGGGAGCTGACGCAAAAACTCGATCATGAACCCTCACCCGAAGAAATCGCCAACCTGCTGGAAAAACCGGTGGGCGAGGTCAAGCGCATGCTGGGCCTGAACGAGCGGGTTTCTTCGGTCGATGTCTCACTGGGTCCGGATTCGGATAAAACCCTGCTGGACACCCTTACCGACGACCGTCCGACCGATCCATGCGAACTGCTGCAGGATGACGACCTGTCCCAGAGCATCGATCAATGGCTCTCGGAACTGACCGACAAGCAGCGCGAGGTGGTGATACGCCGCTTCGGCTTGCGCGGGCACGAGAGCAGCACGCTGGAAGATGTAGGCCTGGAGATTGGCCTGACCCGGGAACGCGTCAGACAGATTCAGGTTGAAGGCCTGAAGCGTCTTCGGGAGATTCTGGAGAAAAATGGCCTGTCGAGTGAGTCGCTGTTCCAATAAGCGAATCGCTTGAGCGGCATGCAAAAAGCCCCGACTGGTTCGGGGCTTTTTGTTGTCTGGCTGGCGTTCCTGCAAAGACGATATGTTTGTAGTCTTGCGGTGTAAGTCTTGGCTTACTCTTGCGTAAGTGTTCGCTATTTTTACACCCTGGAAGACGACTATTGTTTTCCGGGGCTGATTTTAATGCTTTGATTTTTATAGGTATTTATAAAAATCAGGAGCATGTGGCAGTGGATTTTTGCCGCGGAGGGCAATTGCTCTTGCTCGGGAATTCTCTAGTATTCAGGTTGTGTCGACGGACAGACACGCCCTTCAAGGATGAGGGGAAAGGACATTGCAGGATGCGATTCATCAGGACGATGAAAAGGAACACAGGGAATAGGGAAAAAATGTGGGCGGGTCAAACCGCCCCTTTTTTTGTCTTTTTTTTGGTTTGGGGGCCACTTTATTTTCGAGTTGTGCGTGGTCTCCCCTGTAGGAGCTGGCTTGCCGGCGATGGCGGCCTCTGGGCCGACCAATCTCTTGCTGGTGGTGTACATATCCATTCCTGCGGTAACGGCGGCTTATGGTTTCGCCCTTACGGCGAGTCACTTGGAGAAGCGCCAAGTAACCAAGCGCTTTTGCCCCTTTCGTTCGGTGCCTCGCTGTGGCTCGGCATGCCCTCGCTCCGGTCCTGCTCCGTGGGCCCGCCGCCATCGGCCATCCATGGCCGGGGGCGGCTAACCCGGCATCCATGCCGGGTTGTCCACTGCGCAGAACCTCCACTCGGCCTCTCGAGGGGGCGTGCACCGCCAAAGCAACCGAGGCGGCCTGCCAGCCGACCTGGTTGCTGGGGGTACGCATTACCCCTGTAGGAGCTGGCTTGCCAGCGATGGTCGTCAACGATAACGCGTGCTGTCTGGATAGACGCGGCGCACTTGAATCCATCGCCAGCAGGAGTGGTGTGATCCCGGTTCTGTCTCACGACACAGAATCTGTAGGAGCTGGCTTGCCAGCGATGGTCGTCAACGATAACGCGTGCTGTCTGGGTAGACGCGGCGCACTTGAATCCATCGCCAGCAAGCTGGCTCCTACAGGAGTGGCGTGATTCCGGTTCTGTCTCACGACACAGAATCTGCAGGAGCTGGCTTGCCAGCGATGGTCGTCAACGATAACGCGTGCTGCCTGGATAGACGCGGCGCACTTGAATCCATCGCCAGCAGGCTGGCTCCTACAGGGGGGGCGTGATCCCGTTTCTGTCTCACGACACAGAATCTGTAGGAGCTGGCTTGCCAGCGATCATCGTCAACGATAACGCGTGCTGTCTGGATAGACGCGGCGCACTTGAATCCATCGCCAGCAGGCTGGCTCCTACAGGAGTGGCGTGATTCCGGTTCTGTCTCACGACACAGAATCTGCAGGAGCTGGCTTGCCAGCGATGGTCGTCAACGATAACGCGTGCTGTCTGGATAGACGCGGCGCACTTGAATCTATCGCCAGTAGTCTGGCTCCTACAGGGGTGGCGTGATCCCGGTTCTGTCTCACGACACAGAATCTGTAGGAGCTGGCTTGCCAGCGATCATCGTCAACGATAACGCGTGCTGCCTGGATAGACGCGGCGCACTTGAATCCATCGCCAGCAAGCTGGCTCCTACAGGGGTGGCGTGATCCCGGTTCTGTCTCACGACACAGAATCTGTAGGAGCTGGCTTGCCAGCGATGGTCGTCAACGATAACGCGTGCTGCCTGGATAGACTCGGCGCGGCGCACTTGAATCCATCGCCAGCAGGCTGGCTCCTACAGGTTTTTGCGTTATCTAACTTTTTTGCCTGCAGAAAAGCAAAAAGGCCCGCAAGGGGCCTTTTCGGGAACGCAGGGTCAATCAGCGTTCGAGGTCTTTGATCTTGCCTTTGACGCCATCCCACTCTTCGGCATCGGGCAACGATTCTTTCTTCTCGGTGATGTTCGGCCAGATTTCGGCCAACTCAACGTTCAGCTGAATGAATTCCTGCATCTCTTCCGGGACTTCATCTTCGGAGAAGATGGCCACGGCAGGGCATTCTGGTTCGCACAGTGCGCAGTCGATGCACTCATCCGGGTGAATCACCAGGAAATTCGGGCCTTCGTAAAAGCAGTCCACCGGACAGACTTCTACGCAGTCGGTGTACTTGCACTTGATGCAGTTGTCGGTGACGATGAAGGTCATTTCTAATTTTCTCCTCAGGCGGCGGCAGCGGAGCCCCTTCACGTTGGGGTCGCCAGGTTTGGGAGCGATAGTCTGCAGACCAGGCTATTAGCCTGCAGCATCCCAAACCGCGCGAGATTCTAACAGCTTGCAGGCAAGTGCGTTAGATCCGTGTCTTTAGTGTATAGAGCATTTCTAGTGCACGACGCGGTGTCAGGTCGTCCAGATCCAGTTTGGCCAGTTCTTCGAGTACCGGATGCGGCAGGCTGGCGAACATGTCACTTTGCTGCGGCGCGGCCGATTTGCCTTTGGCAGCCTTGGGCACCTCATGCGGCAGCGCGGTGGCTTCCAGTCGACCCAGATGCTCGCGAGCGCGCACGATCACTTCGCTCGGCACGCCGGCCAGTTGTGCAACGGCCAGGCCATAACTCTGGCTGGCAGGCCCGGGCAGCACGTGGTGCAGGAACACAATGCGCTCGTTGTGCTCAGTGGCATTGAGGTGCACGTTGGCCACCAGCGGTTGCGCTTCCGGTAGCACCGTCAGTTCAAAATAGTGCGTGGCGAACAGCGTGTAAGCCCGCAGCTGCGCCAGGCGTTCAGCCGCAGCCCATGCCAGGGACAGACCGTCGAAGGTGCTGGTGCCGCGACCGACTTCGTCCATCAGCACCAGGCTGCGCTCGGTGGCGTTGTGCAGAATGTTGGCGGTTTCGCTCATTTCGACCATGAAGGTCGAACGTCCACCGGCCAGGTCGTCGCTGGAACCGATCCGGGTAAAGATCCGGTCCACCAGCGACAATTCGCAACTGGCCGCCGGCACGAAGCTGCCGATGTGCGCCAGCAGTACGATCAACGCGGTCTGGCGCATGTAGGTGGATTTACCGCCCATGTTCGGACCGGTGATCACCAGCATGCGTGTGTTGTCGTCGAGGCTCAGGTCGTTGGCCACGAACGGCGTGGTCAGCACTTGCTCGACCACCGGGTGACGACCCTGGCTGATGCGCATGCACGGCTCGTCGACGAAGCGCGGGCAGTTCAGGTCGAGGTTCAGCGCGCGTTCGGCGAGGTTGCTCAGCACGTCCAGCTCGGCCAGGGCTGCAGCGGTGTCTTGCAGCGGCGGCAATTGGCTGATCAAGTCTTCGAGCAGCGCTTCGTAGAGCATCTTCTCGCGGGCGAGGGCGCGGCTCTTGGCCGACAGCGCCTTGTCCTCGAACGCCTTCAGTTCCGGCGTGATAAAGCGCTCGGCGCCTTTGAGCGTCTGGCGACGGATATAGTCGGCCGGTGCCGATTCAGCCTGCTTGCTCGGCAGTTCGATAAAGTAGCCGTGAATGCGGTTGTAACCGACTTTCAGGTGCGACAGGCCGGTACGGGCCTTCTCGCGTGCTTCCAGGTCGATCAGGAACTGCCCGGCGTTTTCGCTGAGCGATTGCAGGTCGTCGAGTTCGCTGTCGTAACCGGTTTTCAACACGCCGCCGTCACGGATCACCGCAGGCGGGTTGTCGATGATGGCTTTTTCCAGCAGGGCCGCCAGTTCCGGGTAGGTGCTGGTGGTTTTCGCCAGTTGAATAATGTGCGGCGCTTCCAGCTCGGCCATCGCCACTTGCAGCTCGGGCAATGCACCGAGGGCATCGCGCAGACGCGCCAGGTCGCGAGGACGCGCATTACGCAAACCGATCCGCGCGAGAATCCGCTCGATGTCACCGATTTCCTTGAGCTGCGGTTGCAGCTTTTCGAAACGGTAAGCGTCGAGCAGGCACGTGATCGAGGTCTGGCGCGCGAGCAAAACGTTCAGGTCCCGCAGCGGACGATTCAACCAGCGGGTCAGCAAGCGGCTGCCCATGGCGGTCTGGCAGCGATCGACCACTGATTGCAGCGTGTTGTCGCGGCCACCGGCCAGGTTGGTGTCCAGTTCCAGGTTGCGACGGCTTGCGCCATCCAGCACCACGGTGTCGTCCAGGCGCTCATGGCGCAGGCTGCGCAAATGGGGCAGGGCGGTGCGCTGGGTTTCCTTGGCGTAGCTGAGCAGGCAACCGGCAGCGCCGATGGCCAGGGTCAGGTTCTCGCAGCCAAAACCCTTCAGGTCCTGGGTCGAAAACTGCTGGCACAGACTTTTCAGCGCCGAGTCGCGCTCGAAATCCCACGGCGCACGACGACGAACCCCACGACGTTTCTCCGCCGGCAAATCCTTCGGCCAGTCATCCGGGATCATCAACTCCACCGGATTGACCCGCTCCAGTTCCGCCAGCAGGTTTTCCCAGCCCTTGATCTCCAGCACGGTGAAGTTGCCGCTGGTGATGTCCAGCACCGCCAGACCGAACAGACGCTCGTCACCCAGCACCGCCGCGATCAGGTTGTCCCGACGCTCATCCAGCAGCGCTTCATCACTGACCGTGCCCGGCGTGATGATCCGCACCACTTGCCGATCAACTGGCCCTTTGCTGGTCGCCGGATCGCCGACCTGTTCACAGATCACCACCGATTCGCCGAGCTTCACCAGTTTCGCCAGGTAACCTTCCGCGGCGTGGTAAGGAATCCCACACATCGGAATCGCCTGGCCAGCAGACTGCCCACGGGCGGTCAGGGTGATGTCCAGCAACTTGGCGGCCTTCTTCGCGTCTTCATAGAAGATTTCGTAGAAGTCACCCATGCGATAGAACATCAACTGGTCGGGGTGCTGGTTCTTCAGGCGCCAGTACTGCTGCATCATTGGCGTGTGAGAGGACAGATCGGAGAGTGCTTTATTCATCGGATAATCAGGCAAATTCGTTGAAAGGTGTAGGGCAAAGGAGGGACATCGGCCCGGCTTTTCCGCGATGGGCGCAAGGTTACCATGGGCGGTCCGCCCGACGCAGGCAACTAAAGCTGTGCGATACATTTCTGCTGTCTATGCATGATTTATGCAATTCTGCATTTGCCTCCGTAAAAAAGATCAAGCACTATGCGCGTTATGCAAAAACGCAATGTTTCTACCGTCTTAAGAGCGCTGCTCGATCAGCACGGGATCTCCCCCACGGAGCTTCACCGTCGCACCGGCGTGCCTCAATCCACTCTCTCGCGGATCCTCGGCGGGAAGATTGTCGATCCTTCGGATAAGCACATTTCGAAGATCGCCGAGTACTTCGCCGTGAGCACCGATCAGTTGCGTGGCCGCGCGGATGTCGCGCCTGCCGCCAATTCCGCTCGCGATGAATTGCATTCCGAACTCAAGGACATAAGCCTGTGGGACGACGATACGCCTGTCGATGACGACGAGGTGTCGGTCCCCTTTCTTCGCGAGGTTGAATTGGCTGCTGGATCAGGAAGATTCGTCATCGAAGAAAGCGAGCGCTCTAGCTTGCGCTTCGGCAAGCGCAGTTTGCGCCACAACGGTGTGCAGTTCGACCAGGCCAAATGCGTGACGGTGCGTGGTAACAGCATGCTGCCGGTACTGCGCGACGGCGCCACCGTGGGGGTCAATGCCGGCAAGTGCGGGATCGGCGATATCGTCGATGGCGACCTTTATGCGATCAACCACAACGGTCAGCTGCGGGTTAAACAGCTTTATCGCTTGCCCACGGGGATTCGCCTGCGCAGTTTCAATCGCGATGAACATCCGGACGAGGACTACACCTTCCAGGAGATCCAGGAAGAGCAGATTGTCATCCTCGGCCACGTCTTCTGGTGGGGCATGTACGCCCGCTAACCGCATCGCTGTCAGATAAAACCCGCCACCGAGCGGGTTTTTTTTCGTCTGCTGAAAACCGTCAACGCCTTTGTCTGCGGGGCTTCCATGCGTCAATGCATTTGTCGTGCATAAATAAATGCATTTATGCATTGACTGTATATGCATCCATGCATATTCTTTGTCTCAAGCCGCTCAACAAAGCAGCTCGAAACGAAGTTCTTTAGTTCCGCCACAAAGGCAGCGATGAACCGGCCTCAACGGTTCAGAGGGTTGGCAACTGACCCGGGTGTGCAGCGTAAAGCACCGAAAGCAGTTATCCGGCGGGCAGGGACCGCGGTCGGAAAAACAATCTGAATGGACCCGTACCGCGCCAGTAGCGCCGAAAGGTCAACGCGAAGGATCGCATTACTGAAAAGCCTGGGTGACCGGGCTTTTTGGAATGCCTGCCTGACGTCAGGCATATCAACCCCGCATTTGGGGTCTGCCTGTGCAGCAACTGCTGCGCATTCAATACATCTCACTCAATAGGTACAACCATGAACGGAATCAAAAAAATCATTGCCCCGCTGATGCTGGCTCTTGTCGGTGCTGCCGGTAGCGCTACTGCGGCGAACCTTCTGGTCAACGGCAGCTTTGAACAACCCGGCTGCAGCGACAGCTGCGTGCTGGACACGACCGCGAAAGCCAACTTCATCACGGGCTGGACGACCTTTCTGTCGGGTGCCGAGTATTTCAACATGCGCGCTTCGATCCCTGGCTCTGCTGCAGCGGAAGGCGCAGTGATCGTCGATCTGGCTAACAACGTTTACAGCAATGGCGGCGGGATTCAGCAGAACTTTGCCACCGTGCCAGGGGCCAAGTACCGATTGACTTTCAGCATGGGCAATTCGCTGTACGCCAACCGATCCGGTGATGGTGTCGTGCAAGTGAAAGTGGCCGGTCAGACCGCGCTCTTCAACACGCCGACGGCCAAGGGTGGCGTCGTCGAGTGGAGCACTGTGACTTATGACTTCACGGCTATCACGTCTCAAACGACCCTGGCCTTTTCCAACGAGCAGAACCCGTACGTCAACTTCGCTTTCATCGACAACGTGATCGTTGAAAAGCTGTAGTTCTTCGTCGATCAAAACCAGCCGGCTCATTTCCGAGAGGCCCATCTCATCGATCCCAAGGAGGCGTGACATGACAAACGAGCAACAAGCGTTGCTGGACATGCCGATCTGGCTGGTCATCGTGCTCGCCCTGGTGGGCGGGGTAACCGGCGAAATGTGGCGTGCCGACAAGGAGGGCGCTCGCGGCTGGTCATTGCTGCGGCGTCTGGCCCTGCGTTCCGGGGCCTGCATGATCTGCGGGGTCTCGGCCATCATGCTGCTGTACGCCGCCGGCATGTCGATCTGGGCGGCCGGCGCGTTCGGTTGCCTCACGGCGATGGCCGGCGCCGATGTCGCCATTGGCCTTTATGAGCGCTGGGCGGCCAAGCGGATCGGCGTGTGTGAAGTGCCGCCGCGTGACTCCCGCCCGGATCAATAAAACCGGGCCCATTGCCGTTCTGGCATCCCCGGTCCGCTGCATCAACCCACGCAGCCGGACGCCTCGAAATTTGAATGGAAGCCACTTATGTCCCTCGACATCGATAAGCCGTCGCGTCTGTTTTTTGCCATTGCCGACGCGCTACGTGCAGTTGGCCCGGGTTTGAAGGTCGGAAGTCGTCAGGACTTCGACGGCACGTTCGATCAGGCGTGGGTCCTGATCGCCATCGAACGCAATGCAGCCGGCGACCGCGCCCATGACGGGCGCATCGCCCATGTTTTGACGGTCTCGCTGCAAATCATTGTGCCGCCAACGCTGAACAACCCGGGATTGGCCGCTGTTGATCTGGCGAGCGTCCTCAAGGGATTGGTCACGGAGAACCGCTGGGGCCTGCCGGGTAGTCAATGCGACCTGCCCATGAATATCGATGCCTTGCCGTCGACGCTCATCAGCGGTTCGCAGGAGTACCTCGCCTGGACCCTTTCCTTCACCCAGACGATTTACCTCGGCGCATTGCTGCTGGACGACCCGCTGGGCATCCCGAAATTCGCCAAAACCTGGGAAGTCTCGAACATCGACGACCCGGACCAATACACCGCACTTGAGGACTGAGCCATGTTCGATGCGCTTTTACGTCAGCAGCTTGGCCCGATCATTGAGCGGCTGGCCGAGATGGAGGCCGAACTTGAAGACGTGCACCGGCGCACCGACAGCCTGTGTCGTATCGGCGTGTGCCAGGAAGTCGATGCGGCCAGCAATACCTGCCGGGTCAGTCACGGTGAATTACTCACGCCGGCCATCCGTTTTTTCAACCCCAGCGCCGGGGCGCAAAGCGAGTCGCGTATCCCCTCGGTCGGCGAGCAATGCCTGTTGCTGAACCATGGCGGCGGCGAGGGCGGCGCTCAATCCGTGGCGTTGTTCGGGCTTAACGGCAATCGGTTTCCACCCGCCTCGACCCAGGCTTCGCTGACGCGTCGCCTCTATCTGGACGGTACGGAAAGCGGTTACGACGACGCCCTTCATGCCTTGCACTGGAAGAACGGCCCGGCGGCGTTCAACGGTTCTCGCGAAGCGCTCGAGTTGAATCTCGGCCCGGCGAGACTGGCGATCACGCCTGAGGCCATCGAACTGCAACTGGGCGCGGTCGGCTTGCGACTCGACGCTTCCGGTGTGCACCTGAGCGGCCCGGTGGTGGATCACCAGGGACGCGTCATCAGTACCGCATAAAGAGTTTCCCATGATCGGAATCGAAAGAAACACCGGGGCGGCGGTCGATGACTGGCCGCAGTTTGTACAGCGCGCAACCCGAGCGCTGACTACGCCGTTGGGCACCCGGCAGAAGCGTCCTTTGTATGGCTCGCTGATCCCGGAACTGCTGGGCCGCAACCTCGGCGACGACCTGCTGATGCTTGCCCAGAGCCACGCGGCACAGGCGTTCTACAACCCGCAGAACGGCATCGATGATTTCCAGCCGCAGGTCATTGTGGCCAGCCGGCAAGGCGCCGGGCTGGTCCTGCGATTCGCCGGCACCTGGCAAAACCGCAAACAGACCTTCGAGGTGGTGACATGAGCATGTTGATACCCGGCCAGAACCAGTTGGCCGAACCTTCGATCGTCACCGTCGAAGCGTTCGAGGATTTGCTCGCCGAATTCAAGACGTTTGTCGTCGAGTACGTCGGCGCCCGCGCTCCGGAGTCGGCGGCAAAGATCAAGGTCAGCCTCGAAAACGAAAGCGAGTTGCTGACCCTGGCCCTTGAGGCCTTTTGTGTGCGCCTGCAAATCCACGAACGCAAATACAACGCCCGCATCAAGCAGATGCTGGCCTGGTGGGCGACTGGCAGCAACCTCGATGCCCGCCTCGCGGACATGGGGCTTGAGCGTCAGTTGCTGGACCCTGGCGACCCGGCGGCATTCCCGCCGATTGCGCCCGTGTACGAAAGCGACGACGACGCCCGGTTGCGTTATTACCTGGCGCCGCACGCACCGGCCGCCGGTTCACGCATGCAATATCGCCGGGAGGTCTTCACCCTCGGCGAGCGTCCTGTGGTGAAGGTGGACACTCATGCACCGGGCGAGGTGACGGTCACGTACACCTTCGACCCGGACGGCTACGCGGCGCAGGTCAAGGACGGCAATGGACGCCGCACCGCACCCGGTGAGGTGATGGTCACGGTGCTGGCTCGGGAGGGCGATGGCACCGCGTCCGATGACCTGCTCGACGGCGTGCGCCGGCACTTCGCCCGGCCCGACGTCCGACCGGAAACGGATCGGGTCACAGTGCAAAGCGCCCATATCAAAAACTACAAAATCCGCGTCGTCACCCGAATCAACGCCGGCCCTGATTCGGGGCTGACCAAGGTTGCCGCGCAACAGCAACTGCAAGCGTATGCCCAGAGCTGTCATCGACTGGAAGGGCGGATCGATCCGAGCTGGATCGACTACACGCTGCATAACGCCGGCGCGGTTCAACTGGACATTCTCGAACCGGTCGAGCCGATTGTGACGACGGCGTTTGAAGCGCCTTACTGCACCGGGGTCGAGGTCGAGGTGCTCACGCTATGAGTGACCAGACGCCGCGCCCGAGCCTGTTGCCAGCCAACAGCTCACCGTTGGAAAAAGCCCTCGATATCGGCTTCGGTGCATTGCTTGACCGCATTGCGCCGCCGTTCCCCGAGCTGATGAACCCGACCTCGACGCCTCTGGCATTTCTGCCTTATCTCGCAGCGGATCGTGGTGTCAGTGAATGGAGCGCCGAGGCCGCCGAGGCGGAAAAGCGTTTAACCGTTGAACTGGCCTGGCCCACCGCGCGACAGGCCGGGACACGTCAGGCCCTGGAAAACGCCGCGAAAGGATTGCGGTTAATGCCCGAGGTACGTGCCTGGTACGAGCAGACACCGCCGGGCGCGCCTTACAGCTTTTCCGTCAGGGCATTTACCGAGCAACCCTACAGCGAAGAAATCGACGCTCGTCTCGACCGGCGTCTGGCGGACGCCAAAAGCGAGCGCGACGTTCTGTCGGTGTCCGTCGGCTTGAGCGCATTCGGCAGTCACGTCATCGGCGCAGTGACGGTGTGCGGCGAACTGACCACGGTTTATCCGATTGTCATCGAAGGGCTTGAAGCCTCGGGGCAGGCCTTCATGGCCGCCGGGCTCTACGCCGTTGAAACATCCACTATTTATCCTCAGGGGTCCTAAATGGCCGACTATTACACCCTGCTTACCAATGCGGGGATCGCCTATGAAACTGCCTGCAAGGCGGCGGGCGTGCCGATCAAACTGTCGCAGATTTCGGTCGGCGACGGCGGCGGCGCGGTTTACAACCCGGCGGCAACCGCCACGGCGCTTAAACGAGAAGTGTGGCGCGGGCCACTGAATGCGCTGTTCCAGGACGAGAAAAATCCGAGCTGGCTGCTCGCCGAAGTGACCATCCCGCCAGAAGAGGGTGGTTGGTATGTGCGTGAGGCCGGGCTCTGGACCGACACTGGCATCCTCTACGCCATCGTCAAATACCCGGAGTCGTTCAAACCGGTTCTGGCGACGTCGGGTTCGGGCAAAGAGTTCTACATCCGTTCGATTTTCGAGACCAGCAACGCGTCGCTCGTCACGTTGCTGATTGACGACACGGTGGTCAAGGCAACGCGAGCCTGGGTGATGGGTTATCTCGCCGACGAACTGGCGAAGCTGGATGGCAAGCAGTCGGTGCGCGTGGCTACCACGGAAAACATCGTGCTCAGTGGTGCGCAGCAAATTGACGGTGTCTCGGTGCTGTCCGGCCAGCGCGTGCTGGTGACGGCGCAAATGCTGGCGAAGGATAACGGTATTTATGTTGCGGCCAACGGTGCTTGGGTACGGGCGGCAGATGCCAATGCCAGCGCCAAGGTGACGCCGGGCCTGACGGTGATGGTCGAGGAGGGCGCGGCGAATGGTGATTCGCTTTGGCACCTGGTGACGAGCGGGCCGATCACGCTGGCGACTACGGCGCTGAGCTTTGAAATGCTGGCTGGCAGAACGGGGATTCTGGTAGGGACCTACAAGAGTGTGACTGTCGACAAGTATGGTCGCGCCACTGCGGGTACGAATCCGGAAACGCTGGCGGGTTTTGGTATCAAGGACACTTACACCAAGCCTGAAGTCGAGGCGTTGATTGCTCAGGCATCGGCACTGCCGGTCGGGAGTATGGTCGGGTTGCCGGTGAACAAGGTCCCGCCCGGCTTTCTTGAACTTGACGGCAGTGTGCGCAGCATTGCGATCTATCCGGACTTGGCCGCGTTCCTCGGGACGGCGTTCAACCAGGGCAACGAAGGTGGGGGCAATTTCCGTCTTCCCGAATCGCGCGGCGAGTTTTTGCGCGGTTGGGATCATGGGCGCGGGGTGGATGCAGGTCGTGCGGTGGGTACCTATCAGGCTGACGAATTAAAGAGTCACAAGCATAGTCTGGCCGCAAACGTTGTTACGGAAACAGGCATTGGTTATGCGGGGGGGGCAGGCCAGGACGGGAACCTGTACATCACTGAAACACAGCTAACTGGCGGCACGGAAACCCGGCCGCGCAACTTGGCGGTGATGTGGTGCATCAAGGCCTGGAACGCGCCGATCAATCAGGGACAGGTTGACGTCGGTGAACTGGTCAAGGAAGTGCAAAAGCTGAAAGCCGCCGTTCCAGTGGGCGCGCTTGTGCCGTTCCCATTGGGCACCGTTCCTCCCGGCTACCTTGAGGCGGATAACAGTCTTTTTGTGGATTCCATTTATCCCGAGCTGGCTGCGTATCTGGACAAAAAATATAACGTGGCAGGCGATCCCATAGGATCTACCCGGTTACCAGAGACTCGCGGCGAGTTTTTGCGCGGTTGGGACCATGGGCGAGGGGTGGATCCTGGTCGAGCAGTTGGCAGTTGGCAGAAAGGCAGCATGGTCGCTGTTGATATCAACGTAGTAGCGGCCCAGACGATCGCTACCAACCTCGCTGATGCTGCGGCGTCAAGGGTTCGGGCTGGCTACGATGCTGGTGATGTGGGGCTTTATGCTGGCGTAACTCTTATTGGGGTGAACGCGGTGACGAACACCACGCTCCCGGGTAGCGCAGAAGTCACTTATGGCATAACCCGACCCAATAACCTGGCCATCATGTGGTGCATCAAGGCCTGGAACGCCCCGGTCAATCAGGGAACCATCGACGTGGCGGGCCTGGCGGCACAAGTGGGAGGGCTTGAAGCCAGACCACGCGGCGTAGGTGATGGCCAGACCTGGCAGAACGTCACCGCCAGTCGCGTGAGTGGCACCGTCTACACCAACACCACTGGTCGACCGATTCAGGTTCAAGTGGCAATCCAGTCCGGCTCGGTCACAGCCACCTGTGGTGGTGTAACTCTCACAACCTCGGGCTTTCACGCCGCCTTCGTTGTCCCGGTCGGAACAACCTATTCCGTGACTCTCTCAAGCCCTGTCAATGCTGTCTGGTCGGAGCTGCGCCCATGAAGTATTTCCACAATCCACAGACCGGTAACGTCAATGCTTACGAAGATGACGCTCCCGCGCACTTCATCTCTGCCGGGTTGGTGCCTATGTCCGAGGCAGAGGTTCAGGCATATATCCAGAGCGCAACAGCGCCCACGACCACGAAAGCGGACGATGAGCGAAAGTGGCGCGATGCCGAGCTGGTTTCGCTGATGTGGCTGCGCGAGCGTCATCGCGATCAGCGCGAAATCGGAGGGTCTACCACGCTGACCGCAGAGCAGTTCGGTGAGTTGCTCGTGTACATCCAGGCTCTGCGCGACTGGCCTCAATCACCGGATTTCCCCGATACCCAGCATCGTCCGGTCGCTCCGTCCTGGATCGCCGAACACACCCAATAAACGCCCCGCACCGCCGGGGCGTTTTCTTATCCGCAACACAAACACACAACACCCGACAGCCCCTTACCCAAGGGGCTTTTTCGTTTATGGAGAAACAGAAATGGCAGAACGCCAAACGTACACCGTGCTCCTTCCATTCCCTACCGGGGGTGGCCACTGGTCGAGTATCGGTCAGGAACTGCAACTGCTCGATGTGGAGGCCAGTGCGCTACGCAGCGCTGGTCGTCTGGAGCTGAAAAAAGCCGAGGCTGCCGATTCGGCCTCTCCATCCACCGCAGCGAAAAAAGCTGCTGCCAAGAAGGCTGAATAACCATGGCTGAGGTTTTGAACTTCGAGCACAACGGCATTACCGTCAATGCCACCGAATCCCCCGAGGCCATGGGTGGCCTGGGTGACAACGTCATCGGTCTGATCGGCACCGCGCCGAAGGCAGACCCGTTGATTCCACGCAATGCGCCATTCCGCATCAACAGCTTCACCACCCAGGCGCTGCTCGACCCGACCGGCACCGAGGCAGGCACGCTGTATCACGCGGTCTTCCAGATCCTGAAAGTGGTCAAGGTGCCGGTCTACGTGGTCATCGTCGAAGAAGGCGCGACCCCGGCGGACACGCTGAACAACGTCATCGGCGGTGTCGATCCGCTGACCGGCCGCAAACTCGGCCTCGCGGCACTGGGCAGCGTGCCGGAAGACCTGACCATCATCGGCGCGCCGGGCTTCACCAGCACCAAAGCCGTGGCCGGTGAATTCGCCTCGTTCGGCAAACGCATCAAGGCCCGTGTGGTGCTCGACGGCAAGGATGCCGCGGTCGCCGATCAGGTGACTTACAGCCAGGAACTGGGTGGCGCGGAACTGGGTTTCGACCGCTGCCTGCTGGTGCACAACATGCCATCGGTTTACTCCAAGGCAGCGAAGAAAAACGTGTTCCTGTCGCCTTCGAGCCTGGCCATCGCGGCTTTGGCCAAGGTCAAGCAATGGGAGAGCCCGGGCAATCAGGTGACCTTCGCCGAGGACGTTTCGCGCGTTGTGGAATACAACATTCTCGACAAATCCACCGAAGGCGATCTGCTCAACCGCTACGGCATCAGCTACTACGCCCGCACCATTCTCGGCGGCTTCTCGCTGCTGGGTAACCGTTCCATCACCGGCAAGTTCATCAGCTACGTCGGCCTGGAAGATGCGATCAGCCGCAAGCTGGTCAAGGCCGGCCAGAAAGCCATGGCCAAGAACCTCACCAAGTCGTTCATGGACCAGGAGGTCAAGCGCATCAACGACTGGCTGCAAACCCTGGTCGCCGACGAAACCATCCCCGGCGGCAGCGTGTACCTGCACCCGGAATTGAACAGCGTCGAGAAGTACAAAAACGGCACCTGGTACGTGGTCATCGACTACGGCCGCTACGCGCCGAACGAACACATGGTTTATCAACTCAATGCCCGCGATGAAATCATCGAGCAGTTCCTGGAGGACGTTCTCTAATGTTTACCAACCGCGTAAGACAGGCCATCGCGGCCACCCTGCAAGGCCTGCCGTTGTCGGCGACGGTGGAAGAGTTCACCCCGCCGAAGATCGAATTCGATATGGAACCGATGGCGGGCGGGCGCTTCATCGCCGAAGAAATGATCAAGAGCGGCAAAGTGTTGGGCGCGACCCTCATTTTGCAAGGCGTCGGTGCCGAAGTGATGCTCTCCCTCGGCGTGAAGCTGGGCGACGACATTTTGTTGAACGTCCGTGAAGCCGGTCAGGATCAGGATGGCAACACCTGGTTCACCTACCACACCGTCGGCGGCAAGCTCAAATCGCTGACCGAGGCCAAGCTGAAGATGGGCGAAAAACCCCTCACCACGCTTGAGCTGTCGTGCCGCACCTACAACCGCCTGGAAAACGGCATCCCGGTGATCGACATCGATGTGCGCACGCAGAAGTTCGTGCTCAACGGCGTCGACATTCTTGGCGGCGCCCGTCGCGCGGTGTTGATCCCTTAAGTCGCACTGCGAGCACCGAACTAATGTGGGAGCGGGCTTGCTCGCGAACGCGGATTGATAGTCAAAGTAAATGTCGACTGACACTCCGCCTTCGCGAGCAAGCCCGCTCCCACAAGGTGCAATGCGCAACGCCTCCCATGATTCATCAAGGAATTCATTTCATGTCCTGGACTCCACCTGTTCACGCCTTGTTGTCGCCGATCACCGCCGACAATCAGTCGGAGATCGAACAGATTCAACTCAAACCGTTGTATTACGCCGCACAGAAAGAAGCCCTGGCCCGTGCCGGCGATGATGAGGACGATCAGTTCTTCGAGCTGGCGCTGCTGGCCACCGGTTTGTCGGTCAAGGAACTCGATCAACTCAAACGCCCGGACTACGTGAGCATCGCGCAGTACGTGCATGAGATGTCGACCTTGCCGACGTCGCATTTCCTTGAACAAGCGGACGAGGGTGAACAACCGTCGGCCGATCCCGACGAAGTGAGCTTGCTGCAACCGCTCACCGTGGCGGGTCGCACCCTGACCACGCTGACCCTGGAAATGCCGGTGCTGCGTGCGACCAAGGCGATGAAAAAACTCAAGACCGCCAAGGAACGCGCCGAATTCATCACGGCCCATTGCACCGGCTTGATGCTGCCCGATCTGGCCGGTTTGACCGTGCCTGACTGGACACAATTGCAGGTGCGAATCGACGATTTTTTAAACAAACCGGCGGCCTTCTTTCGGAGCGCGACATCGAAGTAATCCTCGATGTGGTGCCGCTCATTTATCCGATAAGTGAAGCGGACATTCTGGAATGGGACGTCGGCAAGGCCTTGCGCCGCTACGACATTGCGATCAATCGCCTTGGCGTCAAACAGGAGTAGAGGGGGATGGCGGACGATAAATATTCGCTCAAGAACACAGCCATCAATGAAGACTGGCTGAAGTTTCGCGAGGTGGGCCTGAGCAGTGCCGTGTCATCGCTGGTGACGGGGGAGGGCACAGAGGATCTGGCGCCCGGTTTCAGCCAGGTGCTGGCCACACTGAGTCTCAAAATCAGTCTGCTGACCACGGCACTGGAATCGTTGAACCTGACGTTTTCCTCGCCGCGCTCGTTGATGCCGGCAACAGGTTCCAGCGCGAAGACTGCGTTGGCCAGCGGGCAAAACAATGTGGGCGAAGCGGGTGGTGCCATAGAGCGGCCATCGCTGCTCAAGTCGGTCGGCGTGAAGAGCACTGGTGAGGCTGATCGTTCACCCGAGCGTCGGCGCGAGACGGTGATGGAGTCAAACCAGAGCGTCGCCAGTGTCCCGCTGATGGCTGCCGCAATCTCTGCGTCGGCGTTCAGAACGCCGGCCATGATGGAGGCAGAGAAGCAGACCGGCTGGCGGATACCTTTGAGGCTCGACAGTCACGAGGTAATTGATCAGCCGCAGATCATCAATCGCCCTGGGAAAATACCCGGCGAGCAACAGTCGAACATCGACAGCGTTCGCGACAATCATTTACCCGTGGCCACCGGCAATACACCGCCCGTGGCGGCAGAAAGCACACCTGCCTCCCTCAGCCCTCGGCTCAGTGGTCTGAAGGACACTGCCACGGCAGTCTTTCCGTATTTGGTAGCCCTGTTCACACCCGTACTCGACGAGATGAAAAATCAGATGGCCAAGCGGCTTTTGGGAGCGGTATCTGCCCGGCTTCC
The DNA here is from genome assembly GCF_019956105.1 of Pseudomonas sp. BF-RE-25. Taxonomy (NCBI): domain Bacteria; kingdom Pseudomonadati; phylum Pseudomonadota; class Gammaproteobacteria; order Pseudomonadales; family Pseudomonadaceae; genus Pseudomonas; species Pseudomonas sp. BF-RE-25. Next base: position 62,798 of record NZ_JAHBDB010000010.1, read on the forward strand.
AAAACAGTTCGGTCAGGTGTTTTCCGAAGATTTCAGAGAAAAGAATCGAGCGAACAAAGCGGAGAAAGCGGAGAAAGCGGACACAAGCGAGGCAGTCTCGCGTCCTGGACCTAGAGATGGCCCGACCGTGCGTGTCAGTCCACGAGGCTCGCGCGGAGCTTCACGTCTGATGGCGATGGGGGCCTCGATGCGCTCGCTGACCCGCCGCGCACCCGGGCCGCTGAAAGCCGTCGGTGCGGCGATGGACGTCGTCGGCGGCGTAATGACCGGCAATCGCCGCATGCTCGGTGCCGGTCTTGGTGCAGCAGGTGGCGGCTGGGCGGGTGCGACCGCCGGTTCTGCGGTGGGTGCCACGTTAGGCAGTGTTGTTCCAGTGATCGGCACCGCCATTGGCGGTGTTCTGGGTGGCCTGATTGGTGGCTGGCTGGGCAGTGAATCGGGTGCGGCACTGGGCGACAAGCTGGCCGCTCCGACAGCCGATCGTTTGGCCTCGCCAGAGCAGATCAACAAGGAACTGACCAGCGCACCAGCACAAAACCAGCAGATCAATTACTCACCGTCGATTCAGGTCACCTGCACCGGTGGGGAGAGCTCCGAGCACATCCGGACGATCGTGGCGCAGCAGCTGCAAACGCAGTTCCACGGCGAGTTTGTTCCATTGATGACCACCAACGCCCTCGCCACCCGACGTGGTGCGGCCCTGACCGATGGAGGCAGGTAATGCGCCAGCAAATGATCCTGGGCAGTTTCATTTTCGGCCTGTCCCGCAATTTCGCCTACCACAGCATCGTGCACACATCGGACGGTGGCTGGGTGGAGCTGGACATCGTGACCGGCAAGCCGAAATCCAGTCAGACCGGGCAAAAAGCCCAGACGCTGAAAATTACGGGGACGTCGATGTACGCGGTGGCCATGGAGCGGCTCAATGAGCTGCGCACCCTTCAGGAGCAGCGCAGGCCGGTGCCGTTGGTGGATGGCATCGGACGCAACTGGGGGCTTTGGCGAATCAACACGGTGACGGAAACCCAAAGCGTGATCATCGATGACGGCACGGCGATGGTCGTCGGTTGGGCAATAGACCTGTCGGAGTTCATCCATGCGTAGAGTTCGAAGTGTGGCCGGTGATTCGGTGAACCTGTTGCTGTACCGCGAACTGGGTCGCTGTGACGACGCCGTCGAAGAGGCACTGTGGCGGCTCAACCCCACGCTGGCAGAACAGGGGGCGGTATTACCTGCGGGTATCTGGGTAGTCCTGCCGGAAATTGACTCACAACCTGTGGTGACCACGCCGGTTACCGCGTGGGATTAAGGAGGTTTCATGGCATTGGGTTTTACGCCAGAGGTAGAGATTTATGGGGCCAATAAGGACTTGATCAACAAGCGCCTGATCAGTTGGGAGCACATTGATGCCGCCGGTACCGAGTCCGATCAATTGACATTGACGCTCGATCTGGAAGGGCTTGAGGGGCTGCCGATCCTGGGCGGCAAGATTGGCCTGAAGGTCGGTTACGCGGAGTCCAGTCTGGTGGATAAGGGCCAGTTCACGGTGTCTCGCCTGACGCCGACGTTGTTCCCGCTGCGCTTGACGCTGGTGGCAACCGCAGCGCCGTTCAGTGCCGATGACAAGACCGGCTTCCTGCAGCGTCGATCGGCCAGTCATGGGCCGACCACCCTGGGTGCGCTGTTTCGCGAGATCGCTGAGCGGCATGGTTTTTCGCCACGGGTGGCACCCCAACTGGCACTGAAAAAAATCGACCACATCGATCAGTCCAACGAAAGTGACATGGCGTTTTTGACTCGCCTCGCCGGCATATACAAGGCCATCGCCAAACCGATAAATGAGCTGTATGTGCTGGCGCTCCCAAGTCAGACCAAGTCACTGTCGGGCAAGGTGTTGCCCCAGGTGAAACTGTCGGTGACCACCAACAATCGACCCGGCGATCGCGCCTTCATTTCCGCCACGCTCGATGACTCCGTCCGGGCGAAAAACCAGGGCTGCAAGACGAGTTGGTGGGACGCGGCAGCGGGGGTGGTGCGGGTGATTGAAACCGGTAGCGCGCCGTTCAAGGTCATCGGTCGGCTCTGCCAGAATGAAGCGGAGGCCAGGGATATCGGCGAGGGTGAAGTGCGCAAATTGCTGCGTGAAAAGCTCAAGGTGAAAATCAGTTGCCCGGGTAATCCGGCGCTGTCCGCCGAGGGTGTCTTGTTGCTCGACCAGTCCTGGCCGGATTTCCTGCGCGGGTACTGGTCGATCGAAAAGGTCACTGCCAGCGGTGACAAATATCAAAGCTATCGCTGCATGATCGAGGCGAAGTGTCCGGATGCCACGTAATAACGCAATCAAATGCACTGGCGCCGGTCTGGCGGATCAATGGCGAACGGAACATCACTCATGCCGCTTACTGTCCTGCAATTACAGCAAATACTTCCCAACGCCCGCAGCCAAGCGGGCGTTTTCATTTCTGCTCTCAATAGCGCCATGGATGGCCATGACATCAACACGCCCAAACGCAGCGCCGCTTTCCTTGCGCAAGTCGGTCACGAATCCGGGCAGTTGCACTACGTGCGCGAACTCGGCGGTGATCAGTATTTGAGCAAGTACGACACCGGCACCCTGGCCGCTCGTTTGGGCAATACACCCATGCCCGACGGTGATGGCCAAAGGTACCGAGGCCGTGGGCTGATCCAGATTACCGGCCACCATAACTACCAACAGTGCAGTCTCGGATTGTTCGGCGACGAGCGACTGCTGCAGTTGCCGGAACTGTTGGAGCAACCGCAATGGGCAGCCGAATCCGCCGCCTGGTTCTGGGGGCAAAACGGCCTCAACGAGCTGGCTGATCGTGACCAGTTCAACAGCATCACCCGCCGGATCAACGGGGGGCTGAACGGGTTGCAAGACCGTTTGCAACTCTGGGCGCGGGCGAGGGCGGTGTTATGCCAGCCTTCGGTTTGATCCCGGGGTCGTGGCGGGTGGTTGGCGTTGTTGTGTTGCTGACTGTGTTGGCTGGTGGCTCGGCAACGCTGGCCTGGCGATTTCAGGATGGGCGTTATGGGCGGCAACTGGCGGAACAGGCCGGGGCGCACGCCGAGATGCTCAACCAACTGACCCTGGCGGCGGCCGCTCGACAACAGACCGAGCAAGATAAACGGCTGGCGCTGGAACAGCGGCTATCGGCCAGCGAACAAACCCATTATCGAGCGCTTAGCGATGCCCAACGTGATCAAGGTCGCTTGCGCGATCGTCTTGCCACTGCTGATGTGCGGCTGTCAGTCCTCCTCGATGCCCATGACGCTGCCTCAGCCTGTGCAGTGCCAACCGCCGCCAGCACCGGCAGCGTGGATCATGGCGCCGTTCGAGCCCGACTTGACCCGGCGCATGCTCAACGAATTATCGCCATCACCGACGCCGGCGACCGTGCACTGATTGCGTTGCAGGCCTGTCAGGCCTATATCAGGGCGCTCGGTCGCTAACATTTTGATCGATCCTGTAACTTGCAAGCGTGATCCGCTCGTGTACGGTAGTCCCATTCCGCCCGCTCAGGAGATGACCGTGAAAGAAATCACCCAACTGGCCGCTGAACTGGGCAGACGCCTGCAGCTTCTCAATGCTCACGTCACCGCAGCCGAATCCTGTACCGGCGGCGGCATTTGCGAGGCGATTACCCGGATTCCGGGGAGTTCGGCGTGGTTCGAAGCCGGTTATGTGACGTACTCCAACCGGCAGAAGACCGAGCAATTGAATGTCCCGGTCGGGTTGTTTGCGACGGTGGGGGCGGTCAGTCGCGAAGTGGTCGAGGCCATGGTCCGTGGCGCCCAGGAAAAAAGCCGGGCGTATTTTGCCGTGGCGGTCAGCGGTGTGGCCGGTCCGGATGGCGGTTCGCCGAACAAGCCGGTCGGCACGGTCTGGCTGGCCTGGGGTGTGGGGGATCGGGTGTTCAGCGAGGTGCAGCACTTCCCCGGCAACCGCGATGAGGTCCGCCGACAAACGGTGAAGGCCGCGCTAGAGGGGCTGCTGCGCCATGCCTCGGGAGAAATCTCAAATCAGGGGTAGGCGATCCTGAATCGCTGTGGAATAATACTGGCTACTTATACAGGTGTTGGCCGTCAGGCCTTATTGATTACGTGAGGACTTTAATGGACGACAACAAGAAGAAAGCCTTGGCTGCGGCCCTGGGTCAGATCGAACGTCAATTCGGCAAGGGTGCCGTAATGCGTATGGGCGATCAGGACCGTCAGGCGATCCCGGCTATTTCCACTGGCTCTCTGGGTCTGGACATCGCGCTCGGCATTGGCGGTCTGCCAAAAGGCCGTATCGTTGAAATCTACGGTCCTGAATCCTCCGGTAAAACCACGCTGACACTGTCGGTGATCGCCCAGGCTCAAAAAGCCGGCGCGACCTGCGCATTCGTCGACGCCGAGCACGCCCTCGATCCTGAATACGCCGGCAAGCTTGGCGTCAACGTCGACGACCTGCTGGTTTCCCAGCCGGACACCGGTGAGCAGGCCCTGGAAATCACCGACATGCTGGTGCGTTCCAACGCGGTTGACGTGATCATCGTCGACTCCGTAGCCGCCCTGGTTCCAAAGGCCGAAATCGAAGGCGAAATGGGTGACATGCACGTGGGCCTGCAAGCCCGTCTGATGTCCCAGGCGCTGCGTAAAATCACCGGTAACATCAAGAACGCCAACTGCCTGGTGATCTTCATCAACCAGATCCGTATGAAAATCGGCGTGATGTTCGGCAGCCCGGAAACCACCACCGGTGGTAACGCGCTGAAGTTCTACGCTTCGGTTCGTCTGGACATCCGTCGTACTGGCGCGGTGAAAGAAGGTGATGAAGTCGTCGGTAGCGAAACCCGCGTCAAGGTTGTGAAGAACAAGGTCGCTTCGCCGTTCCGTCAGGCCGAGTTCCAGATTCTTTACGGCAAGGGCATCTACCTGAACGGTGAGATGATCGACCTGGGTGTTCTGCACGGTTTCGTCGAGAAGTCCGGTGCCTGGTATGCCTACGAAGGCACCAAGATCGGTCAGGGCAAGGCCAACTCGGCCAAGTTCCTGGCGGACAACCCGGAAATCGCGGCGAAACTTGAGAAGCAATTGCGTGACAAGTTGCTGTCTCCGTCATCGGTAGCGGAGTCCAAAGCCTCTGCGGTCAAAGAGACTGAAGATGACCTGGCTGACGCTGATATCTGATTGATCCGATGACTGCCGTACTCGATACACTCGTCGCGGTGCGGCGAACCGCAATGGACCTGCTCGCGCGACGCGAGCACGGTCGAGTCGAGCTGACGCGTAAACTGCGTCAGCGCGGCGCTCTCCCTGAAATGATCGACACAGCACTCGACCGCTTGACGGAAGAGGGCCTGTTGTCCGAATCCCGTTACCTCGAAAGCTTCGTTTCCTACCGCTCCCGTTCCGGCTACGGCCCTTTGCGTATTCGCGAAGAGTTGAGCCAGCGTGGCCTGCAACGCAATGACATCGAACTCGCACTGCGCGAGAGCGGTATCAACTGGCAGGAACAACTGGAAGATACCTGGCGGCGCAAGTTTGCCGGGCATTTACCGATAGACGCTCGGGAACGCGCCAAGCAAGGGCGGTTCCTCGCTTATCGGGGGTATTCCATGGAAATGATCAACCGCTTGTTCAGCGGTCGAGGAATGGATGATTAAACAAAAACGGCCCGCTATTTCGATAGCGGGCCGTTTTTTTTGCCTCTTCATAAGGTTCCGGGAAACTCAGGCAACTCAATAACCTGTAGGAGCCGGCTTGCTGGCGATGGTCGTTAACGATGACGTGTGCTGTCTGAATCAACGCGTCGCACTTGAGTCCATCGCCAGCAAGCCGGCTCCTACGGGTGGGGCGAGTACGCTGCCGTGCTTTTCCTCACGTAACCTTTGACGGTTCCCGCGTGCGTTGTTGCGCCTGTGGTTTTGACTGCGCCCAGTTTTCCGGCAGGTTGATGTAGTCCACCAGTTCGCGCAGTCGTCCATGATCACGGGCGTTAAAGGTGAAGGCCAGGCGAGCGAGGTGGCTGAACTGCGGCTCGTCGTGCTCCTCGCCGCTGTAGGCATGCTGATGGAAGTGATCGCTCAGGCACAGGTCGGCGAACGCTTGTTGCATGTGTTCGAGCGCCGCGTCGCTGAGCTTGTGGTTCATGCGGATCACGAATTGATGCTTGAGCCAGCGGCTGGAGTGGAAGTTGCTGTAGAACTGATTGATCTGCTCAACCGCCTCCTCGGCGTTGTAGACCAGGCTCACCAGCTTCATGTCGGTCGGCAGGATGTAGCGGTTCTCCTCCAGTTGATTGCGGATGAAATCCAGTGCGCCTTGCCAGAACGTGCCACCTGGAGCGTCCAGCAGCACCACCGGTACCAGCGGGCTTTTACCGGTTTGAATCAGTGTCAGCACTTCCAGCGCTTCATCAAGGGTGCCGAAACCGCCAGGGCACAAAACCAGCGCATCGGCTTCCTTGACGAAGAACAGTTTGCGGGTAAAGAAAAAGTGGAACGGCAGCAAGTTGGTGGTGCCGTTCACGGTGGGATTCGCATGCTGCTCGAAGGGCAGGGTGATGTTGAATCCCAGGCTGTGTTCAAGGCCGGCACCTTCGTGGGCGGCCGCCATGATGCCGCCGCCTGCGCCGGTGATCACCATCAGGTCGGAGCGCGCCAGTGCGGCGCCGAGTTCTCTGGCCAGGCCATACAGCGGGTGTTCTATCGGTGTGCGGGCCGAGCCGAATACCGTGACTTTGCGCCGGCCCCGGAACTGTTCGAGCACACGGAAGGCGTGTTCGAGTTCGCGCAGGGCTTGCAGGGTGATCTTGGCATTCCAGCGGTTGTGATCGTCCTGGGCCATGCGCAGCACGGTCAGGATCATGTCGCGGTAGATCGGGATGTTCGGGCTGTTGGGTGAAACCAGGTTGAGTTGCTCTTCGACCTTGCTGATGAGGTCGTGGCCGCTTTCTTCGAAATGACGGCTGAGGAGGTCATTCGGTTGGTAAGGCATCAACTTCTCCTTCCGTACAGGCTCTGTTGTTCCTTTGGATGAAAGAAACATTCGCATCGGAAAACGCAAACCAGGCAGCCCCTTTTCTGCCCTGAAAAGTGAACGGGAACACTATGAATCTAGACCCTCTAGATGGTTTTCGCTGACTTGATCATTGCGCTGCAAAGTCTTTCCTGGCAACCGCTTATTGACGATTTGCAAGGTGATTTCACCGCTCGTCTGAACCTGCGCCAAGTGTCCGGCACTCTGATTTACTAAATTACAGGCGTGACACGACAGCTTTGCGTCAAAGGCAGGGCGCACGGTACAAGCGGTTCAAGGATTTTGTCGCTCAAGCAAGGGCGAAGTGCAAGGAGGCGGGATGCTATGGCCAGAGTCATTCTGGAGATCGATACGCAACTGTATCGATTATTGAAGTCATCGGCCGAGACCAATCATTTGAGTCTCGAAGAGGAGTGTTGCCGGCGTCTGGAGGGAGCCGAGCGGCGCTCGCGCTATTTACAGGCGTTGTTGGCCGAACTGCGCGCCGAGGATGAACAGCGGCGCGCCAATTCCCATTGATTACTTTTTCTTTGCCGGCGGCGTGGCTTTCGGGCAATCCGATTCCTCGAAGCTGGCGGAGCCGACCGCGCGATTGGTTTTCACCTCGGTAAAGTCGTAACGCATGATCGCGCCCTTCTTCATCAGCTTGCGGAACCCCTCGTTTCTGCAGACGGAGGCGCCAAGCTGGAAGTACACCGCTTTCGGATCAGCCCGCATCTTGTTGGCGTGGCTGCTTTGCACGCTCAAGTGGTTGATCAGAACATTGCCTTCGGCGGTGTAGCCCTGATCGAGAATGTCTTCGTTGATCGCCCGTGGCGTGCCGACGCTGCTTTGTGCGGCGACGTTTCGCAGCTCTCTGTTGAGATTCTGCTCACTCAAGGACGCAGCCTGAGCGCTGAAGGACGACGCCAGCAGGATGGCAGCGGTGGGAACGATAAGGCGCAGCATGAAACTCTCCTGGTTCAGTGACTGGTGGTTCGACCAGCCACAAGGCTGTGCGTTCATTGGCGGCGAATTATAGGGGAGCCCGTCTGGACGGTACAGGCTTGTGCCGGCCGCTCTGGTAAACTGCCGGCCTTTATCGCCCTGAGTGCCGTTCGTGTCGAGTTTTCCTGTCTGCCGGTGTTGTCCACGATGAACCACGCCCCCAACGCCGTAGCCCGCTTGCGCGACCAGCGCGAAGAGGAGGGCATCAAGCCGATTCAGGCCCGAGGCTGGAGGGCGGCGCGTTGCCGTGCCTGCCGCGTGATCGAGAGCCATTGCCTGTGTGCCTGGCGTCCGCAGGTCGAGACCCGCTCGGGCGTGTGCCTGATCATGACCAACAAGGAAGTGTTCAAACCGAGCAACACGGGGTGGCTGATCGCTGACGTAGTGCGCGACAACCATGCGTTCATCTGGTCGCGCACGGAAACCGACCCGCAGCTGCTGGCGTTGCTCGCCGACCCGCAATGGCAACCGTATCTGGTGTTTCCGGGCGAGTACGTCGAGCCTGAGCGCGTGACCAACACCGTCGAGGTGGATAGCAGCAAGCGACCGCTGTTCATTCTGCTGGACGCGACCTGGACCGAAGCCCGGAAGATTTTCCGCAAAAGCCCGTATTTTGAAACATTGCCGATCCTGAGCCTGCTGCCCGAGAAGCTGTCGCGCTATCGTCTGCGCCGGTCGACTCGCAGCGAGCATTTGTGCACGGCGGAAGTGGCGGCGCTGTGCCTCGATCTGGCAGGCGATGTCGACGCCGCGTCGGCGCTGGACGCTTATTTCGACGTGTTCAGCCAACATTACCTCGACGCCAAGCATCAGCTGGAAATGAACGTCGCAACACCGGCGCATGCCGAGCTGATGCCTTTCGTACCGAAAACGGCCGCCGTCACGGCCTGATTGTCGCCCATACTGCAAAGAACTGTAGCGGCCAGGCACCTTGACCACCCCGGTTTCGCTGGGCATGCTTGGCGCCGATTGGGGCGCGGCTGTAGTTTCAGACGCCGTATTCTTTACGTGATTGCCACGTCATTGGCGTTGAACGTGCCCTGTTGGTGCAGCTCCGTGGCTGCGCCTTGAGCTGTTAGAAGAACAGGATCATTTGAAAAATGGCCACATACGAAATCCTGATTGCCGATGACCACCCACTCTTTCGTAGCGCCTTGCATCAAGCGTTGACCCTGGGCCTTGGCCCGGAAGTCCGTCTGGTGGAAGTGGCGAGCATCGCCGAGTTGGAAACCCGCCTCGACGAAAAATCTGACTGGGATCTGGTGTTGCTGGACCTGAACATGCCGGGCGCCTACGGTTTTTCCGGGCTGGTGCTGCTGCGTGGTCAGTACCCGCAAATTCCGGTGGTGATGGTGTCGGCCCAGGAAGAAGCCTCGATCATGGTCAAGTCCCGTGAGTTCGGTGCCAGCGGTTTCATTCCCAAATCGAGTGACCTGAGCGTGATCCAGAAAGCCGTGCGTTCGGTACTGGATGGCGATGTGTTCTGGCCGCCTCAGGCGTTCGAAGCGGTCAGCGTTTCCGATGAAGCCAAGGCCGCCAGTGAAGGTCTCGCCAGCCTGACACCGCAGCAATTCCGGGTGCTGACCATGGTCTGCGAAGGCCTGCTGAACAAACAGATTGCCTACGAACTGAGCGTGTCCGAAGCGACGATCAAAGCCCACGTCACGGCGATTTTCCGTAAGCTGAATGTGCGGACCCGAACCCAGGCGGCGTTGCTCCTGCAACAACTTGAGTCAATTTCAAGCCACTAAAGGCTGGCGTCTTCACGCTTTTTTGACTTTGGTTGATCTAGCTTTCCCACTCCTTTTTGGTCAGTTGCCACGCTTATGTCCCCTTTCAAAGGCCAGACCGGCCTGAAACGCATCCTCAACGCCTCCGGTTACTCGCTGGACGGCCTGCGCGCAGCCTTCACCGGCGAAGCGGCCTTCCGGCAACTGGTGTTGCTCAATGTCATCCTGATTCCGATTTCGTTCTTTTTGAACGTCAGCCGCGTCGAGCAGGCGCTGTTGATAGCCGTCTGCTTGTTGGCGTTGATCGTCGAGTTGCTCAATTCAGCGGTGGAAGCGGCCATCGACCGCATTTCCCTGGAACTGCACCCACTGTCCAAGAACGCCAAGGACATGGGCAGCGCCGCGCAGCTGGTGGCGTTGACCATGATCGCGCTGGTGTGGGCGGTGATCCTGCTTTAAGCGATGGTGGGCAGCACGATCTCGTCGCTGCGCTGAACCCCGGCGGTGAAAGCGCGGCACAGGTCGAGGAATTCGCGCATCGCCGGCGTCTGAAATTTCTGTTTGTGCCAGATGAAATAGAACTGCCGCGCCAGATCGAGATCTGGCGTCTCCACCGGCACCAGGCTGCCGCGGCGAAACGCGTCGCGCAGTGCCAGCCGTGAAATGCAGCCAATCCCCAATCCTGATTCCACCGCGCGCTTGATCGCTTCGGTGTGTTCCAGCTCCAGGCGGATATTCAACGCGCTGCGATGATGACGCATGGCCTGGTCAAAGGTCAGGCGCGTGCCCGAGCCTTGCTCACGCAGAATCCACGCCTCGTGACTCAGTTCTTCCATGGTCGCCGTGCCGCGCAGGGCCAGCGGATGCTGTGGCGCGCAGAACACCACCAGCTCATCCTCGACCCAACTCTGCACTTCGATGTCCGGATGGCTGCAGTCGCCTTCGATTAGACCCAGATCAATTTCATAATGGGCAACTTGTTGCACGATGTTGGCAGTGTTTTGCACGTGCAGCTTCACCTGGCTTTCCGGGTGGCGCTGCATGAAGCTGCCGATCAGCAACGTGGCTAGGTAGTTGCCGATCGTGAGGGTTGCGCCGACCGCCAGCGAGCCGAAACCGGATTTGCCGTTGAGCAGGTCTTCGATTTCCTTGGCCTGGTCGAGCAACGCCACCGCTTGCGGCAACAATTGCTTGCCGAGGGCGTTGAGGCTCAGTCGTTTACCGGCGCGGTCGAACAGCTGGCAGCTGGACTGACGCTCCAGTTCGGTGATCGAGGTGCTTGCCGCCGATTGCGACAGGTTGAGCAGGCCCGCAGCACGGGATACGCTTTCCTGCTGGGCGACGGCGACGAAGACTTGAAGTTGACGGAGAGTAAATCGCATATCGATATAACCGATAACCCTTATCTTAATAATCCATTTAACAGATATTGTCGCTGCCATTAGAATGCGATGCAATTGCGCAGATCAAAGGCGCAGGCAAAATCTCCAGGAGTCCCACGTACATGAGCAACATGAACCACGAGCGTGTCCTCAGTGTTCACCACTGGAACGACACTCTGTTCAGCTTCAAGTGCACCCGCGATCCGGGCCTGCGCTTCGAGAACGGTCAGTTCGTGATGATCGGCCTGCAACAGCCCAACGGCCGGCCGCTCATGCGCGCTTACTCGATTGCCAGCCCGAACTGGGAAGAGCATCTCGAGTTCTTCAGCATCAAGGTGCCTGATGGCCCGCTGACTTCCCAGTTGCAGCACCTGAAGGAAGGCGACGAGATCATCATCAGCAAGAAGCCTACCGGCACGCTGGTACTGGACGACTTGAAGCCTGGCAAACATTTGTACCTGCTCAGCACCGGTACCGGTCTGGCGCCGTTCATGAGCGTAATCCAGGACCCGGAAACCTACGAGCGTTTCGAAAAAGTGATCCTGTGCCACGGCGTACGTTACGTCAACGAAGTCGCTTACCGCGAGTTCATCACCGAGCACCTGCCGCAGAACGAGTTCTTCGGCGAGGCCCTGCGTGACAAGTTGATCTACTACCCGACCGTGACCCGCGAGCCGTTCGAGAACGAAGGTCGCCTGACCGACCTGATGCGCAGCGGCAAGCTGTTCAGCGACATCGGCCTGCCACCGATCAACCCGCAGGACGACCGCGCCATGCTGTGCGGCAGCCCGAGCATGCTCGACGAAACCAGCGAAGTGCTGAACAGCTTCGGCCTGAAAGTTTCGCCGAGGATGCGCGAGCCGGGTGATTACCTGATCGAGCGTGCGTTCGTCGAGAAGTGACCGAAGGTCACCTGTGTAGGAGCCGGCTTGCCGGCGATGGTCGTTAACGATGACGCGTTTCTCCCAGGATAAACGCGCTGAGTTCCAGTCCATCGCCAGCAAGCCGGCTCCTACATTAATCGCGTAGCGCATGGAAAAGCCCGCATGACCTGAGAAGGTCATGCGGGCTTTTTCGTTTCTGGCGTTTAAACCTGTGCGGGAATGACCTCAAGGACGCAGATCGAATCCGGCGTCGGATAGTGCCAGCGCACATCCACATCCCAGAACTGCGCGCCATATTCCCGCTCAGGCGCGGGCGTCTGATAAGCCGGCCGCGGATCTTGCGCCAAGCACTGCTCAACCAGCGCCACCAAAGGCTCTTCCAGCCGCTGAGCGTGCCCATGCGCCTGTTGCAACGCCGAGTCCGTCCACTGCACGGCAATCAGCTGTGGCGCAGCGCTGGCGATGCTATTGGACGCCGTGTCGATGATGTCGGCATAAGGCACGTAGGGTTTGATGTCCAGAATCGGTGTGCCATCCAGCAAGTCGATGCCGGATATCCACAGGCGATTGGCCTCGACCTTGTCCAGCTTCACCACGGATTGGCCGATGCCGTTGGGCCGGTGCGTCGCGCGGGTGGCGAACACGCCCATGGATTTGTTGCCGCCGAGGCGAGGCGGGCGGACTTTCAGGCGTGGTTTTTCTTCCAGGGCCTGATGGAACAGGAACAGCAGCCAGACGTGGCTGACCTGCTCCAGACCCTGCACGGCGTCGCCCTGATCGAACGGCGCCACCAGTTCCAGCACGCCGCGAGCGGCGGGTGCCAGTTGCGGCTGGCGCGGGATGGCGAACTTCTCCTTGAAACAGGAGCGCACGAAGCCGATGGGGGAAACGCTGTAGGTCATTGGTTTAGGGTCGAAGCAGGATTGAGGCGGGCATGATAACCCGATCGACATACATTCAGCGGTGCTTGTGCCGGCCCCATCGCGAGCAGGTTCACTCCCACAGTGGATCTCGGTCTGCCACAGATTCTGTGGACACAGAAAATCCTTGTGGGAGTGAGCCTGCTCGCGATAGCTGCACCACTAATCTAAAGGCTAAACCCACCATCCAACGGAATAATATTCCCGGTCATGTAAGCCCCCGCCGTACTCGCCAGGCTGATCGCCAACGCCGCCATCTCTTCCTCCCGGCCCCAGCGCTTCATTGGAATCAACGCCGTATCCTCCGCCAGCGCCTGCTCATCGTTCCCGATGTGCTGGGTCATCTTGCTCGGAAAGCGTCCCGGTGCGATCACGTTGACATTGATGTGCTGGCTCACCAGTTCCCGCGCCAGAATCCGCGACAGTTGATGCAGGGCCGCTTTACTCGGTCCGTAGGCATAAGCCTGTTCGCCAAAGGAAGAAATCCCCGCCACCGAGCCGATATTGATGATCCGCGCCGGATTGGCTTCTGACCCGGCCTTGCGCAGCAGCGGCAAGAATTGCTGGATGCAGTTGAACACCGATGTCACGTTGAGCTGCATGACCTTTTCCCAGCCCTTGACCGGATAGCTTTCCAGCGGCGCGCCCCAGGTGGTGCCAGCGTTGTTCACCAGGATATCCAGATGGGTGATCTGCTCGGCCAACCCCGTGACCAGTTGCAGCACACCTTCTTCAGTGGCCAGGTTGGCGGCCACCGCGCGGCACGTTCCGAAGGCGCTCAACTCGTCAGCCGTTTGCTGACACGCTTCGGCATCGCGCGCGCAGACGTACACGGTGGCGCCGGCCTCGACATAGGCCTTGGCGATCATTTTGCCGATACCACGGGTGCCGCCGGTCACCAGAGCGGTACGGCCTTGCAGGGAAAAGTACGGGTGCATGGCGAATCCTGAGAGCTGAGAGTGCATACACCCTAGTCGTCAGCCGCTGGAAGCGGAGCCACTATTTTTGCGCGGAATGAAGGTCTATAGAGCCTTCGGCTACTGCCACCCCTGTAGGAGCCGGCTTGCCGGCGATGGCGTCCTCAAAATCGCCATCGCCAGCAAGCTGGCTCCTACAGAAGCGGGGCGCTTATTGCGGGCGAACGCGCAGGGTCAGGCCCTTGAGGAAGTTGCGCAGCAACTGGTCGCCGCACGGACGATAGTTGGTGTGGCCGAACTTGCGGAACAGCGCGCTCAGCTCAGGCTTGGACACCGGGAACTCGGCGGCCTTGAGGATCGCGTGCATGTCGTCTTCTTTCAGCTCGAAGGCCACGCGCAGTTTTTTCAGGATGATGTTGTTGGTCACCGGCACTTCGATTGGCTGCGGCGGACGGCTTTCGTCCTTGCCACGCTTGAAGATCACCAGGCCGTCGAGGAAATGCGCCATGACCTCGTCCGGGCAGCGTACGAAGCCTTCCTCGTCCTCTTCTTTCTTGTCGAGGTAGGTCAGCAGGGCTTCCAGGGACACGTCCATGCCGCCGAGCTTGATGATCTCGATGACTTTCTTGTCGCTGATGTCGAGCATGTAGCGCACGCTGCGCAGTACGTCGTTATGAATCATGGTGTGCAATCCTGATAGTCGGCAGTGGGCGCCGCATAAGCCGCGGCGCCAGAATGTGTGGCGGCGTGAAAAGTCTTAGAACTTCTCTTTGCCGGACAGGTAGCGCCATTGGCCCAACGGCACTTTGCCGATGGACACGCCGCCGATGCGGATGCGGCGGATAGCGACGACCTTCAGGCCGACGGCCTGGCAGAACAGGGCAATCACGCCCGGTTGTGGGTTCTTCATCGCAAAACGCAGGCGGTTTTCGTTCTGCCAGCTGGCCTTGACCGGCGGCAGTTCCTTGCCCTTGTAGGTGAGGCCATGGTTCAGGCGGTTGAGGCCGTGAGCCACCATCTCGCCTTCAACCTCGACCACATACTCTTGCTCGATTTTCGCGGAGTCGGCGGTGAGTTTGCGCAGGATCTTCCAGTCCTGGGTGAACACCAGCAGACCGCTGGCGTTGGCCTGCAGGTCGGTGCTGGCGGTCAGGCGCTGGAAATGGCCCTTGAGCGGGCGTTTGCTGAAGCGATGTTCTTCGCTCAGGGTTTCGGCGCTGAGGGTGGCCATCGCGGTGTCCGCGTCCATGCCTGCCGGCACGTTGAACAGGATGGTCACCGGCTCTGGCGCGGTGGCCTTGGCCTGCGGGTCGAGCTCGACTTTCTGGGTGTCGACCTTGAACTGCGGCTCGTCGATGACTTCGCCGTCCACGGTGACCCAGCCGCCCTCGATGAACAGCTCAGCCTCCCGACGGGAACAGCCGACGAGTTCGATGAGGCGTTTGGAGAGACGTATCGGGTCAGTCATGACAGGGCCGTAACAAAAAAGGGGTGGGCATTGTACCTGCTGGGCGCCGGTTAATCCCGGCTCCATTTACGCCGTACAGCTTTTTGTAGGAGCCGGCTTGCCAGCGATGGAGGTCGGAACACCGCGTTTATCCAGAAAGGACGCGTTATCGTTTACGTCCATCGCCGGCAAGCTGGCTCCTACACCGGTTAGCCGTTGCTCGACTGTTGCCGGGTTTGGCGCAGCCGCATATGCAACAACGGATAAGGCTGCCCCATGCCGTCATGCTCGGTGCGGCCGATCACCTCGAAGCCCTGTTTGAAGTAGAACCCCAGCGCCTGCGGGTTCTGTTCATTGACGTCCAGTTCATCGGCGTTCAGGTGTTCCATGGCATAACGCAGCAACTGCTTGCCCAGGCCCTGGCCACGGTGGGCCGGGTCGATGAAGAGCATTTCGACTTTGCCCGCTGCCACGCCGGCGAACCCGGTGATGCGCTGGCGCGAGTCTTTGGTACAGATCAGCATCACCGCGTCGAGGTAGCGCGTCAGCACCAGATTCTTCAGCAGTTCGATGTAACTGTCCGGCAGAAAGTCATGGGTGGCGCGCACCGAGTCTTCCCAGACCCGAGTCAGTTCCTGGTAGTCGCTCTGTTTCGGCGTGTGGATGACCGAATGTTGGCGCATGGCCGAATGCCCCTTTTGCAGTGGATGGCGCGAGTCCTTTCTCCCACAAAACGATAGACGTAAAAAAGCCCCGCATCTCGTCAAGAGAGCGGGGCTTTGCGTATTTTTTGCGTTTAGATCTGTTCAGCCCACAGGTCGTATTCGTCGGCGTCGGTGACCTTGCACCAGACTTTGTCGCCCGGTTTCAGGTTGCTGCCGTTGTCGATGAACACGTTGCCGTCGATTTCCGGGGCGTCGAAGAAGCAGCGGCCAACCGCGCCTTGCTCGTCGACTTCATCGACCAGCACTTCGATTTCACGGCCGACGCGCATTTGCAGACGTGCCGAGCTGATGGCTTGCTGGTGCGCCATGAAGCGGTCCCAACGGTCTTGCTTGACGTCGTCCGGGACGATGTCCAGGTCCAGGTCGTTGGCTGGTGCGCCTTCGACCGGCGAGTACTGGAAGCAGCCGACGCGGTCGAGCTGGGCTTCGGTCAGCCAGTTCAGCAGGTACTGGAAGTCTTCTTCGGTTTCGCCCGGGAAGCCGACGATGAAGGTCGAGCGGATGATCAGGTCCGGGCAGATCTCGCGCCAGTTCTTGATGCGCGCCAGGGTCTTGTCTTCGAACGCCGGGCGTTTCATCGACTTCAGGACTTTCGGGCTGGCGTGCTGGAACGGGATGTCCAGGTACGGCAGGATCTTGCCGGCGGCCATCAGCGGGATCAGCTCGTCGACGTGCGGGTACGGGTAAACGTAGTGCAAACGAACCCAGACGCCGAGGGTGCTCAGGGCTTCGCAGAGTTCGGTCATGCGGGTTTTCACCGGCGCGCCGTTCCAGAAACCGGTGCGGTACTTCACATCGACGCCGTAGGCGCTGGTGTCTTGCGAGATCACCAACAGCTCTTTGACGCCGGCCTTGACCAGGCGCTGGGCCTCGTCGAGGACGTCACCGACCGGGCGGCTGACCAGCTTGCCGCGCATCGACGGGATGATGCAGAAGCTGCAGCTGTGGTTGCAGCCTTCGGAAATCTTCAGGTACGCGTAGTGGCGCGGGGTCAGCTTGATGCCTTGCGGCGGCACCAGGTCGATCAGCGGGTTGTGATCCTGACGCGGCGGCACGACATCGTGCACGGCGTTGACCACTTGCTCGTACTGCTGCGGACCGGTCACGGCCAGTACGCTCGGGTGTACGTTGCGGATGTTGCCTTCTTCGACGCCCATGCAGCCGGTCACGATGACCTTGCCGTTTTCCTTGATGGCTTCGCCGATAACTTCCAAAGATTCTGCCTTGGCCGAGTCGATGAAACCGCAGGTGTTGACCACCACGACATCGGCGTCCTGATAAGTGGACACAACGTCATAACCTTCCATGCGCAGCTGGGTAAGGATGCGCTCGGAGTCGACCAGTGCTTTGGGGCAACCCAGGGATACGAAGCCAACCTTTGGATTGGCCGGCGCAGGAGTGGTGGACATGTCTAACCTCGGTATTTGTGACGCCTCCAGCCGAAGACGGCAAGGCGACAGACGGGCGCTTGTTGCGCCTCTGATCAAAAAGTGCGCAATTCTAGCGATGAGAGACGCACTTGACCAGCTTTATGGAGGGAAATACGACGAGTGCTGCGCTATGCTTCGCGCCGTTACGCGTTACCGATTTTTTACAGTCAACAAAACGTCTGTAACGTCATGTAAAACAGCGCATGCTGCGTGACAAAGCATAGTGCTTCTTCCAAGAAGTCCGGTCTGGGTAGTAGGAGTGTTGGATGGGTCAGGCAAGTAGTCAGGCGGCGGGTGCCGAGCATTCGGCGGCGAAGCCGATCGGTATGCTGGTCGCGGCGGTCGGGGTGGTTTACGGCGATATCGGCACGAGCCCGCTGTACACCCTCAAAGAAGTGTTTTCCGGTGGTTACGGTGTACCGGTCAACCATGACGGCGTGTTGGGCATCCTGGCGCTGATCTTCTGGTCGCTGATCTGGGTTGTCTCGATCAAGTACATGATGTTTGTCCTGCGCGCCGACAACCAGGGCGAAGGCGGGATCATGGCGTTGACCGCGCTGGCGCGGCGGGCAGCGGCGGGGCACAAGAGGTTGCGCACGTTGCTGGTGGTCTGCGGGCTGATCGGCGCGGCGCTGTTCTATGGCGACAGCATGATCACTCCGGCGATCTCCGTGCTTTCGGCGATTGAAGGTCTCGGGCTGGCCTTCGAAGGCATCGACCATTGGGTGGTGCCGCTGTCGTTGATCGTGCTGGTGGCGCTGTTTTTGATCCAGAGCCACGGCACCGCGCGAATCGGCATCCTGTTCGGGCCGATCATGGTCACCTGGTTCCTGGTCCTGGGCGCACTGGGCGTCTACGGCATCATGCAGCATCCGGAAGTGTTGCAAGCGATGAACCCGGTCTGGGGCGTGCGCTTCTTCATCGTTCACCCAGGCATGGGCGTGGCGATCCTCGGCGCGGTGGTGCTGGCGTTGACCGGTGCCGAAGCGCTGTACGCCGACATGGGCCACTTCGGCCGCAAGCCGATTGCCCGCGCCTGGTTCATCCTCGTGCTACCGGCGCTGGTGCTGAACTACTTCGGCCAGGGCGCCTTGCTGCTCGGTGACCCGGAAGCGGCGCGTAACCCGTTCTATCTGTTGGCGCCAAGCTGGGCGTTGATTCCCCTGGTCGGCCTGTCGACCCTGGCCACGGTGATTGCTTCGCAAGCGGTGATTTCCGGCGCGTTCTCCCTGACCCGCCAGGCGATCCAGCTCGGCTACATTCCGCGCATGCACATCCAGCACACCTCCAGCGCCGAGCAAGGCCAGATCTACATCGGTGCGGTGAACTGGGCGCTGATGGTCGGCGTGGTGCTGCTGGTGCTGGGTTTCGAATCTTCCGGCGCCCTGGCCTCGGCTTACGGCGTAGCGGTGACCGGGACCATGCTGATGACCAGCATTCTGGTGTCGGCAGTGATACTGCTGCTATGGAAATGGCCGCCGGTCCTTGCGGTGCCGGTCCTGTTGGGATTTTTGCTGGTCGATGGCGTGTACTTCGCCGCCAACGTGCCGAAAATCGTACAGGGCGGGGCCTTCCCGGTGATCGCCGGTATTGCGCTGTTCGTGCTGATGACTACCTGGAAGCGCGGCAAACAACTGCTGGTGGAGCGCATGGACGAAGGCGGGCTGCCGCTGCCGATTTTCATCAGCAGTATTGCCGTGCAACCGCCGCATCGCGTCCAGGGCACCGCCGTGTTCCTCACCGCGCGGCCAGACGCCGTACCCCACGCGTTGTTGCACAACTTGCTGCATAACCAGGTGCTGCACGAGCAAGTGGTGCTGCTGACGGTGGTGTACGAAGACATCCCGCGAGTACCGACGACACGGCGCTTCGAGGTGGAATCCCACGGCGAAGGGTTCTTCCGGGTGATCCTGCACTTTGGCTTTATCGACGAACCGGACGTGCCGCAAGCGCTGAAGTTGTGTCACCTCGATGACCTCGACTTCAGCCCGATGCGCACGACCTACTTCCTCAGTCGCGAGACGGTCATCGCCTCGAAGCTTGAGGGGATGGCGCGTTGGCGCGAGGCGTTGTTTGCGTTCATGTTGAAGAATGCGAATGGCAATTTGCGGTTCTTTAATCTGCCGCTGAACCGGGTGATTGAGTTGGGGACGCAGGTCGAGATGTAAGGCCGCGACATCAAAAGCCCCCGTTGCCAATGCGGCAGCGGGGGCTTTTTTGTGGCCAGGTGCATAACGTAAGCACGATGAAGAATCAATGTAGGAGCAAGATTGCTCGCGATGGCGGATTAACATGCACCATTAATGTTGCCTGACAGACCGCTATCGCGAGCAAGCTGGCTCCTACAGGGACCGTGTTGCTGGCTTTTTTGTGTATCAAGAAACGCTCGACGAGCTGGATGACATTCGGACTGAAGCAGCCGTTCTGGAGCGCCTGACCGGTTTTGATGAGACCTGCGCAATCGGCCACGACGATATGCGAGGACGGCACGCCAGGAAAGGCTGAAGCATTGTAGGAGCCAGCTTGCTGGCGATGGACTCAAGTGCACCGCGGTGAACCAGTCCGTACGCGTAATCGTTAACGACCATCGCCAGCAAGCTGGCTCCTACAGGTTCTGTGTTTCCCGGTAATCGGTGAAGAACTATAAAAAAGCCCCCGCTACCGTAAGGCAGCGGGGGCTTTTTTGTGGGCGGGATCAGGTCACTCCTGAGCCGCCGTCTCCTTCGCCTGGCGCTTCTCGATCACATCCACCAACCGCTGGGCCAGTTTCGGGTAGTTCTCGTCGAAGTGGTGGCCGCCGGGTAGTTTGATGGCTTCGCCTACGGCGGTCTTGTCGGTGCAGCCGCTTTCGTCGATTTCTTCTTCACCGAAGATGCACACCACTTTCTCCGGCGGCAGCTTGGCCATTTCCGGGCCGGTGGCGGCTTCTTTGCCGGCGTTGCCGAGCCAGCCTTCGACTTCGATTTCGAAGCTGCCGGTGCGGGCGAAGGCCAGCAGGATGATTGCGTCGACGCGTTGCTGTTCCGAGGCTTCCAGGCGGTTGTAGATTGCCGGCAGGACGTCAGCGCCGAACGAGTAGCCCGTCAGGATGAAGCGCTTGGTGCCCCATTTCTGCCGGTAGTGCTGCATCAGTTCAGCGAGGTCCAGGGCGCTTTGCTCCGGGCTCTTGTGCTGCCAGTAGTAGCGCAGGGTGTCGATGCCGACGACCGGGTAGCCGATCTTGGCCATTTCGCCCGCTACGTCGCGGTCGAGGTCGCGCCAGCCGCCGTCGCCGGAAAGGAACAGGGTGACGGTGTCCTTGGCCTGGCCGGCCGGGACTTCAACCACTGGAATCTGCAGGCCGCCAGCGGCTTTGTCACCACCGACGAGGAGCTTGCGCAGTTCGTTGTTCAGCACTTGCGGCAGGTTGATGTCGTAGTCGCTGATGCTGGTTTCGGCGTTGGGTTGGTCGCGCACGAAGCCGGCGCTGGTGTCGTCCGGGTTGTCGTTCCATGCCACCAGCCAGTGACCGTGAGCAGCGCTTTTCGGCAGCAGGTGGGTGCAGCCGGGTTTTTCCAGGGCCAGGTCCACCGACACGGCCTGGGACTTGTCGTCCTTCTGCTCGGACAACCAGCGCCATGCCAGCACGGCGCCAGGGCCGATGCCGCTGACCAGCGTCGCCGGGCCCTTGAGTTCTCTCAGGCCGGATTGCAGGGCGCGGCTTTGCAACAGGCAGTCCTTGGGCAGGATCACCTGAACGATCTGCGCCGAGCCGCTGCGGCTCAGGGTCATCAATTGTTTGTCGCTGAGCTTCTGGTCGTCATTGACCGCCACCAGCACCTGGGCGCGCGGCGTGTTGCCGGGGATGACGCGGGTCATCGCGGCGCCGTCGGCCGGTGTCAGCCGTTCGAGCGTCGGTTCTGGCGCCGGGCGTTTGAGGTACCAGTAACCGCCACCGAGAATCAGGGCCAGCACTACCAGTGTGCCCAGTACGTACCGCAAGGAGCGTTGAATCATCAGCGTTTCACCAATCCAGTCAAGCCGCCCGCAATCAGGGCAGCAGTGTCGGCCAGGGCAACCAGCGGATCGAGTCCGGCGGGCACAGCCATATAACGGGGTTCCCAGTCAGGCTGGAACTTGTCTTTGAAGCGGCGCAAGCCTTGGAAGTTGTACAGCTGCTCACCACGGCGGAAAACCATCGAGCCCAGACGCTGGGTCAGTGGTGCGCCACGACGGGGTTGCAACCCCGACAGCGGCACCATGCCCAGGCTGAAGCGCGCGTATCCATGATTTTTATAATGTTGAATCAGGCCGACCATCATGAATTCCATGGTCAGTTTGGGGGCGTCCGGGTGTGCGCGCATCAGGTCGAGGCTGGCCAGGTCATGGCCGAAAGTCTCGAGCAAATTGGCGAACGCCACCGGGCGCCCTTCGAAACGGATGACAGCGATGCGGAAATGCTTGAGGTAGTCATCACCGAAACGACCGAGGGAGAAGCCTTTCTCGCGCACGTTCTTGCCGGTCAACCAGGCATCGGAAATCACCTTGAGCTCATCCATCGGCGCATGCCCTGGCTCATGGATCTCCAGCGACAGGCCATCACGGGTGCCACGGTTCCAGGTGTAGCGCAGGTCTTTCATCTCTTTGCCCTTGGCTTCGAGATCAAAGCGCTGCAGATCGACCCGGGCTTCTTCGCCGAGCTTGATCGCAGTCAGGCCGATGTCCATGTAGTACGGCAGGTTCTCGGCGCGTACTTGATAGAACACGGGGCGGGCGTGGTGGATGTCACAGAGGTCGCGGAACTGCCAGATCATTTCCGCCCGTTGCTGGGTCGGGCCGATCGGGTCATACAAGGCCACCAGGCTGCGTCCACGGCGGGCGTACATCAGGAACGCTTCGTCGTTAGGGTGAAACAGCAGCGCCTTGTCACCGGTCAGGGCGAGGCCACCGTCCGGTTGTGCGGAAGCCATCAGGATTTTTACCGCGCGGTCCAGTTCGTCTGGCGTGGGCAGGTGGATCACCGGGCGTGCGGTGCGCAGCAGCCAGGTCAGGGACACCACCACCAGCAGCACGGCGGCGCCGAGCAGCGAGCGCAAGCCACGCGGGGCGTCGGCATCAAGGGTGAACTGCCACCAGAGTTGATGGCTGTAGGGAACGTCCTGATAAGCGAACAGCAGCAGCCAGATCGACGCACCGAGTACACAAAGGCTCGACACCAGATACAGCGGCGAAAACGGCAGTTCGGTCAGGCGGCTCGGGCGATAGAACGAGCGCCGGAAAACCCCCAGCAGGCTCGCGGTCAGGGTCATCAGGCAGGCTTCTTCCCAGTCGAAACCCTTGAGCAGCGAGAGCACGGCGCCGACCAGCAAAAGAATGGTGGTCAGCATCCAGGCGGCCGACAGGCGTCGACGCAGGCCTTGGGCCAGCAGCAGGCAAAGTACGCCGACGAGGCTGGCGCCGAAGTGCGAAGCGTCGACCAGTCGATGGGGGATCAGGAAACCAATGTGTTCCAGGCGCGTATCGATTTCCGGGGTCACGCCGGAGAACAGCAGCACCACGCCGGACAGAAACACCAGCACCGCCAGAATCGGCGCGGCCAGGCCGGAGGCTGCACGCAAAGACTGGCGCGTCTGAAACAAACGCTGGCCTTCATTGACCAACAGCAGCAAGCACGCGACCAGCAGCGGCAGCACCACGTAGATCAGGCGATAGAGCAGCAACGCGGCGGCCAGCGGCGCGGCGCCAAGTTTGTCGGCGAAGGCGGCCAGCAGAATCGCCTCGAACACGCCGACTCCACCGGGAACATGGCTGAGCACGCCAGCGGCCAACGCCAGCAGGTACACCAGCAGGAATGCACCGAAGGGCGGAGCTTCCGGCAGCAACAGATACAGCACGGTCGCGGCGGCAGCTACGTCGAGGGCGGTAATGACCAGTTGCAGGAACGTCAGGCGACGGCCAGGAAGGCGCAAGGTGCGACGACCGACCTTGACCAGCAGGTTGTCTGCATAAGGCTGATCTGGCAGGCGCCGGCGATAGATGCCGACGGCCAATACGGTAAACAGCAGCAATACAGCGGCGGCAATCGCACCCAGCAGCATCTGAGAGAGGCCCAGGGCGGCAGAGGCCGCAGGCAGGTTGCTGAGCGTGGCGAGGGCGGCCAGCGGGGGCAGGGCGCAGCCGAGCGAGAGGCTGGCGAACAGCGTCATGTGCGCGACATCGGAAGCCCCCAGGCCATGACGCGCATATAAACGGTAGCGAACCGAGCCTCCCGAGAGCATCGACAGGCCAATGGCATTACCGATGGCAAATGCCGTGAACCCGCCCAGGGCAAGAAGCCGCGGCGCCAGGGTCACGCCGGCATAGCGGCTGGCCGACCATTCGTAGCCAAGCAAGATGATGAAGCCGACCACAGTGGCGGCCAATGCGCCGAGCAGTGCCGGTTTCGGTACATCGAGAATGGAGTCGTGCAGAGCGTAAAGATCGAGTTCGCTCAACAGGTGGCGACAGGCAATCAGCGCGATAGCGAACAACAGCAGGGTGACCGCCAGGCCAATGGGCTGACGGTACTTGCTGACCAGATCAAGCAAGCGCAGACGCTCGGCCTTGATCGGTTGTGTCGCTGTGACGGTGTCTTGTGAATCAGACGAGTTGGCGCGCATCAATCACCTCTTGGATTGTGCGCGACAGGATGGGGGTATCCAGCCAAGTTACCAATCCCTGTAGAAAAAAATAATCACAAATATTAACGCCTCTCGCCGATCAGCGGCGATGGCATGGCATCCGTCGTAGGGGGTTCGGTCTGCGATTCAGCATAGTCTGAACTCAGAACTCAGGTGACCCCGAACGCTTCCCTACACAGTGACAGGTCATTGTTGCGAAAGGACTTTTTCAACAGATACAAAAAAGGCCACTCTTTCGAGTAGCCTTTTTTGATGTTTGGTTGCGGGAGCCGGATTTGAACCGACGACCTTCGGGTTATGAGCCCGACGAGCTACCAGACTGCTCCATCCCGCGTCTGTGTGGCGGCATTCTATAGAGATACGCTGGTGTGTCAACCGTTAATCCGGCGCAGGGTCAAATAAGCGTAAATAAGCGGCGAACGGTCGCAGGGGAGCGTTAAGTTTCGGAATCAGAACGATTTCTCCGTGCTGTCAAAAAACAAATTTCTCACGGAATGTTGGGGGACGCACCGATGCGCATTACCTGTAGGAGCCGGCTTGCTGGCGATGGACTCGAGTGCGCCGCGTTGATTCAGGCAGCACGCGTTATCGTTAACGACCATCGTCGGAGCGCCGCCCGCAGACAAGCCGGCTCCTACAGGAAAGCGTGCATGAATTGAAATCGAATCGCATGGCAAAACACGCGCGCACAAAAAAGGCCACTCTTTCGAGTAGCCTTTTTTGATGTTTGGTTGCGGGAGCCGGATTTGAACCGACGACCTTCGGGTTATGAGCCCGACGAGCTACCAGACTGCTCCATCCCGCGTCTGTGTGTCGGCATTCTACAGAGGAACGCCGGGCTGTCAACCTTCAATCCAGATAAAACCTGTTCTGGTTCAATCGCTTAGCTCTGATAGAGGGCGGTGTGATCGGCTGTGAGTCAGGCCTGGCAAGGCTTTCAGCTCTATCGCATGGGCGCTTTCGATTGAGAAAATAAATTCATCTGTAACTTTTCCTACCATTGGGTAAGAACATTCAGACTACTGGTGCTATATACAGGTGTCGGTGAGATACTGCAGATCCGGCACGCCTTGACTCCAATTCTACGCCATGAACACCGCTTTTATATGAGCCAGCGAAAAATCATCCACGTCGATTGTGACTGCTTCTACGCAGCCATCGAGATGCGCGCCGACCCGCGCCTCGCCGGAAAACCCCTGGCGGTGGGTGGTTCGGCGGATCGGCGCGGGGTGATTGCCACCTGTAACTATGAAGCGCGGGCGTATGGCGTGCGTTCCGCGATGTCGTCGGGGCACGCCTTGAAGTTGTGCCCTGACCTGACCATCGTCAAGCCGCGCATGGACGCCTACCGGGAAGCCTCGAAGGAAATTCATACGATCTTTCGCGATTACACCGACCTGATCGAACCGCTTTCCCTCGATGAGGCTTACCTCGACGTGTCGGACAGTGCGCACTTCGGCGGCAGCGCCACGCGAATTGCCCAGGACATCCGTCGTCGGGTGTCCAATCAGCTGCACATCACCGTTTCCGCCGGCGTGGCGCCGAACAAATTCCTGGCCAAAATTGCCAGCGACTGGAAGAAGCCCAATGGCTTGTTTGTCATTACGCCGGATCAGGTCGAGGATTTCGTAAGCGGTTTGCCCGTCAGCAAGCTCCATGGCGTTGGCAAAGTGACTGCCGACAAACTGGGCAGGCTCGGCATTGTCGATTGTTCGCATTTGCGCGAATGGGACAAGTTGGCGCTGGTGCGTGAATTCGGCAGTTTTGGCGAGCGATTGTGGAGTCTGGCCCGTGGGATCGATGATCGGTTGGTGCACA
Source organism: Pseudomonas sp. BF-RE-25 (assembly GCF_019956105.1). Classification (NCBI taxonomy): domain Bacteria; kingdom Pseudomonadati; phylum Pseudomonadota; class Gammaproteobacteria; order Pseudomonadales; family Pseudomonadaceae; genus Pseudomonas; species Pseudomonas sp. BF-RE-25. The sequence continues at coordinate 88,744 of NZ_JAHBDB010000010.1, forward strand.
ACGACAGTCGGCGGCAATCGATCAGTGTTGAAAACACCTATGACGTGGATCTGCCGGATCTGGTGAGCTGTCTGGATAAATTGCCCGAGTTGCTGGAAACCCTGGCGGGCCGCATGGCGCGAATCGACAACAGCTATCGGCCGGGCAAACCGTTCGTCAAAGTGAAATTCCATGATTTTACCCAGACCACGCTGGAGCAGGCCGGGGCAGGGCGGGATCTGGGGAGTTATCAGTTGCTGCTGACCCAGGCGTTCAATCGCGGCGGGAAACCGGTGCGGTTGTTGGGGATCGGGGTGCGGCTGGAGGATTTGCGCGGAGGGTTTGAGCAGATGGAGTTGTTTGAGCGGTAGTTTAGCGGTGAATGTGATGGCCTCTTCGCGGGCAAGCCTCGCTCCTACAGGGACTATGCGAGACCTGTAGGAGCGAGGCTTGCCCGCGAAGCTTTTAGTTCGGTCCCGGATCCGCGACGAGCCGCCCGGCATCCTTGGTCAGCGACTTGAGGAATTCGGTCTGCAACTCAGGATCGTTACGCGTCAGCTCAATCAAACTCTGTTCAAGCTCACTGGCTTCTTCTTCCAGACCCAGCTCCGACAGACGCTTGACCCGGTGAACCCACTGGCTCACTTCGTCGTCTTCAAGGTCGTCGTAAATCAGCCCGTGGGCTTCGAGCAATTTGCCGCGCAACGAGCTGCTGACCGCCAGGGTCGAGTCCGTGTGCACATCGTCCTGACTATCTTCGACCTTGATCAGCAGTCGACTCAGGTGATTGATGTCATGTTCAGCGAACGGGCTGTCCAGCAGGTTCAGGCGCAACACACCGTTTTTGTCGGTGCTCAGCTCGAAGGTTTCCTTGCCGGCCTTGACCTCCACCGGGCGCTCGCTCCAGGGCAGGCTCGAGTATTCGGTGCGCTTGTCGAGCTGGACTTCGTCGATGCCGGCGAGGTTCTGCTGCGCACGACCGTGGGACGGCGCGTTCATGAACGGGTTGAGCCCGGCGAGACCGTAGCTGAACCAGTCCTTGGTCACGCTATCCGGCAGGTTGCCGAGGGCGAACACGTTGACCACGTTCGCGCCGACACCGGCCACCACGGCCACCGCGCCCAGCGGGATCTCGTAGACCTCCCGCCAGGGTTGGTAAGGCGTGTAGCGATCGTAATGACGGGTGACTTCGAACTCGGTGACTTCGAAGGTCTTCTGCTCGTGGATCTTCACCCGACGTTGCGGCAGCTCAAGCACCTTGGGCTCACCGACATCGATCTGCAGGCTGTGATCGAGCAATTTGCGCTCGACACGAGCCTCGTGCTCGCTGCGTTGCGACATGTGATTGGCGCAGCCGCTGACCAGCAGGGTGCCGCACAGGGCGGCACCACCGAGGCCTAAGGTGTTTCGCTTGAACATGACTTCTCTATCTGGTGTCAGCGGCGGATACGGGCCTGGAGGAAGGACAGCACGTCAGCGACCGGCAGCGCTTGCGCCTCGGGCTCGGTGCGGCTCTTGTATTCCAGATTGCCTTCGGCGAGGCCGCGGTCACTGACCACGATCCGGTGAGGAATGCCGATCAGCTCCATGTCCGCGAACTTGATGCCCGGGCTGGTTTTCTTGTCGCGATCGTCCAGCAGCACTTCGAAGCCGGCCGCAGTCAACTCGGCGTACAGCTTGTCGGTCGCTTCGCGAACCTGTTCGGTTTCGTAGCGCAGCGGCACCAGCGCGATCTGGAATGGAGCCAGTGTGTCGCTCCAGATGATCCCGTTGGCGTCGTTGTTCTGCTCGATGGCCGCAGCCACCACGCGGGAAACGCCGATGCCGTAGCAACCCATTTCCAGGGTGACCGGCTTGCCGTTCTCGCCCAGCACTTCGCACTTCATCGCTTTGCTGTACTTGTTGCCCAGCTGGAAGATGTGCCCGACTTCGATGCCGCGCTTGATTTCCAGGGTGCCTTTGCCGTCCGGGCTCGGATCACCGGCCACGACGTTACGCAGGTCGGCAACGGTAGGAACCGGCAGGTCACGCTCCCAGTTCACGCCGAAGTAGTGCTTGTCGTCGATGTTCGCACCGATACCGAAGTCGCTCATCAGCTCGACGGAACGGTCGATGATGATCGGCAGCGGCAGGTTCAACGGGCCCAGGGAGCCGGCACCGGCGCCAATGGCGTCGCGCAGTTCGCTTTCGGACGCCATGACCAGCGGGCTGGCAACGCCAGGCTGGTTGGCGGCCTTGATTTCGTTCAGCTCGTGGTCGCCACGGATGATCAGGGCAATCAGCTTGCCTTTCTCTTCAGCGTGAACCACGAGGGTCTTGATGGTCTTTTCAATCGGCAGATTGAATTTTTCCACCAGCGCGGCGATGGTCTTGGTATCCGGCGTGTCGACCAGGCGCATCTCTTCAGCCGGCGCGGCGCGGGAGGTTTCGCGCGGTACCGCTTCGGCTTTCTCGATGTTCGCGGCGTAGTCGGAACCGTTGCTGAAGACGATATCGTCTTCGCCGGATTCGGCCAGCACGTGGAATTCGTGGGAGCCAGCGCCGCCGATGGAGCCGTTATCGGCTTCAACCGGGCGGAACTTCAGGCCCAGGCGGGTGAATACGTTGCAGTACGCCTGGTGCATGCGGTCGTAGGTGACCTGCAGCGAAGCCTGGTCAGCGTGGAACGAATAGGCGTCCTTCATGATGAATTCGCGGCCGCGCATCAAACCGAAGCGTGGGCGGATTTCGTCACGGAATTTGGTCTGGATCTGATACAGGTTGATCGGCAGCTGCTTGTAGCTGCTCAACTCGTTGCGCATCAGGTCGGTGATCACTTCTTCGTGGGTCGGGCCGGCGCAGAAGTCGCGACCGTGGCGATCCTTGAAGCGCAGCAATTCAGGGCCGTATTCTTCCCAGCGACCGGATTCCTGCCACAGTTCAGCCGGTTGTGTACTCGGCATCAACACTTCAAGAGAGCCTGCGGCGTTCATTTCTTCACGAACGATGGCTTCGACCTTGCGCATCACTCGCAAGCCCATCGGCAGCCAGGTGTACAGGCCCGAGGCGAGTTTGCGGATCATGCCGGCGCGCAGCATCAGCTGATGGCTGATGACGACCGCGTCGGAAGGCGTTTCTTTCTGTGTGGCGAGCAAAAATTGACTGGTGCGCATGGTTGGCCGTTGTCGGTTGCTGATGACGAGAAATGACGGAGCATTGTACGGGCGAGATCTGCTGGCGTACAGGCGCGCGGTCGGTGGTGTGGCAGGAGGGCGGGAATCTCCACGCCCTTTGCGATGCTTCCTACGATTCTTCTGCGACCTGGGCTGGAACCGGTTCAGGCTTTGGGGTCGGGCCTTCGCGGCGGCTCTCCTGGAACCAGTGCAAGGCGATCAACACCAGCGTCGGAACGCCCAGCAACGCGGTGATCAGGAAGAAATCATGGTAACCGAACTTTTCCACCATGACCCCGGAATAGCCACCGATCAGGCGCGGCAGCAGGAGCATGATCGAGCTGAGCAGGGCGTATTGGGTGGCGGAGAACTTGAGGTTGGTCAGGCTCGACAGGTAGGCGACGAACGCGGAGGTCGCCAGTCCCGAGCTGAAGTTGTCCAGGGAAATGGTCAGGATCAGCATGTTCAGGTTGGCGCCCATGTCGGCGAGCATCAGGAACAGCAAATTGGTGCCCGCTGACGCCACGCCGCCGATGAACAGGATCGGCAGGATGCCGAAACGCACGATCAGCAGGCCGCCCATGCCGGCGCCGACCAGCGTCATGATCAGGCCGAAGATTTTGCTGACGCTGGCAATCTGATCCTTGGTGAAGCCCTGGTCGATATAGAACACGTTGGCCATCACGCCCATCACCGTATCCGACATCCGATACGTGGCGATCAGCCCGAGCAGCAGCAGCGCTTGCCAGCGGTAACGCAGAATGAAGTCGTTGACCGGTGTCAGCACCGGCGCCAGGCCACGACGGCCCATGGCCGACAGGCACATCGCAGTCAGCGAGGTGTAGAGGATCGCTCGCAGGAATGCACGGTCCTGGAGCAGCAGGTCGAGCAGGCTGACGCCGTCAAACAGCACGCTGGCGAAGTCGGTGTTGTAGAGCTGGGTGAACATGGCCGGCACGGAAACCAGCAGCACGATCAGTACGAACACCGAAGCCAGTTGATGCACGAAACTGTAGCGCCCGGCCTGCAGTTGCGTGCGCAACGGCACCGGCGGTTCGCGCATGAAGAAAGAGGTCAGCAACGCCGGAACCATCAGGGCGCCGAACAGCAGGTAAGTGCCGGCCCATGCCGAATGCTTGTAGTTGAAACCGGTGGAGCCAAAGCCTTCGGCGAAGAACAGGGCGCCGGCGGTGGCCAGCAGTGCCGCGATCCGATAGCCGGACATGTAGCTGGCGGCCAGGGCAGCCTGGCGGCTGTCTTCGGCGATTTCCAGGCGATAGGCGTCGACCGCGATGTCTTGCGTCGCCGAGGCGAAGGCCACGACTACGGCGATGGCGATCAGCCAGGACAGGTGTTTTTGCGGGTCGCAGAAACCCATCCCGATCAAGCCGAGGATTACCAGTGCCTGGGAAAGTACCAACCACGAGCGACGGCGACCGAGCTTGCCGAGAAATGGCAGGCGCCATTGGTCCAGCAACGGTGACCAGACCCATTTAAAGGCGTAGGCCAGACCGATCAGGCTTGCATAGCCAATGGTTTCGCGAGCCACACCGGCTTCACGCAACCAGACTGACAGTGTCGAAAACACCAGCATGTAGGGCAGGCCGGCGGCGAAACCAAGCAACAACAGCACAAGTGTCGATGGGCTGGCATAGGCGGCGAGCGCGGCGCGCCAGGTTTTACGGGGCATGGGCTGAAGTCTGCCTCAAGATTACGGAAACAAAGCGCGCACTCTAACCGCTGTGCTCTACCGGGCGCCAGCCATGGCGCTGAATATCAACACGATTGTTCAGGACACTGACGCCTTCGGAGCGCAATCGTGCGCGTTGCTCGTCCCCTGAAGGACTGCCCACGGGCAGGCTGATCCGACCGCCGGCGCCGAGTACCCGGTGCCAGGGCAGTTTGGTGTCGCCAGGCAACTGGCTGAGCGTACGACCGACCCAGCGCGCGGCGCGACCCAGTCCTGCGAGTTCGGCAAGTTGACCATAACTCACGACTTTGCCCTCGGGCACCTGCGCCAGAGTGAGGTACAGCGCCGTGCGTCGGATTTGCGCAGGGCTTTCGGTTTCTGCATCGGCGTCGGTCACATCCGGGATCCCTTTAGGAGCCAGCCAGCTCGCGATGGTCGTTAACGATAACGCGAGCTGTCTGGGAAAACGCGTCGATCCTGAGTTTATCGCGAGCAGGCTCGTACCTACAGTGGCTGACCGTCTGTAGGGTAAATCCTCGATCAGTAATTGAGAAATGAACTCAATAGAGATGGGCGGGTCAGTCCTTGTTAGGGCCTTATTCCTATGGATAATGCCGACTTTTTTCGCAAACTTGAGCCTGTCTTTGCTTATGGTGTCCAGAACCCTGTTGTGCCTCGCTGTCCTGAGTGCTTCCACGCCCTTGCTCGCCGATACCGTGTGGTTAAAGAACGGTGACAAGCTGAGTGGCAAGATCACTCTGTTTGACGGCGGCAAGCTGGTGATCCAGACCGAATACGCCGGTTCGGTTCCGATCGACTGGAAGCAGGTCAAAACCCTGGAGAGCGATCAGGAGTTGCTGGTCAAGCAGGATGCCTACAGCGGTGAGAAGGCCAAGTCGCTGCACGCGGCAGACGACGGCAAAGTCACGCTGGAAAACGGCGAGGCACCGAAGACCGTCGAGCTGGCGAGTATCCAGCAGATACTCAAGCCCAAGCCGGTGGTCGAAGATCTGGTCTGGAAAGGCAATATCGATGCGGCGCTGGATTACCAGCGGGCGGAAAAGGACACCGACGACTACGACATCGACTTCAAGACCACTGCGCGTCATGGCAGATGGCGGCATATCGCCGAAGGCGAGTACAACCGTGAATTCCAGGATGACGTGGTCACCACCGACAACTGGCGGGGCGAGTACTCGCTCGACCGCTTCCTGACCGAGAAGTGGTTCTGGCAGGGCCGCGCGGTTTATAAGCGCGACAAGGTTGAAGAGCTCTCCCGTCAGCGCACCGTCGGTACCGGTCCGGGTTACCAATTTTGGGATGACGAGCTAGGCGCATTCTCGCTGGGTTCGCTGGTCAACCATACGGACTACCAGTTCTCCGACGGCAGCAAGGACAACTTCTATTCCCTGGCGATGAAGTGGGATTACAACCGCTACCTGATCGGCAAGAAGGTGGAGTTCTTCACCAATGGCGAAGTGGGCAAGCCGTTGTCGGGTGTGGCGGATTATGCGCTCGATGCCGAAATGGGCTTGCGCTACAAAGTGACCGAGTGGGCGTCGCTTAATCTGAAGGCCGAGCGAGACATCATCAGCGGTACAGACGATGCCGATCTGGACAAGACCCGCTACACCGCAGGGTTTGGTGTGGCCTGGTAAAACCATTCGCGGGCAAGCCTCGCTCCTACAGGTTTTGCGTCGATCGCGATTTCCGATACCGACGCAAAACCTGTAGGAGCGAGGCTTGCCCGCGAAGGCGTCAGTACTGTCCATAGCGTTTGGATCACTACAAAACATTCGCCCACAAAAAAGCCCCGCTTTTAAGGGCGGGGCTTTTTACTAAAGCAAGTACAAGTTAGATAACTTGAACTTCTTCAGCTTGCATGCCTTTCTGACCGCGGGTAGCGATGAAAGAAACCTGTTGGCCTTCTTTCAGGCTTTTGAAGCCGTCGGATTGGATAGCTTTGAAGTGAACGAACAGGTCGTCACCGGATTGTGGAGTGATGAAGCCGAAGCCTTTTTCATCGTTGAACCACTTAACGGTACCAGTTTGGCGATTAGACATGGTGTAACTCCTTGAACAAAGATAACTGCGACTCAGGAAGAACCCTGGCCGAGACTGAGTGCAAAGAGCAGGAAAAATTCTTGTAGATGGTTGGATCGAAATTCAACATATCGTGTAGAGATTCTCAGTGACACAAGCAGCACAGTGGCGCCACCTTAACCCTTTTTCCGGAACGTGCCAATGCTTCCTGCGAAGGTTTCTCTGTTTTCGTGACTGACGGTGCATTGTATTGCCGTCGAGGTCCGGAATTTAAGGGGGATCGCCAAGAATTGTGCCCCGGACTTTGAACCGGCGGCGCGCCCCGGTAAGATGCCGGACAGATTTTTTCCACCTCGCTATTCAGGACACCCGCCATGAGCATCAAATCGGACAAGTGGATTCGCCGCATGGCGCAAGAGCAGGGCATGATCGAACCGTTCGTCGAGCGCCAGGTGCGCGGCAGCGACGATAGCCGAGTGATCTCCTACGGCGTGTCGAGTTACGGCTACGACGTTCGCTGCACTAATCACTTCAAAGTGTTCACCAACATCAATTCGGCCATCGTCGACCCGAAAAACTTCGATGCCGGCAGCTTCGTCGATATCCACAGCGACGTCTGCATCATCCCGCCGAACTCTTTCGCCCTGGCCAGCACCGTCGAATACTTCCGTATTCCGCGCAACGTATTGACCATTTGCCTGGGCAAAAGCACCTATGCCCGCTGCGGCATCATCGTCAACGTCACCCCGCTTGAGCCTGAGTGGGAGGGTCACGTGACCCTGGAATTCTCGAACACCACCAACCTGCCGGCGAAGATCTACGCCAACGAAGGCGTGGCGCAGATGCTGTTCCTTGAGTCCGACGAAGAGTGCGAAGTGTCCTACAAGGACCGTGGCGGCAAGTATCAGGGCCAACGCGGCGTGACGCTGCCACGCACCTGAGTCAACCGTCTGACAAGCCGTGGGAATTCCTGGGCGAGCGTACACTCTATGGGGTGTACTGCTCCGATCTGCGCAAGGCGGATCGGGCCATCGCTCAGGAGTGCTATATGAAGATCGACCCGCGTATAAGTGCCGAACTGGCAAGGCTTGAGCCCAATCAGGTTGGCGTTTTGGCCTGGTCGTTGCTGGCACATCCGCCCATCAGCATGGCGGGGGGCATCCCCGGCCAGCCTGATCCCGATACCCCCAACGAACAACCGACCGAACCCGGTGAGCCGACCCTGCCGGATGAGCCGCCTCCCGCGCCGGTTGTGTGATCAACCACGCGAATGAATGGCTTGTATTTGTAGGAGCGAAGCTTGCTCGCGAAGACGGTGGGTCAGCCGACATCTTTCTCTCCTGACCCACCGCTTTCGCGAGCAAGCTTCACTCCTACAAGGGCTGCGTGTTACTTGAGGTTGCCGCTGAGGAACTGCTTCAGCCGTTCACTCTTCGGATTGCCCAGCACGTCTTCCGGCGCGCCTTCTTCCTCGACCAGGCCCTGGTGCAGAAACAGCACCTGACTCGACACTTTGCGGGCGAAGCTCATTTCGTGGGTCACCATGATCATGGTCCGGCCTTCTTCGGCGAGGCCCTGGATCACTCGGAGCACTTCACCCACCAGCTCCGGGTCGAGCGCCGATGTCGGTTCGTCGAAAAGCATGACTTCCGGCTCCATGGCCAATGCGCGGGCAATGGCGACCCGCTGTTGCTGGCCCCCGGAAAGAAACGCCGGGTACTGGTCGGCCACGCGTGCGGCCAGGCCAACCTTGTCGAGGTAACGACGTGCGCGGTCCTCGGCTTCCTGCTTGCTGCAACCCAACACCCGGCGCGGAGCCATGGTGATGTTTTCCAGCACAGTCATGTGGCTCCACAGGTTGAAGTGCTGGAACACCATGGCCAGGCGGGTGCGGATCCGTTGCAGTTCATCGGCGTCGGCCACGTGCATGCCGTGGCGATCCTTGATCATGCGGATGTTCTGGCCGTCCAGGCTCATGGCGCCGTCGTTGGGCTGTTCGAGAAAGTTGATGCAGCGCAGAAAGGTACTTTTGCCCGAGCCGCTGGCGCCGATCAGGCTGATGACGTCGCCGGTGTTGGCCTTGAGTGAAACGCCTTTGAGCACATGATGATCGCCATAGCTTTTATGCAGGCCTTCGATGGTCAGTTTGTACATGGGGCATGCATCCTCAAGGCGAAAGTAGGTAGCCGCTGCGATAGGCTTCGGTGCCCGCGACGTGGGCGATCACCATGCCGGCAGTGGCCATGCGCCGTAGCGAGCGGGCGTACATCAGCCCGGCGACAGTGCAGTGAACGGGGGTGACGAGATCGTTGATCGGGTCGACGATTTCGGCGATCAGTTGCCCGGCCTCCAGGTATTCCCCCGGCAGCGCGGTGAACACCAGCAAACCGCCCACGGGCGTGGCCACCGGTTCGACGGCCGCCAGCGGCGTGGCGGGATACGGCAGTTCCGGCAGTGGCGCCGGTTCGCCGGCAATCGCGCCGAAGTGAATCAGGTAATCGATCAACGCCTGGCAGTCGAGGCTGGCCAACGGGTGATTGACGTCGCCCTGGCCACGCAATTCGACGGTGACCGAGAAGCTGCCGAGCGGAATGTCGAAGTGTTCGCCGAAGCGCTCTTTCAACTGCCACCAGAGCAGGGTGAAACATTCGTCGAACGACTGGCCGCCGGAATCGGTGGCCAGCAGACTCGCTTCGGCACCGATGTAGCGGGCCAGCGGCTCGACCTGTGGCCAAGCCTCGGGCGTGGTGTAGAGGTGCGCGACCGCTTCGAAATCGCAATGCAGGTCCAGCACCATGTCTGCGTCACAGGCCAGTCGTTGCAGGATCAGGCGCTGGGATTGCAGTTGAGTGCTGGCAGTCTGTCGCGCCAGAGCCTGGCGCAGGCTGCTGCGGATCAGTTCGAGGTTGCGTTGCGGATCGTCGCCGAGCTGGCCTTCGATCTCATTGCCAACCTCCTCGCTCAAATCGACGAACCAGCGGTTGAAGTTCTGCCCGCTTTCGAGCTCGTAGCGGCCCAGCGGTACATCCATCAGCACTTGTTCGAGACCGACCGGGTTGGCAATCGGCACCAGCACGATTTCGCTGCGCAGGTGGCCGGCGGCTTCCAGCTCGGCCAGGCGTTGTTTGAGGTGCCAGGCGACCAGCATGCCGGGCATTTCATCGGCGTGCAGGGACGCCTGGATGTAGATTTTGCCCTGGGCCGACGTCGGGCCGAAGTGGAAGCTGTGAATCTGTCGTGCGGTCCCCGGCAGCGGGGCCAGCAAGTCATGTATCTGGTGGCGCATGTGCGAAAAGTCCTAGTGGGTCGGCCCGAGGAAGGCCAGCCATCGGCGTTCGGCGAGGCGGAACAGGCCGACCAGCGCAAAGGTGACGGTCAGGTAGATCAGCGCGGCGATGCCGAACGACTGGAAGGTCAGGAAGGTCGCCGAGTTGGCGTCCCGCGCGACTTTCAGGATGTCCGGGATGGTCGCGGTGAACGCCACGGTGGTCGAGTGCAGCATCAGGATCACTTCGTTGCTGTAATAAGGCAGCGAGCGACGCAGGGCTGACGGCATGATCACGTAGGCATACAGCTTCCAGCCGGTCAGGCCGTAGGCTTTGGCCGCTTCGACTTCACCGTGGGCCATGCTGCGAATTGCCCCGGCGAAAATCTCCGTGGTGTAGGCGCAAGTGTTCAGGGCGAAGGCGAGGATGGTGCAGTTCATCGCGTCGCGAAAGAACGCATCGAGTATCGGCTGCTCTCGCACGGCGGCCAGGCTGTAGATGCCGGTGTAGCAAATCAGCAGCTGGATATACAGCGGCGTCCCGCGAAACAGGTAGGTGTAGAACTGCACCGGCCAGCGAATGTAGAAGTGCGGCGACACCCGGGCGATGGACAGCGGGATCGACACCAGGAAACCGATGAAGATCGACGCACTGAGCAGCCACAGGGTCATGGCCAGGCCGGTGATGTTGTAGCCGTCGGTGTAAAGGAAGGGTTTCCAGTATTCCTGCAGGAGTTCGATCATCGTACGGCCTCCCGGGAGCCAGCAGCGTAGCGGCGTTCAAGCCAGCGCAGGATGACGTTGGAGGCGCTGGTGATCAGCAGGTAAATCAGCGCAGCCAGCACCAGGAAGTAGAACAGTTGATAACTGCTTTTGCCGGCGTCCTGGGCAGCCTTGACCAGGTCGGCGAGGCCGATGATCGACACCAGCGCGGTAGCCTTGAGCATCACCATCCAGTTGTTACCGATACCCGGCAGGGCGAAACGCATCATCTGCGGGAACACCACGATCCAGAACCGCTGGCCACGTTTGAGGCCATAGGCGGTGGCCGCTTCGACCTGGCCCCGTGGCACCGCGAGAATCGCGCCACGAAAGGTCTCGGTGAAGTACGCGCCATAAATGAAGCCCAGGGTGATGACCCCGGCGCTGAACGGGTTGATCTCGATGTATTCCCATTCCATGAAATCGGTGAACGACGTCAACCAGGTTTGCAGGCTGTAGAAAATCAGCAGCATCAGCACCAGGTCCGGCACGCCGCGAATCAGCGTGGTGTAGACCTGCGCCGGGACGCGCACGAGTTTGACTTTTGACAGTTTGGCACTGGCGCCGAGCAGGCCGAGCAACACGGCCACCAGCAGCGACAACGCCGATAATTTGATTGTCATCCAGGTGCCTTCCATCAGCAACGGACCGAAGCCCTTGAGGCTGAAGGCTGAGAGCCCCAGATTTTGTAATAGGTTTTCGAACATAAATCAGCAACCTGATCGGATGAAAAAAGCGCCCATCGCGAGATGGGCGCCGGGCATTATTTGCCGCTGTACAGATTCAGATCGCCAAAGTGTTTCTTCTGAATGGTGGCGTAGGTGCCATCATCGTGTAACGCTTTGATACCTTTATCCAAAAGTGCCTTGAGGTCTTTGTTACCTTTAGAGATACCGATAGCTGTTTTGGCTGGCAGCAATTCGCTGTCAACCGGCTTGCTGACTTCGTAGCCTTCGCCCTTTGGCGACTTCAAAAAGCCCAGTTCGGCTTGCAACATGTCCTGGATCGCGGCATCGAGGCGGCCGGACATCAGGTCCGAATACACCTGATCCTGGTTCTGATAGGCCTGGGTTTTCACGCCAGCCTTGTCCAGCACGGCCTTGGCATAGGCTTCCTGGATGGTGCCTTGCTCGTAGCCTACGGTCTTGCCTTTCAGGGACGCGACGTCTTCGGTCAGGCCGGAACCTTTCTTGAACACATAGGCGGTTGGGCCGGAGAACAGCTCGCTGGAGAAGTCGATGACTTTTTCGCGGGCCGGGGTGACGGTCATCGAAGAGATCACACCGTCGAATTTGTTGGCCTTCAGGCCCGGAATCATGCCGTCGAAATCGCTTTCGACCCATTTGCACTTGACCTTCAGCTCGGCACAGATGGCATTGCCCAGATCGATATCAAAGCCCACCAGGCTACCGTCGGCCGCTTTCGACTCGAACGGTGCGTAGGAAGGGTCAACGCCAAAACGCAGTTCTTTATATTCCTTGGCCAGCGCGGAGCCGGCAGCCATGCACAACGCCAGTGCAGAAAGGGTCAGCAATGCTTTTTTCATTATTCAATCCCTAAGAACCAATATGAGCGCTTGTGGCGCAGAATTATTGTTACTGGAAAGCGTAAGACCTATTGAAAGTAGCAATTTCCGAACCAGAGTCCCGAACAAGCGTTTTAAAAGGTGATTCAAGAAATGGCTGGACGGGATTTATGCACGAAAACGGGCGCCGGGAAATAGCTGCACCGTCATTGAGCGCACGATCCTGCTTTTTGTAGGAGCTGGCTTGCCAGCGAAGAATTTGAAAGCACCGCGTTTCTTCAGAGAGAACGCGTCATCGTTAACGTCCATCGCCAGCAAGCTGGCTCCTACAGAGGGCTGCGTTCAGCCGAGTAAATTCTGCAGGGTGGCGAGATTGTCAGCCTCGTCAACGCTCTTGTCTTTGCGCCACCGCAACATCCGCGGAAACCGCACCGCAATCCCGCTCTTGTGACGCTTGGACAAGGCGATCCCCTCAAACCCCAATTCAAACACCAGGCTCGGTTTTACGCTGCTCACCGGACCGAATGTCTCCACCGTAGTCTTGCGCACGATGCTGGCGACCTGGCGCATTTCCTCGTCGGTGAGCCCTGAATACGCCTTGGCGAATGGCACCAGCGTGCGCTCGCTGGCGCCGGGCGGACTGTCCCACACCGCGAACGTGTAATCGCTGTACAGACTGGCTCGGCGACCATGGCCGCGTTGTGCGTAAATCAACACGGCGTCGATGCTGAACGGGTCGACTTTCCACTTCCACCAGACGCCCATGTCCTTGGTCCGGCCGACGCCATACAGCGCATCCCGGGCCTTGAGCATCATGCCTTCGACGCCGAGGCGGCGGGAGGCTTCGCGTTGGCGGGCGAGGTCGAGCCAGTCTTTGCCGGTCAACACCGGGGAGGGCAGTAACACCGGGTTATTGCACTGGGTGATGACCTGTTCCAGTTGGGTGCGCCGCCGGGTTTGAGGCTGGTTGCGCCAGTCTGCGCCTTGCCATTCCAGCAAGTCGAAGGCCAGCACGACAACCGGCACATCATCGAGGATTTTCTTGCCCAGGGTCTTGCGGCCGATCCGCTGTTGCAGCAGGGCGAACGGTTGCACCGCCGGTGGGTTCGGCGCCAGTGGATCGAAGGCATCTTCGGTGCTCGGTGGTGCGGTTTTCCACGCAACGATCTCGCCGTCGATCACCGTGCCGTCCGGCAAGCCGTGAACCAGGCTGTCAAATTCGGGAAAGCGCTCGGTGACCAATTCTTCGCCGCGCGACCAGATCCACAGTCGTCCATCGCGCTTGACCACTTGGGCGCGGATGCCGTCCCACTTCCATTCCACCTGCCAGTTGCTGGCGGGACCGAGCAGGGTTTCGAATTGCTCCACCGGTTGCGACAACGCGTGGGCGAGAAAAAACGGATACGGCTGGCCGCCCCGTTGTGAGTGTTCGTCGGCCGACTCGGCAGCGATCAGTTTCAGGTAACTCGCTGCGCTGGGACGGCTGGACAGGTCTGTGTAACCCACCAGTCGCTGAGCCACGCGTTTGCTGTCGAGCCGCGCCATCGCTGCCAAGGCGCGGGTTACCAGCAACTTGGAGACGCCGACGCGAAAACTGCCGGTGATCAGTTTGATGCAGAGCATCAGGCCGGGACGGTCCAGTTGCGACCAGAGTTCGGGCAATCGCTGGGCGAGCACGTCGGGAGGTTCGCCGCGCAAGGGCAGCAGTTTGTCTTCGATCCATACCGCCAAACCGTCGGTGGAACTGTGGGGCGCTTCGGGCAGCACCAGCGAGATGGTTTCCGCCAGATCGCCCACCGCCTGATAACTCTCTTCGAACAACCACGGCGACAGGCCGGAATACGCCTCGGCGAGTTCACGCAGGATGCGCACCGGCACCAGTTGTCGAGGTCGCCCGCCGGACAAAAAGTACACCGCCCATGCGGCGTCTTCCGGGGCGGCCTGAGCGAAGTAATGTTGCATCGCCGCCAGTTTGGCGTTGCTGGACGTTGTCGCGTCGAGCTCGGCGTACAACCGGGCAAAGGCCTTCACGGCAGCACCTCGGCGCTTTGCGGTTCGGTGTCGGTGATGTCTTCCTCGTCGTCGCCGTACTCGGTGGTGAATTCCTGGGCGTCGAAACCTTGCTCGCGCAAATGGCGCACCAGGACCGCGACCGAACCGTGGGTGACCATCACGCGCTCGGCACCGGTCTGTTCGATTGCCCAGAGCAGGCCTGGCCAGTCGGCGTGGTCCGACAGCACAAAACCCCGGTCCACTCCCCGTCGCCGACGCGTGCCACGCAAGCGCATCCAGCCACTGGCGAAGCCATCGCTGTAATCGCCGAAGCGCCGCATCCAGGTGCTGCCGCCCGCCGAGGGCGGGGCCAGGACCAGCGCCTTGCGCATCATCGGGTCGCTCTTTTTCACCTCGCCAGCGTGGATCGTTGGTGGCAGGTAAACGCCGCTTTCTCGATACACCCGGTTGAGCGGTTCGACGGCGCCGTGCACCAGAATAGGGCCGAGGCGCGCGTCGATACCGTGGAGAATCCGCTGCGCCTTGCCGAAGGAATAGCAGAACAGCACGCTGGTCTTGTCTTCGGCGGCATTGGCTTGCCACCACTGATTGATCTCGGCAAACACCTGCGCCTGAGGCGGCCAGCGATAGATTGGCAGGCCGAAGGTCGATTCGGTGATGAAGGTGTGGCAGCGCACCGGCTCGAATGGCGCACAGGTGCCGTCGGGTTCGATTTTGTAATCCCCGGAGGCGACCCAGACTTCGCCACCATATTCCAGGCGCACCTGCGCCGAACCGAGTACATGGCCGGCGGGGTGGAAACTCAGGGTGACGCCGTGATGCAGCAACCGCTCGCCATAGGCCAGGGTTTGCAGATTGATGTCCTGGCCCAGTCGCGCGCGCAGGATGCCTTCGCCGGGCGCGGCTGCCAGATAATGCTGGTTGCCGCCTCGGGCATGATCGCCGTGGGCGTGAGTGATGACCGAACGTTCGACTGGCCGCCACGGGTCGATATAGAAATCCCCGGCGGGGCAGTACAAACCTTCGGGACGCGCGATAACAAGATCCATGTTGTTACCAAAATGGAGGGACTTGTTAGCTATGAGGTTTGGGCGAGGTCAGAAGTTCTATCGAAACTTCACAGTAAATAACGTCCCTGTAGGAGCTGGCTTGCCAGCGATGGACTCACATGCACCGCGTTTAACCGGGCAGTGCGCGTAATCGTTAACGACCATCGCTGGCAAGCCAGCTCCTACAGGGGGAATTGCGTTATTTGCCGGGTGTCAGCGTCAACCGCTTGGTCCCGTAGACCTTGTCGAAGTTTTGCGGCTGCATCGGCAGACTCACGTATTGCCCCTTCAACCACGGATCAACGCTGTCGAGGTAATTCGGACTCGCCGGGTTACCCGACTGGCCGGTACCGTTCTGGCCCATCAACGGTTCGGCCTGGCCGAAATCGACGATGAAGCGCATGGCCGGTGCCAGCGTGGTGTTGAAGTCCTGGCCCCAGGCGAACGCCGCCGTGTTCAACGTGGTGTGATCGCCGCCGGCCGCGAGCGGACCGCGCACGGTCTGGCCACTGGCGTTCTTCCATTCATAGCGGTGCAGTTTGCCCCACTGCCAGGCTTTGTGATCGCCGCCCAACTGACTGTCGCCTGCGGTGATGGCCGCCGCGAGGCTGCGGGCGAGAATCGCCGGTTTGTCTTCTTTCTGCGGCGTGCGTGCGTCATCCCAGAACGGGCTGTCTTCACGACCCAACAGATGATCGGCCTGCGCCGCGTAGGACAACTTGCCGTTGGCGATAAAGGCTTTCCACGCCGGGCTGCTTTCCGGGCCCAGTTCATCGAGGAAGGTTTGCTTGGCGCTTTCCTGCAGGAACAGCTCGTAAATCGCTGCATCGGCGGAGGTCGCGGCGAGTTTGCCGTCGAATGCCATCAGGCGGGTAAGCGCTTCGTGCGCCTTGCCGCGATCGGCTACCGGCAGGGCTTCAATGGCCTGCTTGAGCGGCTGGGCCATGCCCGGCGCTGCAAACATCTTTTTCAGTTTGGCGGCGAACGTGGTGGTCTGATCGTATTGCATGGCGATCACACTGCGCGTGTCGTGTTTGCCCACGCCGGCCAGTTCAGCCATGCGTTCGCCACGCTCCGGTGCCGACCACGAATTGGACAGCTGCATGCCATAACCATGGGGAATGACCCGCTGGTTGGCGGTGCCGAGCCAACCTTGCGCCGGGTCTTGATCGTATGGGTGCAGCATCGCGTCGGCGTAACCGTCCCAGTCATAACGACCTTCCCAGCCCGGCGATGGCAGCAGGCCTTCGCCTTCGCGACGGTTCGGGTAACGACCGGTGACTTGCCAGCCAATATTGCTGGCGTCGGCAAAGACCAGGTTCAGCGTGATCGCACGGATTTCACGGCTGGCGTCCGAGGCTTTCTCCACGGTTTGTGCGCGAGACAGGTCGAAAAACGCGTCCAGGGATTTGTCATCGGTGAAGTTCGGTGTCTGCAACGCCAGGCCCAAACCGTTGGCCAGCGCCGTGCCTTTGGCGCTGTTGAGCAGCGGCCCGTGGCGCGTTTCGTACACCGCTTCGCGAATCGGCCGCTGGCCTTTGACGAAATAGGTTTCGTTGCGAACGATAACCGGCTGCCATTTGCCGCCGACTTCGTAGGAGAGACCGTTGCCCTGGCGTTGGATTTTTTCCAGGAACAGGTCCTGGTTGTCGCCCATGACCGAGGTCATGCTCCACGCCACTTTGCCGTTGAAACCGCCCAGCACCATCGGCAAACCGGCGATGGTCACGCCGGACGCCTGGTATTTCGGCGCACGAATCTGCACGTAACTGAACAGCGACGGCACGCCCAGCGGCCCATGGCTGTCGCTGGCCAGCAGGCTTTTGCCGCTGCGGCTGCGTTGCGGGGCAATCGCCCAGTTGTTCGATGACGTGGCGCCCAGCAGATTCAGATCGGACAGTTGGCCGGTTGCTTTGCTGATTTCGGCGAGGCCTGGAATCGCCCCGTTGAGCTTGAGACCCTGAAGTTTTTCGGCTTCGGCCACCGGCAGTTTTTCGTCGGGGGCGGACGGTGTCAGCCATGGGAGTTTGTCGGTGGTGACCGATTGGGCCAGTACCAGCGAGGAAACTTCCTCGGGCAGGTTCGCCGATTGGCTGAAGTTCAGCAGGCAGAAAATCAGCGCCGAATCTTCCGGTTTCCAGTATTCGGGCTTGTAGCCGGTGGCGGTGAGGTCGGCCGGCAACTTGTCGCGGTAGCGGAACAGGTAGGCGTTGACCCCGCGCGCATAGACTTCGAAGAAGCGTTTGAGGCGCGGCGAAGAGGCCTTGTACAACTCGCCGGCGCTTTTCTTCAGGTTGACGGCGCGCATGTAGCGGTCGGCGTCCAGCAGGTCCGAACCGGACATCTCCGACAACCGGCCTTCGGCCAGCAGGCGCAGGGTGACCATCTGCGTGATGCGGTCGCTCGCGTGTACATAGCCGAGGGTGAACAGCGCGTCGTGGAAGCTGCTGCTTTCGATCAACGGCACGCCCATGGCGTTGCGACGCACCGAAACGTTTTGCGCCAGACCTTTGAGCGGCTGCACGCCGGTGGTGGGCGGGAGCGTGTCTTGGGCGTTCCAGGTCTGACAACCGGACAGGCTCAAAACACCGGCCACTGCTGCGGCAACGCCGAACCGGGGAAGAAAATGTGTGAGGGCTGGCGAGGCCATGGCAAAGCTCCTGCGGGGGGGTAGCGTCAGTAAAGGCGCTACGTTAGAGAGCAGGAGGTGGGCGCGCAAGCAGGGTAGGGGGTTATTTCAGGATTTGTCGGATAAACCGTGATGGTTGGGGGGAATGCTGTTGTTTTTTGGTTTGGAGTACATATCCATTTTGGGGGGGACGGCGGCTATTGGTTTCGCTTTTACAGCGAGTCACTTTCGAAAAGCGCGAAAGTAACCAAAGCGCTCTTGCCCCTTTCGTTCGGTGCCTCGCTGTGGCTCGGCATGCCCTCGCTCCGATCCTGCTCCGTGGGCCCGCCGCCATCGGCCATCCATGGCCGGGGGCGGCTAACCCGGCATCCATGCCGGGTTGCCCACTGCGCAGAACCTGCGCCCGGCCTCTCGAGGGGGCGACTACCGCCACAGCC
>NZ_JAHBDB010000022.1:0-242098 GCF_019956105.1 Pseudomonas sp. BF-RE-25
GCTGGCGATGGCGATTTCACAGACGCCATCGCCAGCAAGCCGGCTCCTACAGGTAGCGGGTCAGAGGCTAAACCGTCCAACCATCGTGTTCAGGTCCACTGCCAGTCGCGACAGTTCGTTGCTCGCCGCGCTGGTCTGATTGGCGCCGGTGGCGGATTGCACCGACAGATCACGAATGTTCACCAGGTTACGGTCCACTTCACGGGCCACTTGGGCCTGTTCTTCGGCCGCGCTGGCGATCACCAGGTTGCGTTCGTTGATTTCGACGATGGCGCTGTTGATCGTGTCCAGCGACATCCCTGCGCCGCGAGCGATGTTCAAGGTCGACTCGGCGCGCTCGGTGCTGTTGCGCATCGAATCCACCGCGTGCTCGGTGCCGGTCTGAATGCTGCCGATCATGCGTTCGATTTCGCTGGTCGATTGCTGAGTGCGGTGCGCCAGTGCACGCACTTCGTCCGCCACCACCGCAAAACCGCGCCCGGCTTCACCGGCACGGGCCGCTTCGATAGCGGCGTTCAAGGCCAGCAGGTTGGTCTGGTCCGCCAGGCCACGGATCACGTCCAGTACCTTGCCGATGTCGCGGGATTCATTGGCCAGATCACCGATCAGTGTCGCCGTGCTCTGCACATCGGCGCTCATGCGTTCGATGGCGCTGACGGTTTCCTGCACCAGATCACGACCGTCACCGGCCGACGTGGTGGCGTTTTTCGACGCTTCCGAGGTGCTCACCGCGTTGCGCGCGACTTCTTCCACGGCGCTGGTCATTTCATTGACGGCGGTGGCGGCCTGTTCGATTTCGTTGTTCTGTTGGGTCAGGCCACGGGCGCTTTCGTCGGTGACACTGTTGAGCTCTTCAGCGGCGGAGGCCAGTTGCGTGGCCGAGCCGGAAATCCGCTGCAGGGTGTCGCGCAGCTTGTCTTGCATCTTCGACATGGCCAGCAGCAAACGGCCGGCTTCGTCTTCGCCATCAACGGTGATCGGGCGAGTCAGGTTACCTTCGGCAATTTGTTCGGCAGCGCTCAAGGCATTGGCGATTGGCTTGGTGATGCTGTTGGTCAGCAGCCAGGCAAACAGCACGGTCAGGCCGGTGGCGATGACCAGCAAGGTGATCACCAGATTGAACGCCGAATCGTATTGATCGGCAGCGCGCTGATTGGTGTCGACGGTCTGCTGGGTGTTGATCTCCAGCAAGCGATTGAGCACTGCGTTGACGGCTTCGGAGTTGGTCAGCAGATCGGTGTTGAGCAAGGTGCGCAGTTCATCGACCTGATTGTTGCGCGACAGGGTTTTCATCCGGTCTTCGATCTGGCGGTACTGCCCCAGCAACTGCACGTATTGATCGTAGGCTGCACGTTCCTGCGGGCTGGCGATCAGTTTTTCGTAGGTGGCTTGAGCCGCACGAATCTGTTGGTTGCGCGTGTCCAGCAGCTCCATGGTTTTCTGCTGAACATCGGGCTCGCGGTTCACCAGCAAACGGTAGGACAGCACTCGCAGGCGCAAGGTGAGTTGAGTGAACTCGTCGAGGCTTTTGATACTCGGCACGCTGCTCAAGGTGATCTCCTCGGCAGCACCGCGAATCTTGCTCATCTGGTTCAAGGCAAACACCCCCAGAACCAGCATCAGACCGCCAATCAGAGCGAAACCGAGGAACGCCCGCGGAGCGATATTCATGTTACGAAGGGACATGGTGTTTACCGAAAAAAGCGCACCTGTGCGGCGCTGAGACTGACGTATGGATGACTTATCGGTCATACGACTAAAGTCTTGAGGGGCTGCGCGTATTTGTCGCAGTCAGACCGTTTCCTGTAGGAGCGATGCTTGCTCGCGAAGGGCGTTAACGGTAACGCGTGCAGTCTGGATGAACGCGTTGTCTGGACCTCCTTCGCGAGCAAGCATCGCTCCTACAGAAACTATGGCGACGAAGTGCAGGAACCAGATCCGCCAATCACAGTCTTTAAAGTTCGCGAGGAAGGTCGCCCGCCAGGAAAATCAAGGCCTTGCGCCCCATTAACCCTGGCATCCGTGGTGACTTTTCTTTATCGTACGCGCCCCTTGAAAATGCTTGGAAAATCAAAATGTTGGAAGCATCCCTAAGCCAATTGGAACAACTGGTCAGTGACCTTGTTCAACAGAACCAGACCCTGAGTGCAGAACTGGCCCAGGCCAAGGATGAAAACGAAAGCCTGCAACTGAGCCTGATGGAACAGGAAGAGAAACAAGGCGCCACCGCCGCCCGCATCCAGGCCCTGGTTGAACGCGTCAGCGCCGGCCCGGTCAGCGCATGAGTGTCGGCGCCGCAGGGGTAAAAGTCGTCTCGATCCTGGGGGAGGACTATTCGATCAAGGCGCCGGCCGGGGAAGAGCAAACCCTGCTGGACGCCGCATTGATGTTGAAGGCTGCTTTGGCTGACACCAAAAGAAAGTACCCGACCCTGATCGGTGACCGACTGCTGGTGCTGGCCGCGATGAATCTGTGTTCTCAGCAGATCGAAATGAAAAAGCAGCACAAGCTCGAACTCGACCGTTACCAAGAGCAAGTCAGCGCCACGGTTGAAGTGATCTCCAAGACGATCAATCAAGCCTGATCGGCTTTGCGCACAACCAAAGAATAAATTGTCGTTTGCGTTGTATACAATCGGCACGGCTGTTGCAGTGTTTCAGCCTCTTATTCTTTGGGGGTGCTCCATGCAGTTCTGGCGTCGCAGTATTCAATGGCAGTTGATCCTCAGTATGGGCACCGCCCTGCTGGTCAGTATTCTGATCGTGGTTGGCGTTTATACCCTCGTGGTCAACCGTCTCGCCCAGAGCTACCTGGTCGAACAAGCGCTGCCGTCGAGCATCGAAGCGATGCGCAACGACATCGAGCGCATCCTCGTGCAACCCCTCACCGCCGCCAAGGACATCGCCAGCAACAGCATGGTGCGCGACTGGCTCGCCGGGGGCGAAAACAGTGATCAGACCGCCGCGTTCGTGCAGTATCTGGAAGGCATCCGCGCCGAACACAAAGCCTTTACCGCGTTAATTGTAGGTACGGCTTCAAACCACTATTTCACTGAAAAAGGCCTGGACCGCAGCCTTAGCCGTTCCAATCCCAAAGACGCCTGGTTCTATTCGTTCCTCGACAGCAACCAGCCGCGCACCCTCAATATCGACAACGACACAGCCACCGGAGAATTGGCACTGTTCATCGACCTCAAGGTCGAGCAGGCCGGCAAAGTCGTGGGCGTTGCCGGGCTTGGCCTGAGTATGAAAGAGCTGTCGGAGCTGATTCACAACTTCACCTTCGGTGAGCGCGGCAAGGTCTATCTCGTGCGTTCCGACGGTTTGATCCAGGTTCACCCCGAAGCGCAATTCAGTGGCAAGCGCACCTTGGTCGAGCAAATCGGTGCGTCGGCCGCGCAGGCAGTCATGGGTCAAAAAGCTGCCAGCAGCAGCTTCGTGCGTGATGGCGAAGACTTCCTGGCCTTGAGCCTGCCGCTGAGGGACTTGGGCTGGACCCTGGTGGCCGAAGTGCCACAGTCGCAGATCTACGCCGAAGCCCGCCGCGCCATGTGGATGAGCAGCGGCATTGGCTTGGCGGTGGCGTTGGTGTGCCTGTTGCTGGTGGTGTTGCTGGCCCGTGGGTTGGTGCGGCCGATTCGTCAGGTAACAGCAGCGCTGGTAGCCATCGGTAGCGGTGGTGGAGATTTGACCCACAGGTTAGATTCCAGCCGCGCCGATGAACTGGGTGACCTGGCGCGCGGCTTCAATCGATTCCTCGACAGTCAGCGCGAGATGATCGGCGAAGTGCTGACCACCAGTGAGCGTTTGCGCACCGCCGTCAGCCAGGTGGCGAAGGTTGTGGATAACACAGCCGAACGCTCCGGGCGTCAGCAGGAAATGACCGACATGGTTGCCACCGCCGTCCACGAAATGGGCCTGACCGTGCAGGAAATCGCGCAGAACGCCGGTAATGCGGCGGTTGCCTCGCAGGATGCTCGCGATGAGGCGATGCAGGCGCGGGAAGTGGTCGGTGGGTCGATCCGACATATTGAAAGCATGTCTGATGAAATCGGTGTCGCCGCCAGTGCAGTGGGCGAACTGGCTGATCAGGTGGCGTCGATCGATCAGGTGTTGGCGGTGATTCGCGGGATTTCCGAGCAGACCAACCTGTTGGCGTTGAATGCGGCTATTGAAGCAGCGCGGGCTGGAGACATGGGCCGTGGATTTGCCGTCGTGGCAGATGAAGTGCGGACGCTGGCGCGGCGAACTCAATCGTCCACCGATGAAATTCAGCAAATCATCGGCAGCCTTAAACAAGGCGCGGAGAACGCGGTGTCGTCGATGCACACCGGTCAAGCGGCGACCGGCACCGGTGTCGAATCGAGCCAGCGCACCGGGACGTCGCTGACCGCGATTACCGGGCAGATCGAGCGCATCAGCGACATGAACCACCAAGTCGCGACCGCGACGGAAGAACAGTCGGCGGTGACCGAAGAGATCAACCGCAACGTGCAGGGGATTTCCGATCTGGCCCGGGCGACAGCGGGGGAGGTCAGGGCTTGTCGGGAGGATTGCCAGACGTTGCAGCGGTTGGCGGATGATTTGGCGCGGCAGATGGGTGGGTTCAAGTTGAGTTGACCTGCAGGACGCTATCGCCGGCAAGCCGGCTCCTACAAAGTTGTGGTCGAGCACGAATCTGCGCTCAACACTGACCCCTGTAGGAGCTGGCTTGCCAGCGATTGGATTTCAGCAGCACTACATGGCTGAGATCAGAACCACTCATCCTGCATGTTCAAACACACATCATCCCGCGCCTCAAGAATCGCCAGCTCATGGTGGCAACCCGGCACTTCCCAGGTCAGGAAATACCGCGCCGCCTGCAGCTTGCCCTTATAGAAGCTCACATCTGCCGCATTCCCCTTGGCCAACCCTTCTTCGGCACGAATCGCCTGCTCCAGCCAACGCCAGCCAATCACTGTGTGCCCGAACACTTTCAAGTACAGCGCCGAATTCGCCAGGCTGCTGTTGACCTTGCCTTGAGCCAGGTCGGTCAGCAAGCCGAGGGTCACGGTTTGCAGGCGGGCCACCAGTTTCTCCAGCGGTTCACGCAGTGCATTCAGCGATTCGTAGGCTTGCGCCCGTTCGGCAGTGTCGGCGATCAGGCGGATCAATTGTTTCAGTCCCGCACCACCGTTCTGCGCCAGTTTGCGGCCCAGCAAGTCCAGTGACTGAATGCCGTGGGTGCCTTCATGAATCGGGTTCAGACGGTTGTCGCGGTAATACTGCTCAACCGGGTATTCGCGGGTATAACCGTGGCCGCCGAGAATCTGGATCGCCAGCTCGTTGGCCTTCAGGCAAAACTCCGACGGCCAGGATTTGACGATTGGCGTCAGCAAGTCCAGCAGCTCATGCGCCTGTTTGCGCTCGGCTTCGGTCGCAAGCGTCGTGGTGTCATCGAACAGTCGCGCCGCGTACAACCCAAGATCGAACGAGCCTTCGACGTAGGCCTTTTGCGTGAGCAACATGCGTTTGACGTCGGCGTGCTGAATGATCGCCACCGGCGCGGTGTTCGGGTCTTTGCTGTCCGGCACGCGGCCTTGTGGGCGCTCGCGGGCGTACTCCAGCGAATACAGGTAACCGGCGTAACCGAGCATCACCGCGCCCATGCCGACGCCGATTCGCGCTTCGTTCATCATCTGGAACATGTAGCTCAAACCGTGGTGCGGCTTGCCCACCAGATAACCGACGCACTCACCGTTATCACCGAAATTCAGCGCGGTGGACGTCGTGCCGCGCCAGCCCATCTTGTGGAACAGCCCGGCCAGCAACACGTCGTTGCGCTTGCCGAGGCTGCCGTCATCGTTGACCAGGAACTTGGGCACGATAAACAGCGAAATACCCTTCACCCCGGCCGGTGCATCCGGCAACTTGGCCAGCACCATGTGCACGATGTTTTCCGACAGCGGGTGATCGCCGCCGGAGATGAAGATCTTGTTGCCCTTGAGTCGATAGGTGCCGTCAGAAGCAGGCTCGGCGCGGGTACGAATATCCGACAACGACGACCCCGCGTGGGGTTCGGTCAGGGCCATGGTGCCGAAGAAACGGCCGTCGATCATCGGTTGCAGGAAGCGCTGCTTCTGCTCCTCGGTGCCGAAGCTTTCGATCAGGTTCGCCGCACCCATGGTCAGGAACGGGTACGAAGTCGAGGCCGCGTTGGCTGACTGAAAGTGCGCAAAACAAGCCTGGGACAACAGCGTAGGAAGTTGCATGCCGCCGGCGTCGAAACTGCGCGCGGCGTTGAGGAAACCGGCTTCGAGGAAGGCATCCACCGCTGGTTTCACTTCCGGAATCAGAATCGCCTGACCGTTCTCATAGCGCGGCTCATTCTCGTCGCCCTTACGGTTGTGCGGGGCGAAAAACTTCTCGGCAATGCTACGAGCGGTGCCGATGGCGGCGTCGAAGGTCTCGCGATTGTGCTCGGCGAAACGCTCACGCTGGGTCAGGCCTTCGGCATCGAGGACTTCATACAGCTCGAAAGCCAGATTGCGGGAACTGAGCAACGTCTCGGACATGGCGGCCTACCTTTTTTTGGAATGGACCGAGTCTAGGCGTGGGGATAGAGGCTGAACAGGATGATTGATGAGCGTGATGGTAGGGCAGAGCGACGACTTAACAGGCACCACAAAACAAATGTGGGAGCGAGCCTGCTCGCGATAGCGGTGTTTCATCCAATACATGTGTCGGATGACACACCGCTATCGCGAGCAGGCTCGCTCCCACAGGGGGTATTGCGTACCGGGTGGCTATTGCGGCAGCCCGGCTTATCGGTTTTAGCCGATGGTCATCAAGCTCGCATTACCACCCGCCGCAGCGGTGTTAACGCTCAACGCTCGCTCGATCACCAGACGCTCCAACGCAATGTTGGTCTCGCCCAGCGACAACCCGTGAACCCCGACAATCGCCCCGGCACGCTTGGCCACTTGCTGGCACACCGCACGCAACTGATCGGAATGGCCGTGATGCAGAACCGCATCAAACACCACTTCGTCCTTGTTCCAGTCGGCAACCAGCTTGATGCGCGCCTGAACTTCCTTCGGCAGGCGTGCGAACAAGGCTTTGGTCAGGTCAGCTTCCGGCCATACCGCTGAGCCGCCGACAGCCAATACCGCCGCCAGTTGCGTCAGCAGGTCGCCTTCAGATTCGGCCAGGGACAGCACGTGCTCACGTGGCAGGATCGCGTAGCTGTTGCGCTCGCCGGTCGGGCCCGCCAGCACGCGGGTGATGCCGCTTTGCGATTGCGCCGCGAACTGCACGCACAAGGCGCTCAGGTCGGCAAACTTGTTGCTGTCGGCCCAGGTTTGCAGGGCGGTCAGCGGTTTGCTCATGGCATCGCGCAGACGAACATCCGGTGCAGTGGCGGCGTCGCCACGAGCGAAGGATTGTTCGATTGCATCGGCAGGACGCGTCGACAGCAGGCGGTACAGGTACAACGGACCACCGGCTTTCGGGCCGGTGCCCGACAGGCCTTCGCCACCGAACGGTTGCACGCCAACCACAGCACCAACGATGTTGCGGTTCACGTAGACGTTACCGGCATTGACGTTGTCGATCACCTTGGCGATGGTCTCGTCGATGCGCGTATGCACGCCCAGCGTCAGGCCATAGCCGGAAGCGTTGATCTGACCGATCAACTGGTCGATGTCTTTGCGCTTGTAGCGCACCACGTGCAGCACCGGGCCGAAGATTTCGCGTTGCAGCTCATCGAAGCTTTCCAGCTCGATCAGCGTCGGCATCACGAAGGTGCCGCGTTTGACTTCTTCGCTGTTGGCGATGGCCACCTGGTACACGTTGCGACCTTTGTCGCGCATGGCCTGGATGTGCTTCTCGATGCCCGCCTTGGCTTCGGCGTCGATCACCGGGCCGATGTCCACGGACAGGCGCTCAGGGTTGCCGAGACGGCATTCAGCCATGGCGCCCTTGAGCATTTCGATGACACGGTCAGCGGAATCTTCCTGCAAGCAAAGTACACGCAGAGCCGAGCAACGTTGACCGGCGCTGTCGAAGGCGGACGACACCACGTCGATCACGACTTGTTCGGTCAGTGCCGAGGAGTCGACGATCATCGCGTTCTGGCCGCCGGTTTCAGCGATCAGCGGAATCGGACGGCCCTGTGCATCCAGGCGGCCAGCGACGTTGCGTTGCAGCAAACGAGCGACTTCGGTGGAGCCGGTGAACATCACGCCTTTGACCCGATCGTCACCGACCAGACGGGCACCCACAGTTTCGCCACGGCCCGGCAGCAGTTGCAGCACGCCTTCCGGAATCCCGGCTTCAAGCATCAGGCGCACGGCCTGGGCGGCGACCAGCGGGGTTTGTTCCGCAGGCTTGGCCAGTACCGGGTTACCGGCGGCCAATGCAGCGGCAACCTGACCGCTGAAGATTGCCAGCGGGAAGTTCCAGGGGCTGATGCACACCACCGGACCCAATGGGCGGTGGGCGTCGTTGGTGAAATCGTTGCGAGCCTGCACCGCGTAATAACGCAGGAAGTCCACGGCCTCACGCACTTCGGCGATGGCGTTGGCGAAGGTCTTGCCGGCTTCACGAGCCAACAGGCCCATCAGCGGCTGAATCTCGCCTTCCATCAAATCGGCGGCACGTTCCAGAATCGCAGCACGTTCGGCCGGCGGGGTGGCCTGCCAGATCGGCGCTGCGTTCAGGGCGCACTGGATTGCGTTGTCGACGTCTTCGACATTCGCTTCCTGTACGTGACCGACCACGTCACGCAAATCGGACGGGTTCAGAACAGGCGCAGGGGTTTCGCTGCTGGAGACGCAGCCGAGCATCGGCGCGGCTTTCCAGTGGTTGTGAGCAGTGGCCAGCAGAGCGCACGACAGCGAAGCCAGGCGATGTTCGTTGGCCATGTCGATGCCGCTGGAGTTGGCGCGCTCGGCACCATAAAGATCGCGCGGCAGCGGGATACGCGGGTGCGGCAGGCCGAAGCCGCCTTCCAGCGTCGCCATCTGCTCGATGCTGGCCACTGGATCGGCCACCAGCTCTTGAATCGAAATGGACTGGTCGGCGATACGGTTCACGAACGAGGTGTTCGCGCCGTTTTCCAGCAGACGACGTACCAGGTACGCCAGCAGGGTTTCGTGAGTCCCGACCGGTGCGTACACGCGGCATGGACGGTTCAGCTTGCCTTCGGAAACTTTGCCTACAACCTGTTCGTACAGTGGTTCGCCCATGCCGTGCAGGCACTGGAACTCGTACTGGCCCGGGTAATAGTTCTGACCGGCGATGTGGTAAA
Source organism: Pseudomonas sp. BF-RE-25 (assembly GCF_019956105.1). Lineage (NCBI taxonomy): Bacteria > Pseudomonadati > Pseudomonadota > Gammaproteobacteria > Pseudomonadales > Pseudomonadaceae > Pseudomonas > Pseudomonas sp. BF-RE-25. The sequence goes on from NZ_JAHBDB010000022.1 coordinate 9,289, forward strand.
TGGCCGACAGAGTGTGGGCGTTGTGCGTGGCGAATTGCGGGTAGATGACTTCCGGCACCGACAACAATTTGCGGGCGCAAGCGATGTAGGAAACGTCGGTGTACACCTTGCGGGTGTAGACCGGATAGCCTTCCAGGCCTTCGACCTGGGCGCGCTTGATTTCGCTGTCCCAGTACGCGCCTTTCACCAGGCGGATCATCAGGCGATGACGGCTGCGGCGAGCCAGGTCGATCACGTAATCGATCACGTACGGGCAACGCTTCTGATACGCCTGGATCACGAAACCGATGCCGTTCCAGCCGGTCAGTTGCGGCTCGAAGCACAGGCGCTCCAGCAGATCCAGCGACAGCTCAAGGCGGTCGGCTTCTTCGGCGTCGATGTTCAGGCCGATGTCGTATTGCTTGGCCAGCAGGGTCAGCGACAACAGGCGCGGGTACAATTCGTCCATCACTCGCTCGTACTGCGCACGGCTGTAACGCGGGTGCAGTGCCGACAGCTTGATGGAAATGCCCGGGCCTTCATAAATCCCACGACCGTGGGACGCTTTGCCGATCGAGTGGATGGCTTGTTCGTACGACGCGAGGTACTTCTGCGCGTCGTGCTCGGTGAGGGCGGCTTCACCGAGCATGTCGTAGGAATAGCGGAAACCCTTGGCTTCGAACTTGCTCGCGTTGGCCAGGGCTTCGGCGATGGTTTCGCCGGTGACGAACTGCTCGCCCATCAGGCGCATGGCCATGTCGACGCCCTTGCGGATCATCGGCTCGCCGCTCTTGCCGATGATGCGGCTCAGGGACGAAGTCAAACCCGCTTCATTATGGGTGGCGACCAGTTTGCCGGTCAGCAGCAAGCCCCAAGTGGCGGCGTTGACGAACAGCGACGGGCTGTTGCCCAAGTGCGGCTGCCAGTTACCGGTGCTGATTTTGTCGCGGATCAGTGCGTCACGAGTGCCCTTGTCCGGGATGCGCAACAGCGCTTCGGCCAGGCACATCAGTGCCACGCCTTCCTGGGACGACAGGGAAAATTCCTGCAACAGGCCCTGAACAATTCCGGCACGGCCACCGGCGCTCTTCTGATTGCGCAGTTTCTCGGCAATCGAGGCAGCCAACTTGTTGGTGGCGTCAGCCATGGCAACCGGCAGGCGAGCCTGTTCGATCAGCATCGGCACCACTTCCGGCTCAGGGCGACGGTAAGCAGCGGTGATGGCGGCGCGCAGCACCGATTGCGGCAAGATGCTTTCGGCGAACTCAAGGAAGCACTGGTGCGCGTGGTCGACGTGGACGTCGCCACTGTCGTCGGCTTCTTTGGCCGTCAGGCCGTTGAGCTCGGTCAGGGTTGCACCACCCTCGAGTTTTTCCAGGTAATTGAAAATTGCCTGCTTGATCAGCCAGTGCGGCGTGCGATCAATCGAGGTCGCGGCCGCCTTCAGGCGTTCGCGGGTTGGGTCGTCAAGTTTGACCCCAAGGGTGGTGGTAGCCATATTTTTATCCTCATGTTTGCCACGACCGCGTGGCATCAGCTGGCGGCAAGATTAGCTGCGCGCTCTCCGAGGTGCAACCGGGTGCAACCCTTTTTTTGTCGGAATAATAGGCAGCTCGTCAGGAATTAAATTCCGGTACGAACGTACCGCTCCTGCTTGGTGCTTTTGCTTCTAGTAAACGCTCATGACTGCTCTAAAAGGGAGCAAAAACAGACCTTTTCAAGCTAAATCCGACTGGGTGCAACTTATTCTCAAAAAATGGGTTGCACCTTATTTGTGTTGTTGAATAGGATTCGCGCCCAAGGTGCAACCGGTTAAAAAGACAGGTGCACCGGCTGATGGCTTTCCTGGGGAAACATCAGTCCTAAATGCGCGGACCCGCAAATCGTTTGATCAAACATTGTCGTTTGTCGGCGTTTTCACACTCTGCCGCTACATAAAAACAAAGCCAGGGCATCACTTAATGAGCGTTAGCAATCCAACCCTGATCACGTTCGTGATCTACATCGCAGCAATGGTGCTGATCGGCTTCATGGCCTATCGCTCCACCAACAACCTTTCTGACTACATTCTGGGCGGTCGCAGCCTGGGCAGCGTCGTGACTGCATTGTCCGCTGGCGCCTCCGACATGAGCGGCTGGTTGTTGATGGGTCTGCCGGGCGCCATCTACATGTCCGGTCTGTCCGAAAGCTGGATCGCCATCGGTCTGATCGTCGGTGCTTACCTGAACTGGCTGTTCGTCGCCGGCCGTCTGCGCGTGCAGACCGAGCACAACGGCGATGCGCTGACGCTGCCGGACTACTTCTCCAGCCGTTTCGAAGACAAAAGCGGCCTGCTGCGGATCATCTCGGCGGTTGTGATCCTGGTGTTCTTCACCATCTACTGCGCGTCCGGCATCGTCGCCGGCGCCCGTCTGTTCGAAAGCACCTTCGGCATGTCCTACGAGACCGCGCTGTGGGCCGGTGCTGCGGCGACGATTGCCTACACCTTCGTTGGTGGTTTCCTGGCAGTCAGCTGGACTGACACCGTACAAGCCACGCTGATGATCTTCGCCCTGATCCTCACGCCGATCATCGTGTTGCTGGCGACCGGCGGCGTCGATACCGCGTTCCTGGCCATCGAAGCGCAAGATCCAGCCAACTTCGACATGCTGAAAAACACCACCTTCATCGGCATCATCTCGCTGATGGGCTGGGGCCTGGGCTACTTCGGCCAACCGCACATCCTGGCGCGTTTCATGGCGGCGGATTCGGTCAAGTCGATCGCCAATGCCCGTCGCATTTCCATGACCTGGATGATCCTGTGCCTGGGCGGCACCGTGGCTGTAGGCTTTTTCGGTATTGCCTACTTCTCGGCCAACCCTGCCGTGGCGATGCCCGTCAGCGAAAACCACGAGCGTGTGTTCATCGAACTGGCCAAAATCCTGTTCAACCCATGGATCGCCGGTATTTTGCTGTCGGCCATTCTGGCTGCGGTCATGAGCACCCTGAGCTGCCAGTTGCTGGTGTGCTCGAGCGCCCTGACCGAAGACTTCTACAAAACCTTCCTGCGTAAATCGGCTTCCCAGGTTGAGCTGGTCTGGGTCGGTCGCGCCATGGTGCTGCTGGTTGCCCTGATCGCCATCGCATTGGCCGCCAACCCGGAAAACCGCGTACTGGGTCTGGTCAGCTACGCCTGGGCAGGTTTCGGTGCTGCGTTCGGTCCAGTGGTCCTGATCTCCGTGATCTGGAAAGACATGACCCGTAACGGCGCACTGGCCGGCATCCTGGTCGGCGCGATCACCGTGATCGTGTGGAAACACTTCGAGCTGCTGGGCCTGTACGAAATCATCCCTGGTTTCATCTTCGCCAGCCTGGCGATCTACATCGTCAGCAAACTGGGCACGCCGACTCACGGCATGCTGCAGCGTTTCGCTGCTGCCGAGGCTGATTTCCGCCTGAACAAGTGATCGGGATGAGCTAAGGCTCAAACCTTTCGCCGAACATGAAAACGGCCCGCTTCCTTTGGAGGCGGGCCGTTTTTATTGGGCGTTAGAAAAGCCCCTCTGTAGGAGCGAGCCTGCTCGCGATGGTGTGTCAGCCAAAGAAGTTTCGACTGATACACCATCGCGAGCAGGCTCGCTCCTACAGGAGGGCAGTGGTGGTTTGAAAGGAATGTCTGTAGCCAAACATCCCGATTTTTGAAGGAAGAATCTTTAAAAAAACACGACAAATCTGAGTTTCCTGTCCCTTCGTCAACAACCCTTGTCCCTCATGCAGAATCGCCCGCCTTCACTCTGCAGAGACACATCGGATGTTCGCTCTTGCTAATCAACCGCGTTTCACGCTGACCGTCGACGGTGACCAGCACGACCTCAAGGTGCTTGAGTTCACCGGCAAGGAAGCCATCAGCCAGCCTTACCGCTTTGACCTGGAACTGGTCAATGAACGGCCGGACATTGAGCTCGAAAGCCTTCTGCATCGTCAGGCGTTTCTGAGTTTCGATACACAAGGCAGCGGTATTCACGGTCAGATTTTTCGGGTTGGCCAGGGCGATTCCGGTAAGCGTCTGACGCGCTATCAAGTCAGTCTGGTCCCGCGTTTGACCTACCTCGACCAGCGCATCAATCAGCGGATTTTCCAGCACAAAAGCGTGCCGGTGATCATTGCGCAAATCCTTGAAGATCATGGCATCCAGCGCGATGCGTTCGCCTTTCGGCTCGGCAGCGATTACCCCGATCGCGAGTACTGCGTGCAATACGCGGAAAGCGATCTGGCGTTCATCCAGCGGTTGTGCGCCGAGATCGGCATTCACTACCACTTTCAGCACAGCCCCGACGGGCACTTGCTGGTGTTTGGTGACGACCAGACGGTTTTCCCCCGGATCGACAAACCGACACTTTTCTCGCCTGACACCGGAATGGCCGCCGACGCGCCCGCGATCAATCGCTTCAACGTGCGGCTGGAAACCCGCACCACTTCGGTAGCCCGTCGCGACTACGACTTCCACAAACCCGGGCTGCAACTTGAAAGCCGAAGCGACAACGGGCAACTGCCGACGCTTGAGGATTATCACTTTCCTGGCCAGTTCACGGATCGCGAATCCGGCAGGGCGCAGGCTCAACGAACACTGGAGCGCCACAACGCAGACTACCGTCAGGCTGAAGGTCGCAGCGATGAGCCCGCTTTGGTGACAGGTCACTTCCTGGCGTTGTCGGAACATCCACGCCAGGCCTGGAATGACCTGTGGCTGATCACCCAAATCGAACACCATGGCCGTCAGCCGCAAGTGCTCGAAGAGTCAATCAGCAGCGACGGGGCGGATGATTTCCAGGGCTATCGCAATACCTTTCTGGCGACGCCGTGGGATGTTTCGTTTCGGCCACCCCTGATCGGGAAACCCACTTTCACTGGTTACCAGACCGCCGTAGTCACTGGCCCGACCGACAGTGAAATCCACTGCGACGAGTACGGCCGCGTCAAGGTTCAGCTCGCCTGGGATCGTGACGCAAAGCGCAATGAACATTCCAGTTGCTGGTTGCGCGTCGCCACCGGTTGGGCGCATGACGGCTACGGCATCGCACTGATTCCTCGGGTCGGCATGGAAGTGTTGGTGGGGTTCCTCGATGCCGACGTCGATAAGCCGATGGTCATGGGCTGCGTGCCCAATGGCACCAACTCGATACCCCTGAATCTGCCCGCCGATAAAACCCGAAGCATTTTCCGCAGCCAAAGCAGTCCCGGTGGCGGCGGTTACAGCGAATTACGCATCGAGGATCGCAAAGGCGCCGAGGAAATCTACCTGCGGGCACAGCGAAACTGGACTCAACACGTGTTGAACGACCTGCACGTCCAGGTCGGAAATCAGCGCAGTGCGGTGATTGGTGCCAACGATACCCTGCACGTTCACGGTGACCGCTCCATCACCGTCAGCAGCCAGACCCTCAAGGCGAGCGGGCAATTTCACGCCAGCGCGGGCCAGCAAATTGTCATCGACGGTGGCGCAAACGCGACCATTCAGGCAGGTGGGCACTGGATCAACATCGGCCCCGCCGGGATCTTCAGCAGCGTTCCGATCGAACTGGGCGGTGCGCCGATGCCGGCCATGGGCGCGGCGACCAATCAACGAACACTTCTGGCACTCAGCGCAGCACAGATTCTGACCCTGAAAAGCGACGCCCCATTCTGCGAAGAATGTGAACGCTGCAAGGGTGGTGTCTGTGCAGCCTGAGTGCTTGTCACCCCTCACTTGGCTGGAGCGCCAACCACTCGAGCCTTCCGAGCAGTTGTTCGCGGTGTTCGGCAATGCCAGTTCCGCTGAGCCGTTCAAAGCCTGGCAGCGCTCCAATCCTTTGCATGCGCCAAGCCCGATCTGGGCCGACACCCCTTACGCTGAGTGGGAACCGGTCATGCCCTATGTCGGAATCGTCGCTGCTGGCAGTGAGTTTCTGGACTGGGTCGCCACTACCGAGTCTCGCGATTGGGGCTGGCTGGCGGTTTCTTCTTCGCCTCAAGACGTGTTGATCGAACATCTGCGCAGCCTCACGCAAGTGTTTTTGCCCAATGGCAACGTGGTGTTTTTCCGCTTTTGGGACGGGCATTACTTGCTGCCGATTCTTCAGTCTGCGGATGTCGAAGTTGCTCAACTGCTACCGGTCGTGGTGCGGTGCCTGATCAATGGTCAGCCGCTCGACATCGGTGGAACTGCACTGAAAACCGCCGGGGTTTTTCCATGGTGGGAAATCTCCACAACGCTGTTGAAGCAACTCTGCGAACACTCAAACACCACTCGGCTGAACAACTTGCTCACGTGGCTGAGCGAGGACCGTCCTGATCTTTTCGAGGCGTTTTCCGAAAGCGTTTTGCGGCACAAAGTCGCGATCTTTCTGGAAGAACCGGGCCTGCCGCCAGCCCCGAAATCAGCCTTGGTGGATTACCTGTCGATGGAGCTGGACTGATGGATCAGATCGTACGGATCGAGCAGGAGCTCGACGGTTTCAAGGACACGCTGAGTGTGTATCGCCAGCAACTCAAGGGCTTTTTAAGTCGTAACACCGACAAGGTCAGCCGGGCAATGGACCTGCCCTCGCTGATGGACATGAACCGGCAGATCAAACTGGGCAATGTCACCACGTCGGTCAGCCGCAGTGATGACGACTTTTTCTCCAGTGTTGCGCAGTGTCCGCTAAACGGAATTCTGCAGATCGAGAGCAAGTTCGAATCGGTTTATGACGTTCCGCTGGGGAACATTGATGTTGATGTGATTGCCGTTGATGGCGGCGAAAAAACCACCGTCACGCTCGATGAAAACGGCAAGGGACAATTCAGGGGCGTTGCCGGGAAGTTCTACCGCGTGCATGTCCAGAGTGAAGTGACGCCGGATCAAGTTAATGAGCTTTTCTCTTCTTACGACGGCCTGACCCAGCAGTTGGAAGACTGGCTGCGAAATGAGTGGCGAGGCTTCAAACCGGAGTGGTCGCAGCAATCCGCATCCGCTTCGCTGGCCGCAGCGGGTAACGGAACATTGGCGGGCGGTTGGGCGGCGATTCAGGCGGTTTGGGATGGCATTGGTGAGCTCACCGACATTCTGAAAGACCCCAATGCCTTCGTAGAAAAGCTGGGTGAAAGCGCCGGCGAACTGGCCGAGCTCGCGAAAAGCGCGCCAGACATGATGGAAAAAGCCATGTTGCTGGCCAGTGACGAGGCCGCACTCTGTTTGCTGGTGCGCACCGCGACGCTATGGCTGGAAATGTTGCCACCGACGCAACTGGCCGAGTCGTCGGCCGAGGCCATTTCCAAAGTTGTCGTCGGGTTAGTCATCGATCTGCTGATTGGTCTGGTGCTGAGTGTGGTGGGGGTTGGTGTTGCCTGGTTGGCAGTGCGCCTGGCCAAGTACAGCGCGCAGATTTTTCAGGCTGCGATGGCATTCGTGAAGTCGATGGTTACGATCATCAACAACTTCATGGACTATGTAAGCCGCTACAAAAAAGTCGCTGCACGGGGCGTCGCGGCCGGACCGAAAAATGGTGCCATGCACCTGCGCTGGAATGCTCGCAAGAACACCACGCTCAAACAAAACGAACACCGCGACGACGCCTCGAAGCAAGCAACAAATCCCAACGGCGACAGCGCCGATGCCGCCGATAAAACCGCCACCAACAAATGCCCGGTGTCGATGGTCACCGGTGAAGAACTGCTGACCCTCACCGACGGTTCACTGAATGGAATCCTGTCGTTCGACTTCACGCGGCTCTATCGCACCAGCGCCGTCGAGATTGATTGCGGCCTGGGTTTTGGCTGGAGTCACAGCCTTGCGCACCGACTGGAAATCGATGGCGATGGCGTCGTCTGGATCGACCACGAAAACCGTCGCACCACCTTTCCGCTGCCTGGCAATGAGCGTCCGGCGATCCACAACAGCCTCTCGCGCGCGGCGATTTACCTGGGCGACGCCCCGGAAGAACTGATCCTCGCCCAGGCCGGCGACGACACGCGCTTCTACCATTTCATCAACGGTCGATTGACTGCGATCAGCGACGGTTACGACAACCGGCTGCGCATCACTCACGACCGCCGCGACCGTATCCAGCGCCTCGACAACGGCGCCGGCCGCGCCTTGCTGTTGCGCTACGACCAGCACCATTTGATTGCCGTCGACTACCAGCGTTTTGTCCCGGCAGACACGTCGGACGAAGCCTGGATAACCGAACAGACACTGGTCAGTTACCGCTACGACGAGCGCGCGCGACTGATCGAAGCGACCAACGCCGCCGGGAAAAGCGAGCGCTACGACTACGACGACCAGCACGTCATCCAGCAGCGGCAACTGGCCGGTGGGGCGAGTTTCTTCTGGGAGTGGGAAAGGTCCGGCAAGGCTGCGCGATGCGTCCGGCATTGGGCTTCGTTTGCGCAGATGGAAGCGCGCTATGTCTGGGATGACGAGGGCAGTGTCACCGTCCACAACATCGACGGCAGCGAAGAGGTTTACCAGCACGACGATCGGGCGCGACTGGTGCGCAAGGTCGAGCTGGATGGCGGCGAACACCTCAAGGCCTACGACGATAAAGGTCGATTGATTACCGAGCAGGATCCGCTCGGCGCCGTCACCGAATACCACTACGACGAAGTCGGACGTTTGGTGGCGCTGATTCCGCCGGAAGACGAGCCCACGTCCTACGAGTATCGCAACGGTTTCTTGCATGCCCGGTATCGCGGCAAAGCAGTCTGGAAATATCAGCGCAACGCTCAGGGCGACATCACCGAAACGACCGACCCCGACGGCCATGTCACCCATTATCACTACGATGAAAAAGGCCAGTTGCTGTCGATCCGTTACCCGGATAGCAGTCGCCATCTCTTCGTCCGCAATGCTTTGGGGCAACTGGTTGAAGAAACTTTGCCGGACGGTGGGCTGCGGCGGTTTTCCTACGACGCGCTGGGTCGACGGATTACCGATCAGGATGAACACGGATCGCTCACTCACTACGGGTGGGACGCCGTTGGGCGACTGGTTCAGACGACACTTCCTACGGGTGCCACGCGCGCCTTCAGCTACAACGCCTACGGAAAAATCACCGCCGAACGCGACGAGCTTGGCCTCGTTACCCGCTACGAATACGTCGATGGTTTGCATTTGGTCAGCCGCCGGATCAATCCCGACGGCACGCAGCTCAACTATCGCTACGACAACGCGCAGCTGCTGCTCACAGAAATCGAAAACGAATCCGGCGAACACTATCGCCTGGACTACACGCCCGGTGGATTGATCCGACAGGAAACCGGATTCGATGGCCAGCGCACGGCGTACACCTACGACCTCAATGGAAACCTGCTGGAAAAAACCGAGTTCGGCGAAGACGGCTCGCAGCGGGTTACCGCTTATGAGCGAGATTCGGCAGGGCGGTTGCTGGTCAAAACACTGCCCGACGACATCAAGGTCGAATACCGCTACGACAACCTCGGACGGCTGATCAGCGTCGACGACGGTCACGATCATCCGCTGGAATTCGAGTACGACCGACAAGACCGTTTGGTCACCGAGCACCAAGGCTGGGGCACCTTGCGCTACGGATACGACGCCTGTGGCCAACTCAACCGCATGCGCCTGCCGGACGGCAGCAAGCTCGATTACCACCACGCCAAGGGTGGCGCGCTGACCGCCATCGACCTCAACGGCGCGCCGCTCACCTCCCACCAATTCACGTTTGGCCGCGAACAGCAGCGCCAACAAGGCCAGCTCACCAGCCGCTACCACTACGACGAACAGGGCCGCCTGCAAGCACACGCGATCAATCAACAAACCCGCCCGCTGTACCTGCGCCATTACACCTACGCGGTCAACGGCAACCTGGCGACCGTCGCCGACAGCCGCCACGGCCAGCGCAGTTATTACTACGACGCCCTCAACCGCCTGACCCGCGTGCGACACACCCGCGACGACCCACCGGAAAGCTTCGCCCACGACCCGGCCGGCAACCTGCTGATGCAAAACCGCCCCGGTGTGGCTGCCGTAAAAGGCAATCGCCTGCTCATGCAAGGCGACCGCCATTACGACTACGACGCCTTCGGCAACCTCATCCGCGAACGTCGCGGCACCGGGCAAAAACTTGTCACCGAATATGCCTACGACTGCCAGCATCGCTTGGTCAGCGTCACGACCCCGGACGGACGTTATGCGAGTTACCGCTACGACGCCTTTGGCCGACGCATCGCTAAAACCGTCGACGGTAAAACCACCGAGTTCTTCTGGCAGGGCGACAACCTCGTCGCTGAAAGCAGTCGCGAGCACTACCGCAGCTATGTTTACGAACCGGGCACCTTCCGCCCATTGGCCATGCTCGACGGCAAAGGCCCGCGCAAGGCTTGCCCGTTTTACTACCAGCTCGATCACCTTGGTACGCCGCAGGAACTGACCGATTTTGGTGGCGAGATTGTCTGGTCGGCGAAGTACAACGCCTACGGAAAAGTTACGCGGTTAGCGTTCGGTGGGGGCGAGCAACTTGAGCAGCCGCTGCGGTTTCAAGGGCAGTACTTCGACGCCGAGAGCGGCCTGCATCACAACCGGCATCGGTACTATGATCCGGAGGTGGGGCGGTACCTGACGCCGGATCCGGTCAAGTTGGCGGGTGGGCTGAACGGGTATCGGTATGCGCTGAATCCGACGGGGTGGGTTGATCCGTTGGGGTTGAGCGGGAATTGCCCGCGTAAGGGGGAGCCTGGGTGTGGAGCGCCGGATGATACGGCTGGCGCTAGGGTTGATGAGGGCGAGCCTGAGTTACCGAAGCCTAAGTTAAGCGCTGCGGAGCTTTCCGAGAACGAAATTAGACGGTTGGATAAAAGCCAGCGGATGCATATGGTGGGGAAACATAGTCCAGCGGTACCAGATGCCAAATGGAAGCAGCGAGCTATTGATGGTACGGATCCAATTACTGGTAGAACTCCCAGAAACAGAGTTGGTAATCCGAGCTCCCGTTTTCACAGTTGGGAGCTGATGCATAAGGCTTATATCCTTGGAACAACCAGAGTGGAACAGGGACTGCCCCGTTTTACAGGGAAGGACGATAAAGATAATGACATTGTCCGGATGCAACTCCCCGGCGCGGGCGAAGGGTATAAACCAAACTCAAAGTCGAAACAAAACCCGAAGCTCGTTGAGTTGAATGGGTTCGAAATGAAATTTGACGAGTCTGGCGTGCCTTTCACGCTGTACCCCATAAAGTAGGAAAAGCGATGCTTATTGACCCTGGCACTGAACAGCCTTACATCCCTACACCCTCATATTTTCTGGGGTGTTTCGATATTTATGATCGTGAAGAGACGCTTGGGGAGGAGCTCGAGAAATACGACCCTAACGATCCAGCTGATCGCGAAGAGTTAATACTCAAGTATTGCCTGTCTCGAAAGAGATCATATCGCCACAGGTATCTTCTTTATAAGTGTTTGGGAGAAAGTCTTCAGGATAAAAATTATGACTTCCAGGCATTGCTTGAGCATGATCCTGAAGAGTATTCGTCTCTCCCCGATGGTTGGGACGAGATGAATTGTCCACGGTTATTTTTCGAAGACATCTTTCGCTTGGCGACTATTCAGTGGAAGGACGACCTCCACAAGGCCAGCCTTGAAGATCAATCAACCTGGTAAGGCTCGTTATCTCTGAGACAGATAGAATTTATGACCGCTTCGCGCTCAATTCGCGGGCAAGCCTCGCTCCTACAGGATTGGAGTCGTTCCTGATTTTTGCGGCACGCCTCAATCCTGTAGGAGCGAGGCTTGCCCGCGAAGGCGGTCTTACAGGCTGCGAAATTTCTGGGCAAGCTCGTCGGAAGTTTCCTTCAAGTTGTAGCGGTTTCCATGAACTGGTGCGCTTCGGGCCATATCGATAGTCTTCAGGCCGTCACTGCAAATTCAGTGACAGGGCGTGGAAGCCCTTCTATCGTTAGGCGCGTCAAGCGCCACCAGTTCGGCGTTTTTTCGTCTGTGTTTTATGGTGGCTGTGCGCGGGGCGCTTTCGAGTGCGCCGAGTGCCTAACGTCTCGGTCTTCCACACCTGCGTACAGCCGCCACCCATTGCGTGGAAGTGATTGCTGGCGGTTCCAATCCATACGTTAGGAATCAGACTGATGACAACAATCAAACCCGACCCACCCTACGAAAAACCAACCCCACCACCCGAAAACCGCTTCATGGCGCTCACCAGCAACTGCGACGACATGCCCACGCTGTTCGTCGATACCCGCGCACCGCTCGATGTCTTGTACGACGCCGCCAGCTATCGAATCCGCGCTGTCACCCAGGTGCTCGAAAACCTGTCGATGCGTGGTTCTATGGAGTGCGAGTCCTTCATCCTCAGTGACTTTGCCCTGCTTTGCGCCATTCCGTTGCGGGACGGGTGTGATGTGCTGGACGTGTTGGGGCGGCGGTTGAAGGCTCGGCCTTCCGCGTAACGCCGCTGAATGATCGTTTCCATGCGCCGCGTGGGAACGATCACTGCCCGCTCAGCCGCGAAGCCCTGACGTTCGCCTCGGTACAAGGTAAACTTCCCTGCCTTCGCAGGAGCAATCATGAATTATCGTCACGCCTTCCATGCCGGCAATCACGCCGATGTGTTCAAACACCTGACCTTGACCCGCCTCATCGCCCTGATGTCGCGCAAGGAGCAGCCGTTTGCCTATCTCGACACTCACGCCGGCATTGGTCTGTATGACCTGCAAGGCGATCAGGCGAGCCGTACCGGTGAGTACCTGGAAGGCATCGCGCGGTTGTGGGATCAGCCGGATCTGCCGGATCTGACCGCCGATTACATGAAGGTGCTGCACGACATGAACCCGGATGGCCAATTGCGCTATTACCCGGGGTCGCCGGAGTTGGCGCGGCGTCTGACGCGGCCGCAGGATCGGGTGATGCTCAACGAGAAGCACCCCGAAGACGGTGTGTTGCTCAAGGACAACATGGCCGGTGACCGTCGGGTGAAGGTTCACTTGGGCGAAGGCTGGCATGTGCCGCGTGCGATGTTGCCGGTGCAGGAGAAGCGCGCGGTGATGTTGATTGATCCGCCGTTTGAGCAGCTCGATGAGATGCAGCGTTGCGCGGCGTCGCTGAAAGAAGCGATTGGCCGGATGCGTCAAACCGTGGCGGCGATCTGGTACCCGGTGAAGGACCAGCGCATGTTGCGTCGTTTCTATCAGGATCTGGCCGGCACAGGCGCGCCGAAGTTGTTGCGGGTGGAGTTGCTGGTGCATCCGCTGGACACGCCGAACAGTCTGAACGGTTCCGGGTTGGCGATCGCGAACCCGCCGTGGGGGCTGGAAGAGGAATTGCGTGAGCTGCTGCCGTGGTTGTCCAAGAAGTTGGGACAGACCCAGGGTGGGTGGCAGATGGATTGGTTGATCGCCGAATAACCACGGCAAACGAAAAACCCTGTAGGAGCCGGCTTGCCGGCGATGGCGGCCGGGAGATCCGTGCTGGATTTCCTGACGCTATCGCCAGCAAGCTGGCTCCTACAATTGGATCTGTGTCAGAACAGATTGAGCGGGTAACGCCAATCAGTCGTGTGCCGAGCGCAATCTCGTGGCTGACACATAACCTGTAGGAGCCGGCTTGCTGGCGATGGCGGCCGAGAGATCCGCGCTGGATTTTCCGACGCTATCGCCAGCAAGCTGGCTCCTACAATTGACTCTGCGTCAGGTCAGATCGGGCAGGTGACGCCGGTGCCGCCAATCCCGCAGTAGCCTTCAGGGTTTTTGGCCAGGTACTGCTGGTGATACGCCTCGGCGAAGTAGAACGTCGGCGCTTCTTCGATTTCGGTAGTGATGGTGCCTTTACCCGCCTTGGTCAGTTCGGCCTGGAACACTTTTTCGCTGTTCTTGGCCGCTTCCAGTTGCGTCGGGTTGGTGGCGTAGACCACCGAGCGGTACTGAGTGCCGATGTCGTTGCCCTGGCGCATACCCTGGGTCGGGTTGTGCAGTTCCCAGAACATTTTCAGTAGTTCTTCATAGCTGACTTTCGCCGGCTCGTAGACCACCAGTACCACTTCGCTGTGGCCAGTCAGGCCTGAGCAGACTTCTTCATACGTCGGGTTCGGCGTGAAGCCACCGGCGTAACCCACCGCGGTACTCACCACACCTTCGCGCTGCCAGAACTTGCGCTCTGCACCCCAGAAGCAACCCAGACCGAAGATCGCAAAATCCACGTCCATGGCGAATGGGCCCAGCAGCGGGGCGTCGTGGACGAAGTGTTTTTCCGGCACGGTCATCGGGGTTTCGCGGCCAGGCAGAGCTTGTTCTTTAGTAGGGAGCACGTTTTTGTTCACCAGAATTTCCGAGCGCAGAACCATGATCAGTCCTCTCAGTCAGGTTGAAATGTAGGTAGTCAGACCGCCAGTTTGCCCAATGCCGCCTGGTTACGCACTACCCAATGTGTGGGCGAGACCGGCTTGCCAGCGATGGCGGGGTGCCAGGCAATATGTCAGTGACTGACACACTGCTATCGCGAGCAGGCTCACTCCTACAAGGGATTGCGGTGGGGCGGTCAGGCGATTGGGCCGCGCGGGTAGCGCTTGAGCTTTTCGATCAGCTCGGAGCCCGGAATCGGTCGGTCGAACAGGTAGCCCTGGCCGACGTCGCAGCGGTGGCGGCGCAGGAAAGCCAGCTGTTCGGCCGTCTCGATGCCTTCAGCCACGACCTTGAGTTTCAGGTTGTGGGCCATAGCGATCACCGCGGAGGTGATTTCCATGTCGTCCTGGTTGTCCGGGATTTCGTGAATAAAGCTTCGATCAATCTTAATGATGTCGATGGGGAATTTTTTCAAGTAACTAAGCGACGAGTAACCGGTGCCGAAGTCGTCCATGGCCAGGGTCAGGCCAAGGCGCTTGAGCTGGTCGAGCTGCAAGTGGGTGTCTTCGGTGGCTTCCAGCAGCAGGCCTTCGGTCAGTTCCAGCTCCAGCAGGCTCGGCGGCAGCGCTTCTTCCTTGAGGATGTTGGCAATCGACGACACCAGGTCCGGGTCGGAGAACTGTTTGGGCGACAGGTTGATCGCCACTTGCAGATTGCCCAGGCCAGCGGCCGTCAGGTCTTTGCTCATGCGGCAGGCCTGGCGGGCGATCCATTTGCCGATCGGGATGATCAACCCGGTTTCTTCAGCGACGCTGATGAACTGGTCCGGGCGGATCATGCCTTTTTCCGGATGGTTCCAGCGCAGCAACGCTTCCATGCCCAGCAGGCGACCGCTGCGCAGGCACAGCTTCGGCTGGTAGAACACGTCCAGCTCGTTCTGTGTCAGGGCGCGGCGCAGGTTGTTCTCGACGAACAGTTTGTAACTGGCCTCGGCGTTCAGCGCTTCGGTGAACACCTGAACCTGATGCTTGCCGTTGGCCTTGGCCTTGTGCAGCGCGAGCCCGGCGTTACGCATCAGGGTTTGCGGGTCGCGGCCGTGTAGCGGCGCGCAGGCCAGGCCCACGGAGCCGGTGACGCTGATCAGTTGGTTGTCGACGAACATCGGTTTGTCGAGGGTCGCCAGCAGTTGGTTGGCGACTTGCTGGCCCATTGCGAGGTCGGTGTTGTCCAGCAGCACGGCGAATTCGTTACTGGCAAAACGCGCCAGGCTGCCGCTCGGGATCAGGCTGTTGCGCAGGCGTCGGGCCAGGCTGATCAGCAGTTTGTCGCCGGTCTGGTGGCCGAGGCTGTCGTTGATTCGCTTGAAGTTGTCGATGTCCACCAGCAGCAGACTGATCGGGGTATCGCTGTCTCGGGCGAAGCGCTCATCGAGATTACGGATGAACGCCGGGCGGTTACCGAGGTTGGTCAGATTGTCGGTGTAGGCCAGGCGCTCGATACGCTGCTGAGCGAGTTTGGTCTGGGTGATGTCTTCGTAGATGCCGATGTAGTGCGTCAGCTCGCGGTTGTCGCCGTACACCTTGGAAATCGACAGCTGGCCCCAGTAGGGTTCGAGGTTTTTGCGGCGGCTCTTGAATTCACCCTGCCAACTGTTGCTCTTGGCCAGCGCCGAAGGCGCGTCGAACAGCAGTTCACTGAGGTTTTCCAGGGCCGGCAGTTCCGACAGCCGCTGGCCGTGGACTTCTTCGGTGGTGTATTGGGTGATCGCGGTGAAACTCGGGTTGACGTATTCCACCACGCCGTCGCAATTGACCAGCAAAAAGGCGTTGGCACTTTGCTCGACCGCACGCTGGAACAGGTGCAGGGCGCTGGTGGCGGTGCGACGGTTGTGGTTGTTGATGACTTGGGCGAACTGGTCGGCCAGCTCGCCGGCGAAGGCGATTTCGTCGGACTGCCAGGCGCGGGTCGCACCGGTCTGCTCCAGACAGAGCACGCCGACGACTTGGCCATCGACACGAATGCTGGCATCGAGCATCGCGTTCACATCACGCGGGCGCAGGCTTTCGGCCATTTCCCGGGTGCGCGGATCGCGAATCGCATTGTGGGCATCGATTGCACGGCTGCCGTGCAGCGCGTCCATGTAATCGGGGAAGCCACTGATGTCGATCGGCGCCGGTAGGGCGTATTCCTGGGTGGTGCGGTGATATGCCGAGATCGGCACCAACATCGAACCGTCAAGGTTCCACAGGCTGGCGCAGTCGATTTCGTAGATGTCACAGGCGCTGCGGGTGATCAGCTCGGCGGCTTCTTGCAGGGAATTGCCGGTGCTGTAGCGCTGGCGGGTCAGCAGCAGGATCAAGTCTTGCTGGGCGCGCACGCGGTCCAGGTGCAGGAGCTGCTCCTGTTGGGCGCGCTGATTGAGTTCCAGGGCGATCTGCAAGCGCGAGTTCTGGGTTTCGAGGTCCAGCGCCGGCAGCAGCGGATCGCCTTCGAACATGCCATCGACCACCAGCAGGTAGCCGCGCAGCAGGTGTCGATTGTGTTGTTTGTAGGCTTCGCCCAGTTCCAGCAGGCTCAGGGTGCCTGCGGCGGTGTGCAAGGTGTAGCGGATCAGGTAATGCGGGCTTTCGGTGAGTTGGTGCTGGACCGCGTCATGCAGCTGATAGCGCGCTTCGGGCTCCATCAGGCTGGCATAGGGCGAACCGACCAGCGCACAGAGTTCCACCGCGGGCAGGCCGAACTGTCGCTCGCAGTTAGGATCGAGAAACAGCAGCGCCCAGCTGGGTTCATTCAGCCGTTCGAAACGCAGCATGCCGAGCCGCGAGGGCACCGGCAACTGCGTCACTACCTCGGCCACCATACGGCTGGCGGCATCGGGTTGGCTTTTCATGGAGGGTAACTCGCTTCGAATGTGCTGATCGCGCCGGGCTCTCGCCCTCTTTACTGTTGCCTGCGGCAAGGTTGCATCATTGCGACACCGACTGACAAGAGACATGAAGGCCAAGTGCTATAAGAATATGTCGGCCGGCGTGAGCATTTCTTCAGTAATGGCTGAAAACTAACGTATTTCGCTGGAAAAAGCGTTGCGGCTGATCGCCAGCAAGCTGGCTCCTACAGGGGAGGTGGGGGAATTCTCGATCTGCGGGGTGACACCGGACCTGTGGGAGCCTGGCTTGCCAGCGATGGTGGCCTGAAGGGCGGCGCAGAGTTTGAGGTCGCGATCGCCAGCAAGCTGGCTCCTACAGGGGAGGTGGGGTAATTTTCGATCTGCGGGGCGACACCGGACCTGTGGGAGCCTGGCTTGCCAGCGAAGGCGGCCTGAAGGGCGGCGCAGAGTTTGAGACCGCTATCGCCAGCAAGCCGGCTCCTACAGGGGAGGTGGAGGAATTCTCGATCTGCGGGGCGACACCGGACCTGTAGGAGCCTGGCTTGCCAGCGATGGCGGTCTGGAGGGCGGCGCAAAATTTGAGGCCGCTATCGCCAGCAAGCTGGCTCCTACAGGGGGTCGCGTAATTTCTGTAGGAGCCGGCTTGCTGGCGATGTTTTCGGCATCACCGCAACGTAATGCTCGTCGACTGTAAAAGTTTGCCGTCGCGGTCGTGATAACTGATGCGGATTTGTTCTGGCTCAACGATCAGGTGCGCGAAATTGTCCTGGCTGATGACCTGGCTGGTCAGTTCATGCCGATAATCTCCCGCCGCTGTTCGGGCTAGTGGCTGATCAAGGATGAAGGTGGAGGCCTTGGCGTAGGGCAGCAATTTGCTGTTGCACAGCGGCGAGGAGACGATGGTGTGCACTTCGAAGTCCGGGTCTTCGCTGTGGGTCAATCGACTGGTCAGGGAGCCGTGCACATCACCGGAAACGAAGAACACGTTCTTGATGCGGCGTGTACGAATAGTCTCCAGCAACCGTAGTCGTTGCTCCGGAAAGGCTTTCCAGGCGTCATCGCCCAGGCGTTTTCGGTCGGGGTAGAACATCACGCTGGTGACCACGAATTTGACCCGGGCCGGGCTGTGGATCAGCCATTCGCACAGGGCCTGCTCCTGCTCTTCGTCGAGAATGCGCCGGTCGCCGGCCGACAGGTTGCGTCGGGTTCGGCTGTCGGTGACAAACCATTCGATATCCCCGTTGGTGAATTGATACCAATAGCGTTTCAGGGGGTAACGGATGTTTCCATCTTCAAGCAACTCATGGGCCGGGCTATGGCTGGCTTGATACAACTCATAGGCGGCGATGGCATTGTTATAGAGAAGGTCATCGTTTTTGTTTTTATTGGCGGGCCAGTTGTCTTCGATTTCATGGTCGTCGAGGATCATGTAAGTCGGCGTGCCGGACATTAACTTTGAAATGTGCGGCTGGGAAAAAGCCATGCGGTACTTGCTGAGTATTTCCTTGTATTCCCGATCATGGGCGATGATGTTCAAGTCATCGATATAGACTTGGTCGCCAATCATCAACAGGGCGCTGATGGGCGTTTCGGCACGCTGCGCCAGGTTCGTGATGGAGGCAAAGATCCGGTCGCCCAGGTGCGGGAACGAAGGTGCGCCGACCGTCATCCGCAGGTAACGGCATGACCCGACGATGTAAGCCCGTGGCGCTGCGGGATTGCCGGACTGGGTGCTGAAACGGTAGACATGCCTGGGCCATTGCAGCGGCAGTTCCTGAACCGTCTCCACGGTGTGCACGGGGCTCATGGGGCTGAACCAGCCTGCCTGGTATTCGTACTCGGTATCGGCGGCGAGATCGTTGAGGGCAAAGACGTCGCACATGTCTCGCGTGCTTGTCAGTTGTTTGAATATTGCTTTGGACCACGGTGTATCACCGCTGCGTCGATAACGAATTCCACCAAACACCAAAGTGTCTTCTTGTAACTCGCCACGTAAAAAGATACGGGCGTGTTGAGTTGTAGTGTGGCCAATAATCGGGCCGACGGTAGGTTTAAACATATTCGAATCCATTCGAAGGGGTATTAACTAAATGAGTAAGCCGACTAAGCCTTTAGTTAGTCATTTGTATAAACAAGCCTAGTGTGAGGCCGGCAAAAAATATCGTGCCGAAGTGGATTCGAGTTGTGGGCTAACTCAACCACGAACGTAGGAAAGTGACTTTCTTCAAGTCAAAAAAAGCCCCGCCAAATTGGCGGGGTTGAGGTACGAGCGTGGCGCTCGGAAAACGTGAAACGCGAACGGCCCTCCGGTGAAGGAGGGCCGGCCGGTGTTACAGCAAGATGGTGCGGATGTCCGCCAGCAGGCTGCTCAGACGCTGGGTGAAGCGTGCAGCAGCGGCGCCGTTGATCACACGGTGATCGTAGGACAGCGACAGCGGCAGCATCAGTTTCGGCTGGAAGGCTTTGCCGTCCCAGACTGGCTGGATGGTTGCCTTGGAAACACCGAGGATCGCCACTTCCGGCGCGTTGACGATCGGCGTGAAGCCGGTGCCGCCAATGTGGCCGAGGCTGGAAATGGTGAAGCAGGCGCCTTGCATGTCGTCAGCGGTGAGCTTCTTGTCGCGGGCTTTGGCTGCCAGCGCAGCGGCTTCGGCTGCCAGTTGCAACAGGCTCTTCTGGTCGACGTTCTTGATGACCGGTACCAGCAGGCCTTCAGGGGTGTCGACGGCGAAGCCGATGTTCACGTACTTCTTGCGGATGATCGCCTTGCCGCTTGGTGCCAGCGAACTGTTGAAGTCCGGCAGTTCCTTGAGCATGTGCGCGCAGGATTTGAGCAGCAGCGGCAGGATGGTCAGCTTGACGCCAGCCTTCTCTGCAACGGCTTTCTGAGCGATACGGAACGCTTCCAGCTCGGTGATATCAGCCGAATCGAACTGAGTCACGTGCGGGATGTTCAACCAGCTGCGGTGCAGGCTCGACGCGCCGATTTGCATCAGGCGAGTCATCGGCACTTCTTCGGTTTCACCGAAGCGGCTGAAGTCCACGACCGGAATCGGCGGGATGCCCGCGCCACCGGTTGCGCCGGCAGCAGCGGCCGGTGCTTCCTTGGCCTTCTGCATCATGGCTTTGACGTAAACCTGCACGTCTTCTTTCAGCACACGACCGTGCGGGCCGCTTGGGCTGACCGCGCTCAGCTCTACGCCGAATTCGCGGGCCAGTTGGCGTACGGCAGGACCTGCGTGAACCTTGGCGCCCGACTTGGCCGGAGCCGCCGCAGGTGCTGGAGCAGCAGGAGCAGCAGCGGCTGGCGCAGGAGCGCTCGGTGCCGCAGCGGCTGGAGCCGATGCCGCAGCCGGGGCAGCAGCAGGCGCAGCGCCTTTGACTTTCAGCTTCAGGATCAGGTCGCCGGTACCGACTTCGTCATCCAGCTTGATGGAAATGCTTTCCACCACGCCAGCGGCAGGCGATGGGATTTCCATGCTCGCCTTGTCGGATTCCAGGGTGATCAGCGACTGGTCGGCGGCGACGGTGTCACCGGCCTTGACCAGTACTTCGATGATCTTGGCCTTGCCCGCCGAACCGATGTCCGGGACGTGAATGTCCTGAACGCTGTCGGCAACCGGTGCAGCCGGGGCGGCAGCGGCTGGCGCAGGTGCAGCGGCAGGAGCAGCCGCCTGAGCTGGCGCGGCCGCAGCCGGTGCCGCAGCACCTGCCACTTCCAGGTCCAGAATCAGGTCGCCGGTGCCAACTTCGTCGTTGAGCTTGACGCTGATGGCTTTGATCACGCCAGCGGCAGGCGATGGAATTTCCATGCTCGCCTTGTCGGATTCCAGGGTGATCAGCGACTGATCAGCCTCGACGGTGTCGCCGACCTTGACCTGGATCTCGATGATCTGGGCCTTGCCCGCCGAACCGATGTCCGGCACGTGCACTTGCTGAACCGAAGCGGCAGCTGGCGCAGCAGCAGCCGGCGCTGGAGCAGCGGCCGGTTTCTCTGCGGCTTTGGCTGCAGGCGCGGCAGCCGCAGGAGCCGCAGCAGCGGCACCTTCGACTTCCAGCTCCAGCAGTTCGTCGCCTTCTTTCAGGCGGTCGCCCAGCTTCACTTTCAGGCTCTTGATGATACCGGCCTTCGGCGCAGGCACTTCCATGCTCGCCTTGTCCGACTCAAGTGTCAGGATGCTCTGGTCGGCTTCGATACGGTCGCCGACCTTCACAAACAGTTCAATTACTTCACCTTCACCGCTGCCGATGTCAGGTACGCGAATGAGTTCGCTCACAGAATCTCTCCTCAGCAGTCCAGTGGGTTGCGTTTTTCCGGGTTGATACCGAACTTGGCGATGGCTTCAGCCACCACTTTAGGTTCGATGTCACCACGGTCAGCCAGTGCTTCCAGGGCTGCCAACACCACGAAATGACGATCGACTTCGAAGAAGTGACGCAGCTTCTTGCGGCTGTCACTGCGGCCGAAACCGTCGGTGCCCAGGACTTTGAATTCCTTGGACGGGACCCACTGACGAATTTGCTCAGCGAACAGCTTCATGTAGTCGGTAGACGCGATGACCGGACCTTGACGGCCGTTCAGGCACTCTTCGACGTAGCTCAGTTTAGGCTTCTGGCCAGGGTGCAGACGGTTGGTGCGCTCGACGGCCAGGCCATCGCGACGCAGTTCGTTGAAGCTGGTAACGCTCCACACGTCGGCGCCAACGTTGAACTGCTCACGCAGGATCTTCGCCGCTTCACGGACTTCACGCAGGATGGTGCCGGAGCCCATCAGCTGAACGTGGTGCGCCGCTTCGCGGGTGTCTTCTTCGAGCAGGTACATGCCCTTGATGATGCCTTCCTCGACACCGGCCGGCATGGCTGGCTGCTGGTAGGACTCGTTCATCACGGTGATGTAGTAGAAAACGTCCTGCTGCTCTTCGGTCATCTTCTTCATGCCGTCCTGAATGATCACCGCCAGCTCGTAGCCGTAGGTTGGATCATAGGTGCGGCAGTTCGGGATGGTGGCAGCCAGGATGTGGCTGTGACCGTCTTCGTGTTGCAGGCCTTCGCCGTTCAGCGTGGTCCGGCCGGCGGTGCCGCCGATCAGGAAGCCACGGGTACGGCTGTCGCCGGCAGCCCAGGCCAGGTCGCCGATACGCTGGAAGCCGAACATCGAGTAGAAGATGTAGAACGGCAGCATTGGCTGGTTGTGGCTGGAGTACGAAGTACCGGCAGCGATGAAGGAGCTCATGGCGCCCGCTTCGTTGATGCCTTCTTCGAGGATCTGGCCCTTTTTGTCTTCCTTGTAGAACATCACCTGGTCTTTATCGACTGGCTCGTAGAGCTGGCCGACGGACGAGTAGATGCCCAACTGACGGAACATGCCTTCCATACCGAAGGTACGGGCTTCGTCCGGGATGATCGGAACGATGCGCGGGCCGATTTCCTTGTCCTTGACCAGCTGCGCGAGGATCCGCACGAAGGCCATGGTGGTGGAAATTTCACGGTCGCCGGAGCCGTCGAGGATCGCCTTGAGCGTATCCAGCGATGGCGTCGGTACGCTGAAGCTCTGTGCGCGGCGCTGTGGCACGAAGCCGCCCAGTGCAGTGCGGCGCTCGCTCAGGTAGCGGGCTTCGGCGCTGTTTGGCTCTGGCTTGAAGAACGGCAGGTTTTCCAGCTCGTCGTCTTTGACCGGGATGTCGAAACGATCACGGAACAACTTCAGGCTGTCTACGTCGACTTTCTTGGTGTTGTGCGCAGTGTTTTTCGCTTCGCCGGCACCGGTGCCATAACCTTTGATGGTCTTGGCCAGGATGACGGTCGGTTGTTCTTTGTGGTTGACCGCTTCGTGGTACGCCGCGTAGACCTTGTACGGGTCGTGGCCGCCACGGTTGAGTTTCCAGATCTCGTCGTCGGACAGGTCTGCAACCATCGCCTTGAGTTCTGGCGTGTTGAAGAAGTGTTCACGCACGAACGCGCCGTCTTTGGCTTTGTAGTTCTGGTACTCGCCGTCGATGACTTCGTCCATGCGACGTTGCAGGATGCCGTCGACGTCTTTGGCCAGCAGTGGGTCCCAGAAACGGCCCCAGATGACTTTGGTCACGTTCCACTGAGCACCGCGGAACACGCCTTCGAGTTCCTGGATGATCTTGCCGTTGCCGCGAACCGGGCCGTCGAGGCGCTGCAGGTTGCAGTTGATGACGAAGATCAGGTTGTCGAGCTTCTCGCGGCCAGCCAGCGAGATCGCGCCCAGGGATTCCGGCTCGTCGCACTCGCCGTCGCCCAGGAAGCACCAGACTTTCTGCTTGCCTTCCGGAATGAAGCCACGGGCTTCCAGGTACTTCATGAAGCGCGCCTGGTAGATCGCCTGGATCGGGCCCAGACCCATGGATACAGTCGGGAACTGCCAGAAATCAGGCATCAGCCAAGGGTGCGGGTAGGACGACAGGCCCTGACCGTCCACTTCCTGGCGGAAGTTGTTCATCTGGTCTTCGGTGATGCGGCCTTCCATGAACGCACGGGCGTAAACGCCTGGCGAGGTGTGGCCCTGGAAGTAGATCAGGTCGCCGCCGTGTTCGTCGGTCGGGGCCTGGAAGAAATAGTTGAAGCCGATGTCGTACAGGGTTGCGCTGGAAGCGAAGCTGGAGATGTGACCGCCCAGGTCAGAATCTTTCAGGTTCGTGCGCATCACCATGGCCATCGCGTTCCAGCGTACCAGCGAGCGAATGCGGCGTTCCATGAACAGGTCGCCAGGCATGCGTGCTTCGTGGGTAACGGGAATGGTGTTGCGGTATGGCGTGGTGATGGCGTAAGGCAATTGCGAACCGCTGCGGGTTGCGAGTTCGCCCATACGGGTCATCAGATAGTGAGCACGGTCTTCGCCTTCTTTGTCGAGAACCGATTCCAGGGCGTCCAGCCATTCCTGGGTTTCGACGGGATCGAGGTCTTGCATGGCTTGCTCCAGGGCGGAAAGGCTTCCAGAATCGGTTGCCTGAGTTTGCGACTGGCCTTGTGGGCAGACGATATAAATTCTTGGATTGCCGAGAGGTAGGATTCGGCGGCGTGTAGTTTTACTACAAATCATCGGGCATTTCAGCTATTCGAATGTATATACGAGTAGTAAAACTACAGATGAGCGGCTTGTGGCCTCCGGCTACGTTGTGAGAATAATCGTTAAGGTTGGTCTTTTGCCAACCGAAAAAGGTGAAAGCTTGATGCTGCCTGCCAAAAATAAAGAAATTTCAGCTATTTCTAACCTTTGTTCGACAGTCGATCAGGTAGTGCAATTTGAAAATTCACTACATGCAGCCTCCTACACGCCGATCAAGGATAGACCATGAGCCTCCCTACGCTTGCTGAACTGCCCGGCATTCTCCTGCCGTTTGTCACCCGCGCCGAGCAGTCGTTCCGTGCGGCCGTCGAGGCTCTTGATGATCATGGCCTGTCCGCCTGGACGCCTGAGCGCTGGGCGCAATTCGCCCGCGTCACCGCCGCCAGCGACTTTGTGATTGAACAGAGCGTACGTGACCCTTTGATGTTGCTGGCGCTGGTGCAGTCCGGTGAGCTGGACCGTGGCTATGCTCCCGGCGAACTGTGTGCGCAGATTGCGGCAGCGGTGAACGCGGCTGAAACCGAAGACGAGCTCGGTCGCGCCCTGCGCCGCCAGCGCACCCGCCATCAAGTGCGGATCATCTGGCGCGACCTGACCCGTCAGGCCGATCTGGTCCAGACCTGCCGCGACCTCTCGGACATGGCCGATGCGAGCATCGATCAGGCCTATCAGTGGTTGTACTCGCGGCATTGCCAGCAGTTTGGCGTGCCCACCGGGCGACGCAGCGGCGAGCCGCAGCAGATGGTCATTCTCGGCATGGGCAAGCTTGGCGCGGTCGAGCTGAACCTGTCGTCGGACATCGACCTGATCTTCGCCTACCCCGAGGGCGGCGAAACCGTCGGCGTGAAACGCTCGCTGGATAATCAGGAATTCTTCATCCGCCTCGGTCAGCGCGTGATCAAGGCGCTGGACCCGATGACCGTCGACGGCTTTGTGTTCCGCGTCGACATGCGCCTGCGCCCTTACGGTTCGTCGGGTGCGCTGGTGTTGAGCTTCAACGCGCTGGAGCAGTATTACCAGGATCAGGGCCGTGACTGGGAACGCTACGCGATGATCAAGTCGCGGGTGGTGGCCGGCGACCAGGTGGCCGGCGCGCAGCTGCAAGACATGCTGCGCCCGTTCGTTTACCGGCGTTACCTGGACTTCTCCGCCATCGAAGCGCTGCGCACGATGAAGCAGCTGATTCAGCAGGAAGTCCGGCGCAAAGGCATGGCCGACAACATCAAGCTCGGCTCCGGCGGCATCCGCGAAGTCGAGTTTATCGCCCAGGCGTTCCAGCTGATCCACGGTGGCCGCGACCTGAGCCTGCAACAACGTCCTCTATTAAAAGTACTGAGCACGCTGGAAGGTCAGGGTTACCTGCCGCCGGCGGTGGTCAGCGAGCTGCGCGAAGGCTACGAATTCCTGCGTTACACCGAGCACGCGATCCAGGCGATTGCCGACCGCCAGACGCAGATGTTGCCGGACGGGGCGCAGGATCAGGCGCGCATTGCCTTTATGTTGGGCTTCGCCGATTGGGACGCCTTCCATGAGCAGCTGATGTATTGGCGCGGTCGCGTGGCCTGGCACTTTGGCCAGGTGATCGCCGACCCTGATGAAGAGGAAGGCACCGAAAGCGAAGTGGTGGTCGGCGGTGAATGGCTGCCATTGTGGGAGGAGGCGCAGGACGAAGAGGCCGCTTGTCGCCAGTTGGAGGAGGGCGGTTTCGCCGATGCCACCAAAGCGCTGAAAGCCTTGGCCAGCCTGCGCAGCAGCCCGCAATTGCGCGCGATGCAGCGTCTGGGCCGCGAACGCCTTGATGCGTTCATTCCACGGTTGCTGGCCCAGGCGGTCGAACACGCCAACCCGGATCTGGTGCTGGAGCGCGTGCTGCCACTGGTCGAAGCAGTGGCCCGACGCTCCGCGTACCTGGTGCTGCTGACTGAAAACCCCGGCGCGCTGCGACGTTTGCTGACCTTGTGCGCCGCGAGCCCGTGGATCGCTGAACAGATCACGCGCTTCCCGCTGCTGCTCGATGAATTGCTCAACGAAGGCCGGTTGTTCAAGCCGCCCTTGGCGCCGGAACTGGCCGCCGAGTTGCGCGAGCGCCTGACACGAATCCCCGAGGATGACCTCGAACAACAAATGGAAGCCCTGCGCCATTTCAAACTGGCGCACCGTTTGCGCGTCGCCGCGTCGGAAATCGCCGGCAGCCTGCCGCTGATGAAAGTCAGCGATTACCTGACCTGGCTCGCCGAAGCGATCCTCGAACAAGTGCTGGCCCTGGCCTGGCGCCAGACCGTGGCCAAGTACGGCACGCCGCAACGCACCGATGGCACTTTGTGCGATCCCGGCTTCATCATTGTCGGTTACGGGAAAGTCGGCGGTCTGGAACTCGGGCATGGTTCGGACCTGGACCTGGTATTCATTCACGATGGCGATCCGCAGGCAGAAACCGACGGGCCGAAACCGATCGACGGTGCGCAATTTTTCACCCGGCTGGGGCAGCGGATCATTCACTTGCTCACCGCCCAGACCAACTCCGGTCAGCTATATGAGGTGGACATGCGCCTGCGACCATCCGGTGCCTCGGGCCTGCTGGTGAGTTCGCTCGGGGCGTTTGCCCGTTATCAGGAAAATGAAGCCTGGACCTGGGAACATCAGGCGCTGGTACGGGCGCGGGTGCTGGTGGGCAGTCAGGATGTCGGCCAGGCGTTCGAGAAGGTTCGTGCGGCGATATTGGGCAAAGTTCGGGATTTGCCGACCTTGCGTCAGGAGGTCAGCGAGATGCGCGCGAAGATGCGCGATAACCTTGGCAGCAAGAGCACCGCAGCCGGCACCGGGGCGAATGCCTTCGAAGCCACGGCGCCGTTCGATCTCAAGCAGGACGCGGGAGGTATCGTCGATATTGAATTTATGGTGCAATACGCGGCTCTGGCGTGGTCCGAAACACACCCGCCATTGCTGCGCTGGACCGACAATATCCGCATTCTGGAAGAGCTGGAACACGAAGGGTTGATGCCCGCCGAAGACGCCAGCCTGTTGCGAGAGGCCTATAAAGCCTACCGCTCCGCCGCACACCGGCAGGCCTTGCAGAAGGACGCCGGGGTGATACCGGGCGACCAGTTCGCGGACGAGCGGCGGCAGGTATTGCGGATCTGGAAAGAGTTGGGGTTAAGCTGAAACCGGCTACTTGAAACACCAATAACCCCTGTGGGAGCGAGCCTGCTCGCGATAGCGGAGTGTCAGTCACCATCAATTCAGGATGTGATGGCCTCATCGCGAGCAGGCTCACTCCTACAGGTGATCTGCAGTGTTTTGTAGAATTCTCGAGGCGGGGAGGCGTATGCCTCCCCGGTTCGTTTTTGGAAACCACATGAAAATTTTGATCGTTGGGCCCAGTTGGGTCGGTGACATGGTGATGGCGCAGACACTGTTTCAGTGTCTCAAGCAACGCCACCCGCAATGCGAAATCGACGTGCTGGCCCCCGAGTGGAGCCGGCCGATTCTTGAGCGCATGCCCGAAGTTCGCCAGGCCTTGAGCTTTCCGCTCGGCCACGGCGCGCTGGAACTGGCGACGCGTCGGCGCATCGGCAAATCCCTGGCCGGTCAGTACGACCAGGCGATCCTGCTGCCCAATTCCCTGAAGTCAGCGCTGGTGCCGTTCTTCGCCGGCATCCCGAAACGCACCGGCTGGCGTGGCGAGTTCCGCTACGGCTTGCTCAATGACGTGCGCACGCTGGACAAAGAACGTTACCCGCTGATGATCGAGCGCTTCATGGCGCTGGCGTACGAGTCCGGCCTTGATCTGCCGAAACCGTATCCGCGCCCGAGCTTGCAGATCGATCCGGTCACCCGCGAAGCGGCGCTGGCCAAATTCGGCCTGAGCCTCGACCGTCCGGTGTTGGCGCTATGCCCCGGTGCCGAGTTTGGCGAGTCCAAGCGCTGGCCGTCCGAGCATTACGCCCAGGTTGCCGAGGCGAAGATTCGCGAAGGCTGGCAAGTCTGGCTGTTCGGTTCGAAAAACGATCACGCCGTGGGCGAAGACATTCGCGCGCGGCTGATTCCCGGCCTGCGTGAAGAGTCGGTGAACCTCAGCGGCGGCACGTCCCTGGCCGAGGCTATCGACCTGATGTCCTGCGCGGACTCGGTGGTGTCCAACGATTCCGGCCTGATGCACGTCGCCGCGGCCCTCAATCGCCCGTTGGTGGCGGTGTACGGCTCGACGTCGCCGGGTTTCACGCCACCGCTGGCCGAACATGTCGAGATCGTGCGCCTGGGCATCGAATGCAGCCCGTGCTTTGATCGCACGTGCCGCTTTGGTCATTACAACTGCCTGCGCCAGCTAATGCCGCAAGCGGTGAACGAAGCCTTGCAGCGGTTGCAGGGCACTGTGGTCGAGGTCAAATAGTTTGCGGGTTCTGCTGATCAAGACTTCTTCGCTGGGTGACGTGATTCATGCGTTGCCGGCGTTGACCGACGCATCCCGGGCGATTCCCGGCATCACGTTCGACTGGGTGGTGGAAGAAGGTTTCGCCGAGATCCCGACCTGGCACCCGGCCGTGGGCAAGGTGATTCCGGTGGCGATCCGTCGCTGGCGCAAGAACATCTGGCAAACCATCAAGAGTGGCGAGTGGAAGTGCTTCAAGCAAAGCGTTCGCGCCACGAAATATGATCTGGTCATTGACGCGCAAGGCCTGTTGAAAAGCGCGTTGTTGACCCGCTACGTCAAGGCGCCGGTGGCGGGCCTGGATAAAGGATCTGCGCGAGAGCCGATCGCTGCGCGTTTCTATGATCGGCGCCTGGCGGTCGCCCGTGGTCAACACGCGGTGGAGCGAGTGCGTCAGCTGTTCGCCATCGCCCTGGGTTACGACTTGCCAAAAGGGCTGGGCGATTACGGCCTGAACGTCGAGCGCCTGGTGGAATTGCCGCGCAAGAATCCTTACGTGCTGTTCCTGCACGGCACCACCTGGGATACCAAACACTGGCCTGAAGCCTATTGGCGCGAACTGGCCGAGCGCGTTGGCTATCTGGGCGTCGGCGTGAAGCTGGCGTGGGGCAATCCGGCCGAGAAGGCCCGGGCCGAACGCATCGCCAAAGACATGCGTCACGTTGAAGTGCTGCCCAAGTTGAACCTGGCGGGCATCGGCAAAGTGCTGGCCGGTGCGCAAGCGTGCGTGGCGGTGGACACCGGTCTCGGTCACCTCGCGGCCGCACTCGATGTGCCAACGCTGTCGCTGTTCGGTCCGACCAACCCTGGCCTGACCGGCGCGTATGGCAAGGCACAGATTCACATGGCCAGCGATTTCCCCTGCGCACCCTGCCTGCAAAAGAAATGCACCTATCAACCGACGGCCGAAGATGCCCGCCGGTTTGACCTGAAACGCGAGTCGCCGCTGTGCTTCACGCGTTTGAATCCCGAGCGTGTCGCGACCCGACTGAGCACGTTGTTACTGGCTGAGGAGCTGCGCTGATGCAATTGGCATTCGTCTTGTACAAGTACTTTCCGTTCGGGGGTTTGCAGCGCGATTTCATGCGCATTGCCCTGGAATGCCAGCAGCGCGGTCATCAGATTCGTGTCTACACGCTGATCTGGGAGGGCGATATCCCGCCGGGTTTCGAAGTGCTGGTGGCGCCGGTCAAGGCGTTCTTCAATCATCGTCGCAACGAGAAACTCAGCGAGTGGATGGAGGCCGATCTGGCCAAGCGTCCGGTGGACCGTCTGATCGGTTTCAACAAAATGCCAGGCCTGGACGTCTACTACGCCGCCGACGGCTGCTTCGAAGACAAGGCGCAGAACCTGCGCAACTCGCTGTACCGTCGTTGGGGCCGCTACCGGCACTTCGCCGAGTACGAGCGCGCGGTGTTCGCCAAGGACGCCAAGACGGAAGTGCTGATGATCTCCGAAGTCCAGCAGCCGCTGTTCATCAAGCATTACGACACGCCGCTGGAACGCTTCCATTTGCTGCCGCCGGGTATTTCTCAGGACCGTCGCGCGCCACCGAATGCGGCTGAGATTCGTGCCGGGTTCCGTCGTGAATTCAACCTGCAGGACGACGAGTTGTTGCTGGTGCAGATCGGCTCCGGGTTCAAGACCAAGGGCGTGGATCGCAGTCTCAAGGCGCTGGCCGCATTGCCCGCTGACCTGAAGAAACGCACCCGGCTGTTTGTAATTGGCCAGGATGACCCCAAGTTATTCCAGGTGCAGAGTGCCACCTTGGGGCTCGGCGACAACGTGACGTTCCTCAAGGGTCGCAGCGATATCCCGCGTTTTCTGCTGGGTGCCGACCTTTTGATTCACCCGGCGTACAACGAAAACACCGGGACCGTGTTGCTCGAAGCCCTGGTGGCCGGGTTGCCGGTACTGGTCAGCGCCGTGTGCGGTTACGCTCATTACATCGCTGAGGCCGACGCCGGCCTGGTGCTGGACGAACCCTTTGATCAGGCGCAACTGACGCAATACCTGACCAGCATGTTGAACGACGCTCAAGCACGGGCGGCCTGGAGCCGCAACGGTCTGGCCTTCGCCGAAACGGCCGACCTCTACAGCATGCCGCAACACGCGGCCGATGTGATTCTGGCGGAGCACGCTAAATGAAGTTGATGCTGGCTGAACCGTTCAAGAGCCTTTGGGCCGGGCGCGACCCGTTCGCCGAAGTCGAAGGCTTGCAGGGCGAGGTTTATCGCGAGCTGGAAGCGCGTCGGACCTTGCGCACCGAAGTGAACGGCCATGGTTTTTTCGTGAAGATCCACCGTGGCATTGGCTGGGGCGAGATCTTCAAGAACCTGCTGACCGCCAAACTGCCGGTGCTCGGTGCGGGCCAGGAGTGGAAAGCCATTCAGCGCCTGCAAGAAGTCGGCGTGCCGACCATGACCGCCGTCGCCTACGGTGAAAAGGGCAGCAACCCGGCGGACCAGCATTCGTTCATCGTTACCGAAGAGCTGGCGCCGACCGTCAGCCTCGAAGATTTCAGCATCGACTGGGTCAAGCAACCGCCGGAGCCCAAACTCAAGCGCGCGCTGATCGCCGAAGTCGCGCGCATGACCGGCATGATGCACCGCGCCGGGGTCAACCATCGCGACTGCTACATCTGCCACTTCCTGTTGCACACCGATAAACCGGTGACCGCCGACGATTTCAAGCTTTCGGTGATCGACCTGCACCGCGCCCAGACCCGCCCGACGATTACCCAGCGCTGGCGTAACAAGGATCTGGCGGCGCTGTACTTCTCGGCCCTGGACATCGGCTTGACCCAGCGCGACAAATTGCGTTTTCTCAAGGGCTACTTCCAGCAACCGCTGCGCCAGGTTCTGTCGGAAGAAGCGGGGCTGCTCGCCTGGCTGGAAGGCAAGGCCAACAAACTCTACGACCGTAAACAGCGATACGGGGATGCGCTCTGATGTCGGGCTGGAAACTGGAACCTGCTTATAGCGAGCTGGCAGAAGATTTCGGCAGCCTTGAAGCGGTGTTTGCGCTTAAGGGCGAGCGACTGACTCACGACCCGTTGTCCGAAGTCATTCGCGTCAATCGCAATGGCGTCAACTATTACGTCAAGCGTTACGTCGGCGCGGGCAAGGGCTTGCGCCGTTATCTGGGCAAGCCGCGGGTGAAAATGGAGTGGCAGAACCTCAAGCGCTTCGCCAAATGGGGCATTCCCACTGCTGAAGTGGTGGCCTGGGGGCTGGAGCGGCGTGGTGCGGCGTACGCTCGCGGGGCGATGATTACCCTTGAACTGCCGCATACCGTAGACCTGTCCATTCTGGCTGAGCGGCATGATCCAAAACTGGCGGACCGCGCCTGGGTCGATCATGTCAGTCGGCAATTGGCCGGTTATACCCGGACCATGCACGACCACCGCTTTACCCATAACGATCTGAAGTGGCGCAACCTGTTGATCGACGACCAGGCCCGGCTGTTCCTGATCGATTGCCCCAACGGTAATTTCTGGCGCGGCTTCTGGCTCAAGTACCGTATCACCAAGGATCTGGCGTGCCTGGACAAGGTCGCCAAGTATCAGCTGTCGGCGACTCAACGCCTGCGCTTTTACCTGCAATACAGCCAACGGACACGACTCAATGCCGCCGACAAAAAACGGATCCGGCACGTGGTTAGATTTTTCGAGGGACGCGAATGACTGATTTTCTGGCTGCTGAAGACCGTGCGCTACTGGAGCGCCACGGCCTCGGCAACTTCGATGCGCTTTGGGCCAGGCAGCTTGATGCTGTGGATGAGCCCAACACCGTGCGCGGTGGCTGGAGCAGCGTGTTTCGGCTGGATCTTGAAGGTCACGGCTTCTACCTCAAACGGCAAAGCAACTACCAGATGCGCACGTTGCATGCGCCGTTTGGCGAACCCAGTTTTGCCCGGGAATTTCGCAACATCAGTCGTTATGAAAAGCTTGGCATTCCGGCGCTGAAAGCGGCGTTCTTCGGTGAGCGCAAAGTCGAAGGCGAAGTCCGGGCGATTCTGCTGACCCGTGCGCTTGACGGTTGGGATGACCTGGATTCGCTGTTGCAGCGCTGGTCGGAGCTAAGTGGCGCGCAGCACTCGGCGATTTTGCAGGCGTGTGGCGAGCTGGCTCGGCGCCTGCACGCGGCGCGTCAGGTTCATGGCTGCTTCTATCCCAAACACATTTTTCTGCGGGCCACCGGCGATGGTTACCAGGCCCAATTGATCGATCTGGAGAAAACCCGGCCGCTGCTGTGGGGCCGGCGTGACCGGGTCAAGGATCTGGAGCCGTTGACGCGGCGGGCGCCCGAGTGGAGCGATGCGCAGGTGCGTGAATTGCTGGCCGCTTACCTGGATCAATCGCAGGACAGTTCGCTGATCGATAGCTGGCTGGCGCGACTGACCGCGCGGCGCAGCCACAAGGAGGCGCGCTGATGCGTTTGTCCGAACTGAAAAACGCCGGCCGTAGCCCGGCTCTGCCGCTGAGCGTTTCACTGGCCGATGCCGCCGGCCCTGCCGAGTTGCAATTGTTGAGTCTGTTGCGGGTGTTGCCGGGCCAGCGTTATGTCGGCGCCGGTGTCTGGCGTGGCCGTCCGGTGCTGGCCAAGCTGTTGGTCGGCACCAAGGCGGCCCGGCATTTTCAGCGAGAACTGGACGGTGTGCGCTTGCTCGCCGCTCAAGGTCTGACCACGCCGCAGCTGCTGGCCGACGGCTTGAAGGACGGCGAGGGCGGCTGGCTGCTGTTCGATTTCCTTGAAGGCGCCGAGAGCCTAGGGGATACCTGGAAACAGGTCGAGCACTTGCCGGTGCTCGCGGATGGGCAAGGGGCCGTGTTGGCCGAGGCGTTGGGCGCGATCGGCCAGATGCACCGCAAAGGGCTGTGGCAGGAAGACCTGCACCTGGACAACCTGCTGCGCCAGGGCGGTCGACTGTATCTGATCGACGGCGCCGGGATCTGCAGCGAAACCCCCGGCCAGCCATTGTCGCGGCAGAAAGTCCTGGAAAACCTCGGGGTGTTTTTCGCCCAGTTGCCCAAGGCATTGGAGCCTTTCACCGAAGAATTGCTGGTGTATTACCTGCTGAGCAATGGCGAGCATGCCTTGCCCATGGAAGCATTGCAGAAACAGATCGATAAGGTCCGCAGCTGGCGCCTCAAGGACTTCCTGATCAAGGTCGGACGCGAATGCACGCTGTTCAGCGTGCAGCGCGGGGCCTTCGGGTTGCGGGCGATTCGTCGCGAGGAAGAAGCGGCGATGTTGCCGGTGCTGGAGCAGGCCGATGCATTGCTCGATCAGGGCCATCTGTACAAGACCGGCGGCGCGGCGAGTGTCGGAAAAGTCGCGGTGGACGGTCGGACGCTGGTAATCAAGCGCTACAACATCAAAGGCTTTGCCCACTGGCTCAAGCGCTTCTGGCGCCCGAGCCGTGCCTGGCACTCATGGCGCGAAGGCAATCGGCTGGCATTCCTCGGTATCGCCACGCCGAAACCGCTGGCCGTGCTGGAAAAACGTTTTCTCTGGTTGCGCAGTCGGGCGTATCTGGTGACCGAGCATTTGCCGGGGCCGGACATCATCGAGCGGTTTGCGCCGTATGTTGAAAGCGGTGAAGCGCCCGAGGTAGAGCTGGTGGCACTGGATCAGTTGTTTGCAGAGCTGATTCGCGAGCGGATCAGTCATGGCGACTTCAAGGGCCACAACCTGTTCTGGCAGGAAGATCGCTGGGCACTGATCGATCTGGACGCGATGCGACAGCACGGCTCGCTCGCCAGCTTCGCCCCGGCGTATGCGCGGGACCGGGCGCGGTTCATGCGCAATTGGCCTGAGAGCAGCGCGCTGTATCAGGTCATTGATCAGCGTCTGCCCAAAGAGATTTCCAGCGCTGCCTGAATCGGACCTGCGGTCCTATCGCGAGCAGGCTCACTCCCACAATGGATCTGTGTTCACAGTACTTCAATTGTGGGAGCGAGCCTGCTCGCGATGGGTCCGGCACAGCCACCGGAGATCAGGGGGACAAGTTCTTATGAAATGTCCTACATGATCCCCAGACCCCATGAACTGTGCCCTGAATAGCCGCAATGCTAGTTTGCCTGACGTTCATGGAGGGCAAATCTTGACGATCAAAACGGCTGTTCTGCTCGGCACATTCTCACT
This sequence comes from Pseudomonas sp. BF-RE-25, assembly GCF_019956105.1. Lineage (NCBI taxonomy): Bacteria > Pseudomonadati > Pseudomonadota > Gammaproteobacteria > Pseudomonadales > Pseudomonadaceae > Pseudomonas > Pseudomonas sp. BF-RE-25. The sequence goes on from NZ_JAHBDB010000022.1 coordinate 44,132, forward strand.
GGCGCTATCTGGCTGCGGCACCGCCGTCACCGTCCTGCAAAATGACGAAGATGCGGCGCGTGACCTGCGCAAACAAAAAACCTACTGCCAGTCCATCCCGCGTATCTACAGCGGGATGGCCTACGATTTTTGTGTGCTGAATGCACCGCCGGACCCAACGGGTTTTCTTGTACCACTGGTTTTGCTGGACCTGGCGTTGTCCGGTGCGCTGGACACTGTTGCCTTGCCGTACACGATTTACCGGCAGGGGGCCGATGGCAATCTCAGGATTTACTGGCGGCCGGGTCGCGGATGATCCTGGCCGTGCGTCCTGGCCTTGGGTCATGTTTACGCCGCTGATAACCGTAGGGTCATTCCCGGCATGTTTACGCTATAATCCCGCCCTTTAGCTGTCTCTCGCCCCTTGCGAGGGCACATTAATTTTTGAGGCGCGTTGCGCCTGCATGCAGACTAAAGAGGCTAGACCCCTGTGGCATTGACGATTCTTGGCCTGTCCGGCGCCCTTAGCCATGATCCTTCCGCAGCCTTGTACATCGACGGCAAGCTGGTCGCGGCGGCTGAAGAAGAGCGCTTTGTGCGCGATAAACATGCAAAGAACCGCATGCCTTACGAATCGGCGAAGTTCTGCCTCGAGCAGGCGGGCATCAAGCCGTCCGACGTTGACGTGGTTGCGATTCCGTTCGCACCTATCAGCCTGTTCGGCAAGGCGCGCTGGCACTACGCCAAGCGTTACTGGTACGCCCCGGACCGCGCCCTCGACGCGATCCTGATGGGCAACCGTCGCTACAAGCGCTATCGCAACAAGATCGTCTGGTGCCTGGAGCAACTGGGCTTCGATCCGAAGAAAATCAAGATCGAGCCCGTCGAGCATCACCTGGCTCACGCTTCCAGCGCTTACCACTGCTCCGGTTTCAAAGAGAAAACCGCGATCCTCGGCATCGACGGCAAGGGTGAGTACGCCACGACCTTCTTCGGTTACGGCGAAAACGGCAAGATCCACAAGATCAAGGAATTCTTCGATCCGGACTCCCTGGGCGGCCTGTACGGTGCGATCACCGAGTTCCTCGGTTTCGAAATGCTCGACGGCGAGTTCAAGGTCATGGGCATGGCGCCGTACGGCGACGCCAGCAAGTACGACTTCTCGCGTCTGGCCTCGTTTGAGAACGGCGAGCTGGTGATCAACACCGACTACGCCAACGTCATCGGCCTGCGCCGTTATAAAGAGAAGGGCAAGGGTTTCTACTTCTCGCCGAAGCTGATCGAGTGGCTGGGTCCCAAGCGCGAAGGCGACATCGCCGACGAGCCGTACATCCACTACGCCGCGAGCATGCAAGCGCTGTTCGAGAAACTGGCGTTGCAGATGATCGACCATTACCTGGGCGACGTACTCAAGGAAACCGGCAAGCTGGCCTTCGCCGGCGGCTGTGCGTTGAACGTCAAGCTCAACCAGAAAATCATCGCCCGTGACGACGTCAAAGAGCTGTTCGTCCAGCCTGCGTCCGGCGATGCCGGCACTGCGGTCGGCGCGGCGGCTTACGTGTCTCACGCCCGTGGTGTGCCGGTCGAGAAGATGGAACACGTCTACCTCGGCCCGTCGTACAGCAACGAAGACGTGCTGGCAGCATGCGCCCGTCACCCGAGCAAGCCGGTATGGCGCAAGCTCGAGAACATGCCGGAAAACATTGCCAAGATCATGGTCGACGGCAACCCGGTCGCGTGGTTCCAGGGTCGCATGGAGTTCGGTCCGCGTGCCTTGGGTGGTCGTTCGATCATCGGTTGCCCGAGCGCGACCGGCGTGGCTGACCGCATCAACCACCAGATCAAGTTCCGCGAGCGCTGGAGGCCTTTCTGCCCGTCGATGCTCGACACCGTCGCACCGCAGATGATCAAGATCGATCACCCGGCGCCGTTCATGACCTTCACCTTCGAAGTGGCTGAAGAGTGGAAAACCCGCGTGCCGGAAGTCGTCCACGAAGACGGCACATCCCGGGCCCAGGTGCTCAAGCGCGAATACAACCCGCGCTACTACGACATGATGAAGGCGCTGGAAGTGCTGACCGGCAACGGCGTGTCGCTGAACACTTCGCTCAACCGTCGTGGCGAGCCGATGATCTGCTCGCCTACGGATGCCCTGAACATGTTCTTCGGCTCCGACCTGCAGTATCTGATCATGGAAGACATCCTGGTGGTCAAAGAGGGCGCGGACGCATATGACACGCTCGGCTGAACGCCATGTGCTGCAGTTCTGTCACGGCTATGACGGGCCGTTTCTGGACTGCGCCCGGCAGTACGCCAGCCTGTTCGCGGGGACCGGTTATCGAGTGACCACGGTGTTTCTGACCGGGGTTGCAGACAGCGAGGTTGCCGCGGGCTGTGCTTCCGATGAAGTGTTGTTCATGGAGTACAGCTCCAAGGCCATTCGTGGCCTGAAGCTGGGGGCCATTGGCGATCTGCGCAAGATCGCCGCTTCGCGCAACTTCAGCTTCTGCATTGCTCATCGTTTCAAGCCGATCTACATCGCCTTGTTGGGCACTGCGTTGCCGGTCATCGGTGTGCATCACGCGTTTGATGACTACAAGCGCGGCACACGCAAACTCTTCGCCCATATTTTCCGCAAGCGCCTGAGCCTGCTCGGGGTTTCCGACGCGGTGCGCGATGACATGCGCAGTTGCTTGCCGAAATGGCCGGCCGGGCGGATTCAGACACTCTATAACCGCATCGATGTGCAAACCTTGCAAGACAGCCAGGTGTCCGTTCGTGAAGCCCGGGAAACCTTGGGGTTGTCGATGGATGCCTGGGTTGTCGGCAACGTCGGGCGGCTGCATCCGGACAAGGATCAGGCCACGTTGCTGGAAGGTTTTGCGACGGCTCTGCCGGGTTTGCCGGCTAACAGCCAACTGGTCGTTTTGGGTACCGGTCGGCTGGAGCAGGACCTTAAGGCCCAGGCCCGTGAGTTGGGCATTGGCGATCGCGTACTGTTCCTTGGGCAGGTGCCCGAGGCTCGGCGTTATTTCCGTGCCTTCGATGTGTTTGCCCTGAGTTCCGATCACGAGCCGTTCGGCATGGTGCTGCTGGAGGCCATGGCTGCCGGCGTGCCGTTGCTCGCAACGGCGTGTGGCGGCGCGAAGGAAGTGGTGGAAGGCGTTGGCATTCTGTTCCCGTTGGGCGATGCCGGGCACCTGGCTCAAGGGCTGCACCATCTGGCCGCAATGGATGAGCAACAACGTCGCCAGTGCGCCGAGCTGATGCTCGACCGCTTGCGTGAACGCTTCTCCGACCGTGCCGTACGCGATGCTTTCTGGCGTTTGCCACACGTTACCGAACTGGCACCGAGGGGCTGATGCTCAACCGACTACAAGGCTGGCGCGAGCGTGGCTGGGCGGTGGTCGATGCCTCGACTTACGCCGAGGCCTGGCACCGTTATGGCGGCAGCGTCGCGACGCATCCGATGGTCGTCGAGCGACTGGCTCATTTGGCCGGCATTCCCGTGCGCTATCTGGCCTGGGCGCAAAACGGTGACGTCCAGGCGGCCATCCCGACCTGGGGGCGCGACCTTGCCTTGTCCAAGGACGTGCTCAAGCGCAACGGTAAAAAAGGCCTGTTCGACCTCGGCAATGCCGAGCTCATCCTGCCGGCCGCTGCTGATACGCAAGCGCCCCTGCGCCATCGCGCCCGTTATCTGTCAGCACTGAATGAAGGCCGGTTCGCCGGCATCAGGTTGCAGTCTGAACAATTGGCCATGGCCCGCACTCCGGAAGAGTTGTCGAAAAAGTTTCGCTACAACCAGCGCCGCGAATTGCGCTTGCTGGAGGAGGCGGGCGGTGTGGTGCGGCCAGTCAGCGAGTTTTCCAGCCGAGAACTGGCCGCGATTTATTGCGACCTGTTCCAGCGTCGCTGGGGCTTTGCGGCCACCGGCGCCGAGCGCATGGGCGAAGTGATCGAGTTGTTGCGTGATTTGTTGATCGGCTCGGTGATTTTCCTCAACGACGCGCCGATCGCGATTCAACTGGTTTACCGCGTCGAAGCGCCGCAATGGATCAGTGTCGAGTACATCAATGGTGGCGTGGATCCGCAAACCCGCGAGTTCAGCCCTGGCAGCGTGCTGAGCTTTCTCAATACGCAAAGTGCCTGGGAGCATGCACGGGCGCTGGACAAGCCCCTGCGCTTCTCCTTCGGTCGCGCCGATCGTGAATACAAGGATCGCTGGTGCAATCCTGTGCCAGTCTTCACCGTATGAGCCAATCCATGAGCCGTAAACAGCAATTGCTCAAGCGCCATCGGCGCCAGAAACGCATCGGCCTGCTGGTCGCGCTGGTGCTGTTGATTGCCATCGGCGTGCTGGTGGCCTGGTGGTTGCCGCTGATTCTGGCGGTCCTGGGCTGGATCGCTCACGAAGCATGGTTTGCCGACCATTTGTTTTATTCGCCCAAAGACGATTACGAGTACAGCTTCCCGCCCTATACCCAACAACCCAAGGTTCACCTGGACGGTGAGCATTTGCGGCTGGATGACGGCGTCATGCTGGTGGACGACGCGACCCTGGTGCTGGCGTTACGGATCAAAAGCACCTGGCTGGGGCGCTTTCTCGACCCGATAGTGGAATTGTCGGGTGGCGACAGTCCGGACCGGCAAGTCTTTGAGCGTGGTGTGAATGGTCTGCGTTACCTCAACCTCAGTGGTCAGGCGCAGGTTCTGTCCAAAGGCGAGCTGCGTCTGCGCGGGCGTTTCTGCCGATTGCTCGGGGAACCGGTACTTTGGGCGTTCGAACATCCGGATTACAGCAATCGGCGGGTGATGGTGATCGCGCCCCATGCCGACGATGCCGAATTGGCCGCGTTCGGCTTGTACAGCAGTGCCAGCGAAAGCTGGATCGTGACCTTGACCGCCGGTGAAATCGAGGCCGAACACTATCAGCAGATGGGGCTCAAAGGCGTCGAAGCATCCCGGTTGAAAGGTTCGCTTCGCGCCTGGGACAGCATCAGCGTGCCATTGTGGGGCGGCGTACCCCAGGAACGCTGTGTCCAGCTGGGCTACTTCTGTCTGCAGTTGCCTGCCATGCAAAACGCGCCGGCCGAGGCCGTGCTGTCCCGCGAGGCGCAACTGGACGATACCCGCTATTTTCGCCGATTCAATCCGTTCGCCCTGGGCAGTGACGTGGATGGCGTGCCGTCCTGGAACAACCTGCTGGCCGACCTGAAAGAACTGATCGAGCGCATTCAGCCTCAGGTCATTGTCTTGCCGCATCCGCGCTTTGACCCGCACCCGGATCATCAGTGCTCGCAGCAGGCGGTGATGCAGGCGCTGGGCGGTACAGCCTGGCAGCCCGAAACCTTGTTGCATTACGCTAATCACCTGCACGATAACGATCGCTGGCCAATGGGTGATGCTGGCGCGGGTGTGGCGATGCCTCCGCAGATCAGTGCCGAAGAGCCGTTGCGCCCTTGGTCGCTTTGCCTGTCGACCGAAAAACAGTGGCATAAGGCCATGTCGTTGGGCATGATGCACGACCTTCAGCCGCGACTTCCCCTCAAGCGTTTACTTCGCCGGGCGATACAGCGTTGTCTGGCGGGCAGACACTGGCCGGCTTTTGGCGAAAACGAGTTCTTCCGTAAAGCGGTGCGACGCCATGAGTTGTTCTGGGTCCATGAGCTGTCGGGAAAGAGAGAGACCAATTGAAAGTTCTGTTTCTGGTGCAGAAAGAGCAGCGAGCGATCCTCGATCGACTGTATGACGGTATCGCCGAGCAGTGCGAGTGTGACAAACGCGAATTGACCAGTGAGGAACAGGACGACTTGCGTGGCTACTTTCGCAAGCACGTAGATGTCTCCCGCTATGACCGGATCGTGTTCTTCCTGCGCTTCAAAAAAGAAATCAGACAGGTGAGGTTCATACAGACCCTGCCCAATCTGGTTATTCTGGAACACGATGCTTACCAGAATTACATTCCGTGCAAGTACACCGGAAAGTTCAGCGCCCATTACCGCAAGTTGCCCTGGGCACGGGTGATCAGCTCGGGTTACATGGTCAGCCAGCGCCTGTGCGATGAAGGCTTCGACGCGCATTTCGTGCCCAAGGGCTACGATCAGGCGCTGTTGCAGAACCGTCAGCGTGAACGTGATATCGAGCTGGGTTTCGTCGGCAGCCTGAACAGTGTTGCCTATGCCGGGCGCAGGGCGATGCTAGAGTCCGTGGCCGAAGTCGAAAACCTGCTGATCACGCGCACCAAGTCGGGTGAGGAATACTGCGAGACGTTGAGCCGGATCCGTTATTTCGTGAGTGCCGATGTCGGCATGGGCGAATACATGATCAAGAATTTCGAGGCTATGGCCTGTGGTTGTGTGTTGTTTGCTTACGATCAGGGCGAAGAAGAGAATCGCGCACTGGGCTTTGTCGATATGCACAACATTGTGCTTTATCGAACGCGCGATGAATTGAGGGAAAAACTCGCGGTGTTGCGTGAGTCCCCGCAGCTGACCGAGTCCATTTCATTGGCCGGGCAGGCTCTGGTAGAGCAGCGTTACACCTTCCGCGCCGTTGGGCATGCGATTGTCGACGCCTTGCGCGCGCCGCTACGCGAGCACGTTCCGCTGGGCTGGAAAGAAAAAATACGCTTAACGCTCGGGCTGTGAAGCCGGCGGTAAAACCACTAATGGAGCGGTGTAAATAAATGCTGTTCAGCGAGACTAGCGACATTTCGGTCGTCATCACCAGTTGCGGTCGCTTCGATCTGTTGAAGCGAACCCTGGAGACGTTTGACCGGTTCAATACGGCTCCCATCCGCAGGGTATTCATTACCGAGGACTCCGGCGACAGCGCCGTCGAGGCCTGCATTCCGGAGCACTGGCGGGCGCATACCCGGTTCTTCATCAACAATCCGCGACTGGGGCAGCTACGATCCATCGATGCGGCCTATGCCGAGGTGCAGACCTCGTGGATTTTCCACTGCGAAGACGACTGGGACTTCTACCGCGAAGGCTTTATCGAAGAGTCCCAATGCTTGCTGGAAGAAGATCCGCAAGCCTTGCAGGTGTGGCTGCGCAGCTTCAATCATGACCTCAAGGTTCACAGCCCTTATGTGTTTTTGAACGAGCGCAAAGTCAGCCACGGCATTCCTTTCTACGTATTGGGCTCGCACAAGGCGGACTGGCAGGGTTTTTCCCTGAATCCAGGGCTGCGCCGTCGCGCGGATTACCTCATTCATGCGCCGTATGCTGCGTACTCCGGGGAGAAAGACCTGTCGCGTCTGTATGCCGGGGAAAACCGCTATGCGTTGATTCTGGAAAACGATGCGGTCTTGCATACCGGTTTCGGCGAGCATGTGGTGGTTCCGCAGGAACGCAAAAACAAGTTACGGCGCAAGCGTCTCGATCGGATCAAGTTGATCGTGGCTCTTATTCTCGGAGTGGCAATAGGTTGGGCAGTCAATGGGATTTAGTGGCATGAAGCCAGAAAGAATTACCCTCACGTCGTATTTTGGATTGGCGCTCTGCCTGTTTCTCTTGAGCTTTGTGGTGGGTTGGTCATCGAAGTGGACCAATAATCTGTTTTACGGCCTGATGGTCTTGCCGGGTCTGGTGTTCCTGATCAAGGAGAAAGGCGCGGGCCTGCTCAAGCAATCGCTGGCGTGGGGATGGCTGGCTTTGCTTCTGTGGTTTTTGGTGCCTGCGATGAATGCCGGTGAGCCACAGTTCTTCAAACACATCGTTTATGTGCTGATGTTTGTCATGGTGGCCGGTGCGTTCACCGATCCGCAGTTTTTCCGCAGTCTTGCGTTTGTTCGCGCGCAGTTCTGGATCTTGACGCTGTACATTTTCATTTGCGCGTTCCATAGCTGGGCGACTGGTGAGTTCGCGTTCGGCAGTCGTGTTGCGCTGCTGCCGGCACGTTTGCAGAACGTCATTTATGCCAGCATCTGGCTGTTCTGTTCGTTGGCGCTGGCATTGCCGGTCTGGCTCAGAGAGCGAAAGCTGATTGAAGCTGCCGTTGCCATCGTCTTGTCGGTGTTCGCAGTGGTGTTCGTCCTGCAGACGCGTACTGCGTTGGTGGGTGCCGTGTTTCTGTTGGGCTGCTGGGTGCTTTATGGCGTTTACCAGAAGCCGCGACTGGTTGGCAGCGCCCTGGCGATCTGCCTGGTAATCCTGGGCCTGCTGTTCCTGGCGGTACACAACGAACCCTGGTACCTGAGCCTCTGGACGCGGGGTGATTCGTACCGTATCGAGATTTTCCACATCATGGTCGGCGAGTGGGAACGTTGTGGCTGGACGTTGGGCTGTGGCGTCGGTTTCCATACCGATCAGTTGCTCAATGGCACGATGCCGATCCAGCATCCGCATAACATTTTCGTGGCCATGGGGCTTTATGGTGGCGCGGTGGCGCTGGTGCTGTTTGTCGCGCTGATGGTGGCTTCGCTTTGGCAGGCCTGGCGACTGCGTGATGCCTGGGGCATGTACCTGGCGTGTGCGCTGGTGATGCTGAACTTCGATGGCAGCCTGCTGATCGGCAACCCTGACGAGTTATGGCCACTAGTGTTGCTGCCTTCGGCGATGATTCTCTCGCGTGCATTGAAAGCGCAGCGCCAGGCTCTGGCGTAATGCCTGACCTTCGCCTCCTCCCCGGAGGCGAAGGCGTCCAGATCATTTTTGCAGGGCGATGCTCAGTTCTTCCGCAGAGCAAACGCTTTGGGTCTGGCCATAATTCTGCATGAACACCTCACCGCGATCGTCGAGCAACCACTGGCGATCCTGCGGGTAACGCACCATATGCTTGAAGTTGCGCAGCCGCAGGGTCTTGCGCAGCGGACGGCGATAGACCCGCATATCGGCAATGTCGATCAAACCCAATTGATGCTCGGGCGTCAGCACGATGTTGCCCAGGTGCGCCGAGCGGAAATAGATCCCGCGCTCATGCAGGGTCGCCATGAACGCCCCCAACTGGCCGCGCAGCGGATCAGCGTCGCCTTCGTCGTCCAGCAACTGACGCAGGGTCTGACCCGGTAACGGATCGTAGTGCACGGCATCGCGCGCGATACTCGCGATGCGATAGACCTGACGAATCGACGGGCAGGGAATGTGCCGTTCACGCAATGCATCGCAATTGTCGGCAAAACGTTTGGCGTACGGATACCAAGCGGCCGACGACAACAGACGCTTGCGGCGGAACAGCTTGAGGATCGAGCCGTCCGTCAACCGCAGCACCTTGTCTCCCGAACCATCCGCTTCAAGGACTTGTGCACCCTCGCGCAGGGCGAGGTATCGGGTGTGGTCAAGCGCTTGCATCAATACTCCGGGGTCGACGCCGTGAGGCATGGATAGCCGGCCATATTACCGCAGCTCAGCGACTAAAATGGCCTGTGTTACACTCGCGGGCTCTTTTCTCATACAACGGGTTCTCATGACTAGCCCTGATTCGCCTGCGCCGTCGAGCTTGAAGATTTACCTGCGCCTGCTGTCGTATGTGCGCCCGTACTGGGGCCTGTTTGCCATCAGTATCATTGGCTTCGTGATTTTTGCCTCGACACAGCCGATGCTGGCCGGGATTCTCAAATACTTCGTCGACGGCTTGAGCAACCCGGAAGCGGTGCTCTTCCCGAATGTTCCCTACCTGCAAGACTTGCAGTTGCTGATGGCCGTGCCGCTGCTGATCATCCTGATCGCGGCATGGCAAGGCCTGGGGTCGTTCCTGGGCAACTATTACCTGGCCAAGGTCTCCCTCGGGCTGGTTCACGATCTGCGCGTCGAGCTGTTCAACAAATTGCTGGTGTTGCCCAACCGTTATTTCGACACCCATAACTCCGGGCACCTGATTTCGCGCATCACCTTCAACGTGACCATGGTCACCGGTGCTGCCACGGATGCCATCAAAGTGGTCATTCGCGAAGGCCTGACCGTGGTGTTCCTGTTTGGCTACCTGTTGTGGATGAACTGGCAATTGACTCTGGTGATGGTGGCGATCCTGCCTGTCATCGCGATCATGGTCAGCAGCGCCAGCAAGAAATTCCGCAAGCAAAGCAAGAAAATCCAGGTGGCGATGGGCGACGTGACACACGTGGCCTCCGAAACCATTCAGGGCTATCGCGTGGTGCGCAGCTTCGGCGGCGAAAGCTATGAAGAGCGGCGCTTTGCCGAAGCCAGTCAGGGCAACACCGACAAGCAATTGCGCATGACCAAGACCGGCGCGGTCTACACGCCGATGCTGCAGTTGGTGATCTACACCGCCATGGCGGTACTGATGTTCCTCGTGTTGTTCCTGCGCGGCGACGCCACCGCAGGTGACCTGGTGGCCTACATCACCGCAGCCGGCTTGCTGCCGAAACCGATTCGCCAGCTGTCGGAAGTCAGTTCGACCATCCAGAAAGGCGTCGCCGGTGCCGAAAGCATTTTCGAGCAACTGGACGTCGAGCCTGAGATCGACAACGGCACCGTCGAGCGCGATCGCGTCAGCGGTCACCTTGAAGTGCGTAACCTGAGCTTCACTTACCCGGGTACCGACCGTGAAGTGCTGAAGAACATCAGCTTCAGCGCGGCGCCGGGGCAAATGATTGCGCTGGTGGGGCGTTCCGGCAGCGGCAAGTCGACCCTGGCCAGTCTGATTCCGCGTTTCTATCACCATGAAACCGGCGAGATCCTGCTCGATGACGTAGAAATCGAAGATTACCGTCTGCGTAATCTGCGTCGGCATGTGGCGCAAGTGACGCAGCATGTGACCCTGTTCAACGACTCCATTGCCAACAACATTGCCTACGGCGACCTTGCCGGTGCGCCGCGTGAAGACATCGAAAAGGCCGCCACGGACGCTTATGCGATGGACTTCATCTCGCAAATGCCGCAAGGCCTGGACACTCAGGTCGGCGAAAACGGCGTGTTGCTGTCCGGTGGTCAGCGTCAGCGTCTGGCGATTGCCCGGGCTTTGTTGAAGAACGCACCGTTGCTGATTCTCGACGAGGCGACCTCGGCGCTCGATACCGAATCCGAGCGGCACATTCAGGCGGCGCTGGATCAGGTCATGAAAGGTCGCACTACGCTGGTGATCGCTCACCGCTTGTCGACCATCGAGAAGGCCGACATGATCCTGGTCATGGACCATGGGGAAATTGTCGAACGCGGCACCCATGCCCAGCTTCTGGCGCAAAACGGCTACTACTCGCGCCTGCATGCGATGGGGCTCGACGCACCGGCAGAAAACATCGCCTGATCCGACGCGAGGGTGAGCCTGGCTCACCCTCGCGCTCACCGACGTGCAATGCGTCCGGTGAATTGTATCCAGACCTTTACCTTTCTTGACCAAACCTGAATAAATCTCGGCAACGCGCTTGTTAAGGTTCCTGAACGAACTTTGACTTCAATCGAGGGGGCCATCCCCTTCGCGCGGGTGCTGTAATGTTGCAACGTTATCTCTGGAAGCTGTTGCCCAAGGCGCAACGGCAATTCTTGCTGGGTCGTCTGTCGGTCGTGGACCGTCAGGTGGTCAATCGGTCGATGTCGGCCAACCTGTCCTACCCCCAGCCTTTCACACAGCGTTCCTGTCTGTTCATTCACGTCCCCAAATGCGCCGGGAGCAGTGTCTGTGCGGCGCTGTTCGATGGCTGGAGCCCGGGGCACTTGCCCTTGTACTGGTACGAACAGCAATTTCCCGAGCAGTTTGCCGGCAGCTTCAAGTTTGCTTTTGTTCGCGATCCGCTGGAAAGGGCGTATTCGGCCTACGCTTTTCTGCGGGGCAACGAGCTGAGCCTGCGCGATCAACCTGCGCAAAAGCTGGTCAGCCACTACCGCGATTTCGACGATTTCGTCGCTCGCTGGCTGCACCCGGAAACGATCCACCGGCAGCTGCATTTTGCTGCGCAAACGGATTTTCTCACCGATTCCTTCGGGCATCTGGCGCTGGATTTCATTGGCTATCAGGAGCATCTGGAGCGTGACTTTCAGCGCGTGTGCGAGCAGGTAGGCGACGCGGTGCCGCTGCCGCACATCAACAGCTCGCAGCAGCGGCGCACGGCGCCTGCCCGTGACTTTTGCTCGGTACGCACCCGTCGGCTGGTACGGCGGGTGTACCAGCGCGATTACGAGATGCTCGGTTATGAATGAGGCGCTGTCGATGTCAGTCCCCGGGATCAGGCCCTATGCGTTGTCGCTGTCGATCAACGACCGTGCCGCGATCAAATCGCAGCGGCCGCGCTGCCTCTGGCTGACGGGGTTGTCCGGCGCGGGCAAGTCAACGCTGGCCAATGCCCTTGAGCTGCAACTCAACGAGCTCGGGCGGCACACCTTTGTGCTCGATGGTGACAATCTGCGCGCCGGTCTGTGCCGTGACCTGGGGATGGGGGCTGAGTGTCGTCGGGAAAATATCCGGCGCATGGCCGAAGTGGCGCGGCTGATGGTCGATGCCGGCCTGATCGTGATTGTTGCGGCGATTTCGCCGTTTCGGGCCGAGCGTGAAGCGGCGCGGCGCCTGTTCGCCGAGGGCGATTTTATCGAGGTGTATGTGAGCACCTCGTTCGCGGTGTGCGCACAGCGCGACCCCAAAGGCTTGTACCGGGCGGCCCGGCAAGGACGGATCAAGGATTTCACGGGGATCGACAGTCCCTACGAGGCACCGTTGTGCGCCGAGTGTGAAATCGACACGCAAACGCTGGAGATGGCAGACGCTTGCAGGCGGTTATCGGGTTTATTGCTCAATAAATGAGCAATAAACCCTGCAAAATCATCCCGTTGCAGCCGCCACACAAGCCCACGCCAACCCTGTGTTAATATCCCGCCCCTGTTCATTCTGTATGTGGGTTGCTCCATGAAGTTGTCCATGCCGCGATTCGATCAAGCCCCTGTCTTGGTGGTCGGCGATGTCATGCTCGACCGTTACTGGCATGGTGGTACCTCACGGATTTCCCCTGAGGCGCCGGTACCCGTCGTCAAAGTCGAGCAAATCGAGGACCGCCCGGGCGGTGCCGCGAACGTTGCCCTGAACATTGCCGCCCTCGGTGCGCCAGCCTCGCTGGTCGGCGTGACCGGCGACGATGAAGCCGCCGACAGCCTGGCCAACAGCCTCAAGGGCGCTGGCGTACGGGCGTTGTTCCAGCGCATCGCGCACCAGCCGACCATCGTCAAGCTGCGGGTCATGAGCCGTCACCAGCAACTGCTGCGTATCGACTTTGAAGAACCCTTCGCCACCGACGCGTTGGCGCTCGGCGAGCAAGTCGATGAACTGCTCGAAGGCATCAAGGTGCTGGTGCTGTCCGACTACGGCAAAGGCGCGTTGAGAAATCATCAAGTGCTGATCCAGGCCGCCCGTGCCCGTGGCATTCCGGTGCTGGCCGATCCCAAGGGCAAGGATTTCTCGATCTACCGGGGTGCGAGCCTGATCACTCCGAACCTCAGCGAGTTCGAGACCATCGTCGGCGGTTGCGCCGATGAGCATGAACTCGTGAGCAAGGGCGCGCAGCTGATGCACGACCTCGACCTCGGCGCGTTGCTGGTGACCCGTGGCGAACACGGCATGACCCTGTTGCGCCCGGATCATCCGGCGTTGCACCTGCCGGCTCGTGCACGTGAAGTGTTCGACGTGACCGGTGCCGGCGATACGGTGATTTCCACCCTGGCGGCGGCGATTGCCGCGGGCGAGGAATTGCCTCACGCCGTGGCCCTGGCCAACCTGGCGGCAGGCATCGTTGTCGGCAAGCTCGGTACGGCGGCCATCAGTGCCCCGGAACTGCGTCGCGCCATCCAGCGTGAAGAAGGTTCCGAGCGCGGTGTGCTGGGTCTTGAGCAGTTGTTGCTGGCGGTCGACGATGCGCGTGCGCATAAAGAGAAGATCGTCTTCACCAATGGCTGCTTCGACATCCTGCACGCCGGCCACGTGACGTACCTCGAACAGGCGCGCGCTCAAGGCGATCGTCTGATCGTTGCGGTCAACGACGATGCTTCGGTCAGCCGCCTGAAAGGGCCAGGTCGTCCGATCAACAGCGTCGACCGTCGCATGGCGGTACTGGCTGGTCTGGGTGCGGTGGATTGGGTGATCAGCTTCCCTGAAGGCACCCCGGAAAACCTGCTGCGCGAGGTCAAGCCGGACGTGCTGGTCAAGGGTGGGGACTACGGGATCGACCAGGTCGTCGGTGCGGACATCGTGACGGCGTATGGCGGAACGGTAAAAGTGCTGGGGCTGGTGGAAAACAGTTCCACGACCGCGATAGTCGAAAAAATCCGCAAGTCCGAGTGATACCAGGCTTTTGTAGGAGCTGGCTTGCCAGCGATGGACTCAAGGGCGCCGCGTTTACCCAGTAGATACGCGTCATCATTAACGACCATCGCTGGCAAGCCAGCTCCTACAGGGGCAGGTGTACACCTGCTGGGGTTTAAGAACTAACCTTCTTGCGCGGTACGATCTTTTTCAGCAATTGCTTCGCCTTCCCGCGCAACCGCGCCAAACCGGAATCTTTCCCCGGCGGGTTCAGGCCTTGCTGGCGCACCCAATCCTTCCAGCGAATCCGCTCATCGCGCACCAGCCAGCCTTGCTGCTGGGCAAAACTCTCTGCCAGATACAACCCGCGCGTGCTCGCCGGGTAAAGGTGATCCTTTTTCAGGGTATACAACTCGGCCATCGGCTGGCCGTCCTGCAACGGCATCAGGTACAAGTCGGGACGCTTGCGGTCGAGGCGGGCCACCAGTTGATCGCCCTCCAGTCGTTCGTCGACATGAAACAGGCTCAGGGATTTGGCTTCCTTGGGCACGTCCAGGCGCAAGTCATAGATCAGTTGCAGCGACGCGGTCGGCAGGTGCACATAGGCGCGCGGGCGTTCGATCAACTGCAGGTTGGCGCAGCGCACCGGCCGCGCCGAGCCGGATAGCGGCGTCAGCCGAAACGGCAACGCCTCGCGATAGTGCAGCGCGGCGGAGTAGGGCGCCGGCAGCCAGGTGTCGTTGAAACGCCCGCCGAGCCAGCCTTCCGGCGTTTCCAGCAGGCACTCTTCGGCAATCTCCTGGATGGCGGTGTGCAGCGGCAGGTTCAGTTCGTGGGCCGGCACGTAACCGGAGATCAGCTTGAGCACCACATCGCCACGGTCTTGCCGACGCTGACGTACCAACACCCAGTAATCGCGATTCTGCCAATGCAGGGTCAGGCGCACCGAAACCCCGAGATTGGCCAGCTCCACGGCGAACCGTTCGCTGTCAGCCACTGTCACCGGGCGGCGACGTTGCAACGTCTGGGAAAAATTCAGCGGCATCCCGACGCTTTGATAACTCAGGCCTTCGGGAGTTGCTTCGACGAATAACGGCAGGGTCTTGAAGTTGCTCGGGTTCTTTCTAATGAGCGTACGCGGCATGTCGGCTCCTGCTTAAGGCCGCGTGGGGCGGCATCAGTTGCTACGTAGGACCTGGGCAACGGTCGCGACGTTGTGGGCGAGGTGCAGCGGATTGATGGTCCCGACAATAGCACTGGCCACACCCGGATGTTCAAACAACAACTCGAAACTGGCGCGCACCGGATCCACGCCTGGACTCAGGCAGACGTGACCGCTGGCGAGGGCTTTTTTGACCAGGATGGCTTTGCCGTGATCAGCAGCATAGTCAATGACCGGCTTCTCGTTCCGTTCGTTCAGATTGTAGGTGACCATCGCGCAATCACCTTGTTCCAGAGCCTTCAAACCGCCTTCGACGGTTTTGCCGGAGAAACCATAGCCACGAATCTTGCCTTCGGCCTTGAGCGCGGCGAGGGTCGCGTAGACTTCGCTGTCGTTGAGGATCGCCAGGTCGTTGCCGTCGGAGTGCACCAGCACCAGATCGATAAAATCGGTTTCCAGGCGTTGCAGGCTGCGTTCCACCGAGAGCCGGGTATGCGCGGCGCTGAAATCGTGGCGGGACTGGCCGTCGGCAAATTCTTCGCCGACCTTGCTGACGATCACCCAGTCCTGGCGTTGACCGCGCAACAACGGGCCGAGTCGTTCTTCGCTGCGGCCATAGGCCGGGGCGGTGTCGATCAGGTTGATGCCCAGGTCGCGCGTGAGTTTGAGCAGCATGCGCGCTTCGTCATCGTCGGGGATCTGGAAACCGTTGGGGTATTTCACGCCTTGATCGCGGCCGAGTTTGACGGTGCCCAAACCCAGGGGCGAAACCATCAGGCCGGTGCTGCCCAGCGGGCGATGCAGGTCGTGCAGGGTTGGCTGGCTCATGGCAGCAGTTGCTCCCAGGCCGGGACGCCCATCGGCGGCTTCGGCAACTCGGGCAGCGGCGCGGGATGGCTTGGCTGGATGCCGTCACGTTGCAATGAGCTGATGACACGGTCGGCAAAGTCCGGCGCCAGCGCCAGTTTGGTCGGCCAGCCGACCAGCAAACGGCCTTCTTCGGCCAGGAAGGCGTTGTCCGGTCGCGTCAGGCCCGATTGCAGAGGCTCGGCGCGGTCCACGCGCAAGGTCGCCCATTGCGCGGTGCTCAAGTCGATCCATGGCAGCAACTGGCCGAGTTCTTTTTGCGCGGTGGCGATTTGCTCGGCCGGTTCGCGGGCAACTCCTTCGGCCTCGGCGATATCGCCACCCAGGTACCAGACCCATTGGCCATCGGCGGCCGGATGGGTAGTCACGGTGATGCGCGGCTTGGTGCCGCCCCCCAGGCAATGGGCGTACAGCGGTTTGAGGCCGGGCCCTTTGGCGATGATCATGTGCAGCGGTCGACGTTGCATGGCGGGCTTGGTCAGCCCCAGGGCTTCGAGTAGCGCTGCCGTCCCGGCACCGGCGCTCAAGATGATGCGTTGGGCGCGGATTTCACGCTCGTCGACCTTCAGGCCGACCAGAACGCCAGCTTCCAGCAACGGCTCGATCGTCTTCCCGGCGAGCAAGCCGTCACCGGCCAGGTCGGCGAGGCGCTGAATCAGGCTTGGCACGTCGATCACCAGTTCTGCCAGGCGATAGACCTTGCCCTTGAAGCGCTTGTCTTGCAGGGCCGGCGGCAATTGGTCGCCCTTGACCTGATCGACGCGACCGCGCACGGCTTTGCTGGCGAAGAAGCTGGTGAGGTTGCCGGCGATCGTGCCGGGGGACCAGAGGTAATGGGCTTCGGACAACAGGCGCACACCGGACAAATCCAGTTCACCGTCACCGGCCAGGGCTTCACGCCAGCGGCGCGGCATGTCGGCGATGGCTTCCGAGGCGCCGGTCAGGGCTCCATGCAGCGCGTACTTGGCGCCGCCGTGGATGATGCCTTGGGACTTCAGGCTCTGCCCGCCACCGAGGGTGGCGCTTTCCACCAACACGGTCGAAAAACCCTGGCGGCGCAGGCGCGCGTTCAGCCAGAGGCCGGCGACACCAGCGCCGACAATCAAAACGTCGGTGGAAATTACGGATGGCATGCAGCGACCTCAGTGTTCAAGACGAGGGCGCAGTATACAGACTCGAAGAATGGAGGTTTTGCTGGCAATCAATCCATAGCCAGACACAAATCCTGTGGGAGTGAGCCTGCTCGCGATGAGGGCGGTACATTCAGCAGTGATGTTGACTGACATACCGCAATCGCGAGCAGGCTCGCTCCTACAATGGATTGTGTTTCAGGTTTTAGTGCCCGGCGGTTTTGGAGAAGAGCTGGATAACCACAACGCCGAGCACGATGAGCGCCATCCCGAGCATCGCCGGCACATCGAGCTTCTGCCCGTAGATAAACAGCGCCGCGACGCTGACCATCACGATCCCCATGCCGGCCCACACCGCGTACGCCACACCCACCGGCACGCTGCGCACCACCAGCGTCAGCATCCAGAAGGCAATGCCATAACCGACGATCACCAGAATCAGCGGCAGCGGTGTGCTGAAGCCTTTGACCGCTTTCATCGAAACAGTGGCGATCACTTCGGCGCAGATGGCGATGGCCAGGTAGTAGTAAGCGGTCATGGGTGCATCCTCGTGTGAAGTGTTGCTTTATGAGGTCGGCATTTTAGAGGTTGCTCAGATGGGGTAAAGTCATTACCTATCTGTGCGGGAGATGGGTTGGTCATGAACATTCAATGGAATCTGGAGCAGCTGCGTTTGTTCGTCAGCGTTGCCGAACAGCGATCGTTTTCCGCTGTGGCGCGGGACCAGCGCAAGGCGCAGTCGGCGGTCAGCAGTTCGATAGCGCTGTTGGAAGAAGACCTGGGTGTGAGCCTGTTCGACCGCAGCAGCGGCCGGCAGCCCAAACTCACTGAGGCCGGCAATGCGTTGCTGGATGAGGCGCGGGAAGTGCTGCGTCAATGCGAGCGCCTCAATGGCCGTGCGCTGGCAATGACGCGCGGGCAGGAAGCTCGCCTGCGCGTGGCTCAGGATGAGGCGATGCCGTATCAGCCGATCATCGAAAGTTTCGAAGCCCTGGCGGAACAGTTTCCCAGCCTTGAAGTGCAATTGACCAGCGCTGCCCAGGGCGATGTGGCGCGCAAGCTGGTGGAGCGCCGGGCCGATCTTGGTCTGTTGTTTTACCACGATCAGATTCCCGAGGCGCTCGAACGGCGAGTGCTGGGCAGCGTCGAAATGGTCACGGTGTGCGGCGTCGGGCATCCATTGGCAACGCAGGCTCCGGTCGATTGCCAGCAACTGGCGCAGCATCGGCAGTTGCTGATGTCGACCCAGTCCAGTGTGTATCCCGGCAGCGAGCCGGCCAGCCCCCAGGTCTGGCGGGCCGACAGTTTCTACGTGATGGCCGAATGGCTGGTGCGTGGCCTCGGCTGGGCCTGGTTGCCTCGGCACGTCGTGCAGTATCCGGCGTATCAGGGGCTGATGGTCGAACTGGCCAGCGAATGGACGCCGCCGGCGCTGGTGGTGGAACTGGTCTGGCGCCGCGATGAACCGCTCGGCCCGGCAGCCCGTTGGTTGGCGGAACGTTTTGCCGTGCACTTGCAGGCGATCGGCGAAAAAACCGATAAACTCCGCCGCCATGAATAGAACTCTCTACACCGCGCTGTTTTATCTGGGGCTGCCACTGGTAGCGATTCGGCTGTGGCTGCGCTCGCGCAAGGCACCGGCGTATGCCAATCGCATCGGCGAGCGGTTCTCGCTCGGGCTGCCGGCGATGAAGCCTGGCGGCATCTGGGTGCACGCGGTGTCCGTGGGCGAAAGCATTGCTGCAGCGCCGATGATTCGCGCATTGCTGCTGCGTTATCCAGCACTGCCGATCACCGTGACCTGCATGACGCCGACGGGCTCCGAACGCATCCACGCCTTGTTCGCCAACGAGCCACGCATCCAGCACTGCTATTTGCCTTACGACTTGCCATGCGCGGCGGCGCGGTTTCTTGATCGGGTCCGGCCAACACTGGCGGTGATCATGGAAACCGAACTCTGGCCCAACCACATTCACCAATGCGCCAAACGCGGGATTCCTGTGGCGCTGGCCAACGCACGACTGTCCGAGCGTTCCGCCAAAGGCTATGGCCGCTTCGGTAAATTGACTCAGCCGATGCTCGCTGAAATGAGCCTGTTCGCCGTGCAGACCGAAGCCGAGGCTCAGCGCTTCCGCGATTTGGGCGCCCGTGCGGAAACGGTTGAAGTGACCGGTTCGATTAAGTTCGACCTGACCATCGACCCGCAACTGCTTCAACGTGCGACCGAGTTGCGTGGGCAATGGCGGGCGCAGGAGCGTCCGGTGTGGATCGCCGCCAGTACTCACGACGGTGAAGACGAAGTGGTGCTGGCGGCGCATCGTCAACTGCTCGACAGTCATCCTGATGCGTTGCTGATTCTGGTGCCGCGTCATCCGGAGCGTTTCAATTCGGTGTTCGAGCTTTGCAAACAACAGGGTTTCGCCACGGTGCGTCGTTCCTCCGGCGAACCGGTCACCGCCGATACGTCGGTGTTGCTCGGCGACACCATGGGCGAGTTGCTGTTTTTGTATGCCCTGGCCGACAGCGCTTTTGTCGGCGGCAGTCTGGTGCCGAACGGTGGCCATAACTTGCTGGAACCCGCCGCGCTGGCGAAACCGGTGCTCAGTGGGCCGCACCTGTTCAACTTCCTCGAAATCGCCGCGCAGTTGCGCAGCGCCGGGGCGTTGCAGGAAGTGGAAGATGCCGAGGGTTTGGCGCTGGCGGTGCAGCGGTTGTTCGAATTGCCGCGCGATGCGCAGCGAATGGCAGACGCGGGGCTGAAAGTGATGCGCACCAATCAGGGCGCGTTGCAGCGGTTGCTGGATGGGTTGGATCGATTGATCAACCGCTGACCTGTAGGAGCCAGGCTTGCCGGCGAAGGCTTCCTTGAAATCGCTTTCGCCGGCAAGCCTGGCTCCTACGGGTTTTGCGTGAACCCAGAAACTCCGTCACCCCCCGATACTGTAGGAGCCGGATTATTACTGCCCCGGTTTTGCCTTTAACTGCTCAGCCGCAGCCTTGGCCAGGTCCGGTGGCAGGAAGTCCTTGTCCGGGTTGTAGTCAGCCTTGAGATAGCGTTTCAGGTCCTGCAAATCCCCCGGGTTCAGCGTGCCGGCGGCCTGCTTCAGGCGCAGGTTGTCGAGGATGTAGTCGTAGCGGGTGTTGTTGTAATTGCGCACCGAGGTGTACAGCTGACGCTGCGCGTCGAGTACATCGACGATGTTGCGTGTGCCCACCTGATAACCGATTTCGGTCGCTTCCACCGCGCTCTGGTTGGAGATGATCGACTGCTTGCGCGCCTGTACCTGCTCGACATCGGTGTTCACCGCGCGGTGCAGGTTGCGGGTGTTTTCCACCACTTGCCGACGCAGGCCTTCACGCTGTTGTTCGGTCTGATCCAGGCGTGAGTACGACTCGCGAACCTGCGAACTGGTCAGCCCGCCGCTGTAGATCGGGATGTTCAATTGCAGCGCCAGCGTGCGTTGCTCGACGGGGCCACCATATGGCTGGCCGAAGCCGTTCGGGTTGCTGAAGCCCAAGGCATCGTTGTCGCCTTTCTCATACTTGGCCACCGCATCCACCGTCGGTGCGTGGCCGGCCTTGCGCTGCTTCAGGGTTTCTTCGGCGGCGCTGACCGCGTAGTTGCTGGCCAGCAGATTCAGGTTCTGTTTGGCGGCGGTGTCGACCCAGGCCTTGGCGTCGTTCGGTGCCGGCGGCAGGATCGGCAAGGTGTGAACGATGCCCTGAATCGAGTTGTACTGACGGTTGGTCAGAGTGATCAACGCTTCAAACGCATCATCCACCTGACGCTGCGCAACGATCCGGTTGGCCCGTGCGGTGTCGTAACTGGCTTGCGATTGCAGCACGTCGGTCTTGTCCGACAGGCCGACATCGAAGCGTTCGTTGGACTGGTCGAGCTGACGCTTGAACGCCGCTTCCTCAGCCTTGGTCGAGGCCAGGTTGTCCTGGCTGCGCAGCACGTTGAAGTAGTCCTCGGCGGTTTGCAGGATCAGGTTCTGCTCGGTCGCCGAGAGTTGCAGGGCGGCTTGCTCATTGACGTCCTTGGCGGCCTGGTACTGAAACCAGCGATCGGCACGAAACAAAGGCTGAGCCAACGTTGCCTGATAGGAATTGGCGCTACGGTTGGCAACGGACGACGGTTGATCGATATCGGTGCGCACGTTGGCCAACTGGGCGCCACCGGAAATATTCGGCAGCAAGCCGGCGCGCGCCTGGGGCACGACTTCTTTCTGCGCGCCGTATTGAGCGCGGGCGGCGGCCAGGTCGGCGTTGTTGTCCACCGCTTCCTGGTAGACGCTGACCAGATCGGTCTTGGTCGATAAGGGCGCTTCTGCTGCCCAGGCCATTCCATTGGAAGCACAAGACACGGCAAGGGCCAGTGAGAGTTTGCGCAGCATGAGGCCATCCCTAAAAATTACACTGATAATTTGAGCGCCAAAGGTACGGCGCAGCCCACTCAGCGTCAATGCGCGACATGGCCGTTGCGAGTGTAGTTGGGCATACGTGCGGCAACAATCGTCTGATTGCGCCATTCATCATGGTGTTTACTGCGGTGTTGGCGTTCTTTGTCAGTTGTGTCTAGACTGGCCGGGTTCTTGTCGGGGTGCCTTGCTATGAGGCTGAGATCGAATAATTTCGGATCCCGTTGAACCTGATCAGGTTAGCGCCTGCGTAGGGAACAAGATTTCTCGTCACCCGGCGAGTCCTCTTGTGCTTCGTCCGGGATGTTGTTCGACAATCGAACACCCCTCGAGCACTGAGCACAGCACTGCTGGTTTTCCCAGCGCCCGTGCGTCCATTCGATTACAGGTTCGCTCCGACAAAAATCCACTGCCTGGATGTGTTCGGAGAGCCCGTGATGACGATAAAACCAAAAAACATAACGAACCTGAGTGACTCGGCCCAAGTCGATCAACAATCGGTTCAACCGTTTACCCGCTCGCAAAAAATCTACGTCCAGGGCTCTCGCCCGGACATCCTCGTGCCGATGCGCGAAATCAGCCTTGATGTGACCCCGACCGACTTCGGCGGTGAGATCAACGCGCCGGTTGTCGTGTACGACACCTCGGGTCCGTACACCGACCCCAACGTGATCATCGACGTGCGCAAAGGCCTGGCCGATGTGCGTTCGCCATGGATCGAAGCCCGTGGCGACACCGAGCGTCTGCCCGGCCTCAGCTCGAACTTCGGCAAGGAGCGCCTCGCCGATCCGGAGCTGACCAAGCTGCGATTCGCTCACGTGAACAACCCGCGCCGCGCCAAGGCCGGTGGCAACGTCACGCAAATGCACTACGCGCGTCAGGGCATCATCACGCCCGAGATGGAATTCGTCGCCATCCGCGAAAACATGAAACTTGAAGTCGCCCGTGCCGCTGGCCTGCTGGATCAGCAACACGCTGGCCATAGCTTCGGCGCCAGCGTGCCGAAAATCATCACCCCCGAATTCGTTCGTGAAGAGATCGCTCGCGGTCGCGCGATCATCCCGGCCAACATCAACCACACCGAACTGGAACCGATGATCATCGGCCGTAACTTCCTGGTGAAGATCAACGGCAACATCGGCAACAGCGCACTGGGTTCGTCCATCGAAGAAGAAGTGGCGAAACTGACCTGGGGCATCCGCTGGGGCGCGGACAACATCATGGACTTGTCCACCGGCAAGCACATTCATGAAACCCGCGAGTGGATCATCCGCAACTCGCCAGTGCCGATCGGCACCGTGCCGATTTATCAGGCGCTGGAAAAAGTCGGCGGCGCTGCCGAAGACCTGACCTGGGAGCTGTTCCGCGACACGCTGATCGAACAGGCCGAGCAGGGCGTCGATTACTTCACCATCCACGCCGGCGTGCTGCTGCGCTACGTGCCGCTGACCGCCAAGCGTGTAACCGGCATCGTTTCCCGTGGCGGTTCGATCATGGCCAAGTGGTGCCTGGCGCACCACAAAGAAAACTTCGCTTACACGCATTTCGAAGAGATCTGCGAAATCATGAAGGCCTACGACGTCAGCTTCTCGCTGGGCGACGGCCTGCGTCCGGGCTCGATTGCCGACGCCAACGACGCCGCGCAGTTCGGTGAGCTGGAAACCCTCGGCGAGCTGACCAAGATCGCGTGGAAGCACGACGTGCAAACCATGATCGAAGGCCCGGGCCACGTGCCGATGCAGTTGATCAAAGAGAACATGGACAAGCAGCTCGAGTGCTGCGACGAGGCGCCGTTCTATACCCTCGGCCCACTGACCACTGACATCGCGCCAGGTTACGACCACATCACCTCGGGTATCGGTGCGGCGATGATCGGCTGGTTCGGTTGCGCAATGCTCTGCTACGTGACGCCGAAGGAACACTTGGGCCTGCCGAACAAGGATGACGTGAAGACCGGGATCATCACTTACAAGATCGCCGCGCATGCCGCCGATCTGGCGAAGGGACACCCGGGCGCGCAGATTCGCGACAATGCCTTGAGCAAGGCGCGATTCGAATTCCGTTGGGAAGACCAGTTCAACCTGGGCCTCGATCCGGACACCGCACGTTCGTATCACGATGAGACGTTGCCGAAGGATTCGGCCAAGGTCGCGCATTTCTGTTCGATGTGCGGGCCGAAATTCTGCTCGATGAAAATCACCCAGGAAGTCCGCGAATACGCGGCCAACCAGCGCATCGAGACCGTCGACGCCGAAGTCGCCCGGGGATTGGCGGAACAGGCAGAGCGGTTCAAGCAGGAAGGCAGTCAGCTGTACAAGAAGGTTTGATCTGACCTGAAAGGGTGGGGCCTGCACAGGCCCCATCGCCAGCAGGCTGGCTCCCACATTGGATCTGTGGCGTTCACATGTCCCCTGTGGGAGCCAGCCTGCTGGCGATAGCGATCCACACAACAACAAATGTTCCTCTGAGATAACACCCTTGAGCATTCAACCCAGCACTTATTCACCCGATATCGCGGTGCCGACCGACAAACGTGTCTTCGGCGGTCGTGATCTGTTTTCCCTGTGGTTCTCCCTCGGCATCGGCCTGATGGTTTTGCAGACCGGCGCATTGCTCGCGCCAGGTCTTGGCCTGTCCGGTTCGCTGCTGGCGATCTTCCTCGGCACGCTGGTCGGCGTTCTGCTGCTGGCCGCTGTCGGTGTGATCGGCAGTGACACCGGCCTGTCGTCGATGGCCGCGCTCAAACTCAGCCTCGGTGCGAAAGGCGCGAGCCTGCCAGCGGTGCTGAACCTGCTGCAACTGATCGGTTGGGGCTCGTTCGAAATCATCGTCATGCGCGACGCTGCCAGCCTGCTCGGCGCGCGTGCGTTCAGCGAAGGCAGTCTGTTCTCCAGTCCGCTGCTCTGGACGTTGTTCTTCGGTGCCTTGGCGACCTTGCTGGCCGTCAGCGGTCCGTTGACCTTCGTGCGCCAGATCCTGCGCAAATGGGGCATCTGGCTGCTGCTGGCCGCGTGCATCTGGCTGACCTGGAACCTGTTCGCCAAAGCCGATCTGGCGGCGTTGTGGGCGCAGGCCGGTGACGGTTCGATGCCATTCGCCGTGGGCTTCGACATTGCCATCGCGATGCCGCTGTCGTGGCTGCCGCTGATCGCTGACTACTCGCGTTTCGGCAAGCGTGCGAAAAACGTGTTCGGCGGGACGGCGATTGGCTTCTTTATCGGTAATTTCTGGCTGATGAGCCTGGGCGTGGCTTACACCCTGGCGTTCGCGCCGAGCGGTGAAGTGAATGCCTTGCTGTTGGCGCTGGCCGGTGCCGGCCTGGGGATTCCGCTGCTGCTGATTCTGCTGGATGAGTCGGAAAACGCGTTTGCCGACATTCACTCGGCGGCCGTATCCAGCGGGATTTTGTTGCGCTTGAAAGTCGAACACCTGGCGTTGGCCATCGGTGTGGTCTGCACCCTGATCGCCTTGCTGGCGCCATTGGCCCAGTACCAGAACTTCCTGCTGTTGATCGGTTCGGTGTTTGCGCCGCTGTTCGGCGTGGTGCTGGTGGATCACTTCATCCTGCGCAAGCGTTCGGCTCAAGTGGCTTCAGCCGCATTGCGCTGGCCGGCGCTGCTCGCCTGGCTGGGCGGGGTCAGCACCTATCACTTGCTGGCCAATCTGTATCCGGACATCGGCGCAACCCTGCCGTCGTTGATTCTGGCAGGGCTGCTGCAACTCGTGCTGGGTCGGGCCTTCAGTTACGGCCGGGAAACAGCTCGGGCTTGATGATGCCGTTGAGGCGAGGGTAGGGGATCTTCAGTTCGACGTGGCCCAGCGCGTAAGGCGCGATGGTGCTCACGTCGTACTTGAGGATCACCCCGCCGTAGGTCAGCGCTATGTTCTGGGTTTTCTGGAACGGCCAGCTCTTCACGAACTCCGGTTCCTGATCGAGCTTGGTGCTGATCAACCAGCTGTTGTGCGCAACCTGCGCCGCTTTCCAGAACGCCTCTTCCTGACCTGGCACCAACATGTCGGACAAGGTCAGCACTTTATGCTGCTGGCGCGAATAGTTGATGAAGCTGCGGCCCGGCGTGCCATGTGCACCGCCGGTGTCCAGGTAGCTGGAAAATTCGACGATCACCAAGCCGTCATGCTGCTCACGTACTTTGGCTTGCAAGTAGCTGCTGTAGCGCGGGCCGGCGGTACGCAAAAACTCATCGCGATAGGCCGCCAGCGTCGGTGCCACCGGGGCATCGGGCGAGGTGCGGGTCATTTGCAGCAGACGTTTTTCGACAATGCCGTCCAACTGCGGCTCGGCAGGGAAGCGCAGCGTATCGATGTTCACCAGTGGGCATTCAGGTGTCGTGCAACCCGGTTTCAGCTGTTCGGAAGCATCGCGGGTAGTCTCCAGCGGCGCCCGGTAGTTGGGCTGGAACAGGCTTTGGCAAGCGCCTAGGGTCAGGGCGATTGCGGCCACGGAGGCGATTTTAAAAAGCGACATGGGCGTCCTTCGTAAAACAGGGAAAGGCAAAAAGTTATCCGCTTCGACTCTCAACGAAGCAGTCAGTTCGCCACTAAGCTAATTAGAGTTGGTTTCGCCCTCACCGTCTATCCCGCTGACTGGAAAGGGGCTGCATCAAACGGCGCGGGCGCGTTAGGATGGCGCGAAGTCGAGGTTGCAAGTAACCAAAAGGAGCCTCGGATCGGACTAGCAGTAAACGAGGATTGTCATGACTGATTTTGCCAACGCCATTCCGACCGCCGTTGATATCGTTCGGCGCGAAAAGTGCTACGAGGGCTTTTACAAGCTCGATCGCGTGCACTTGCGCCACGAGTTGTTCGTCGGTGGCATGAGCCGCGAAATCAATCGTGAAGTGTTTGTTCGCCACGATGCGGTCTGCGTGTTGCCCTACGATCCGCAGCGCGATGAAGTGGTGTTGATCGAGCAGTTTCGCGTCGGCGCCATGGGCAAGACTGACAATCCCTGGCTGATTGAACTGGTCGCTGGTCTGATCGACAAGGATGAAGTGCCGGAAGAAGTTGCTCACCGCGAAGCGCAGGAGGAAGCTGGGCTTGTATTCGGGGCGCTCTGGCCGATGACCAAGTATTTTCCATCGCCGGGTGGCAGCAATGAATTCGTGCATTTGTTCCTGGGGCGTTGCGAGACAACCGGGGTCGGCGGCCTGCATGGGCTGGAGGAAGAAGCAGAAGATATCCGCGTCACGGTCTGGGCGTTCGAAGATGCCCTGCAAGCCGTACGCGACGGACGAATTGCCAACGCGGCCAGCATCATTGCCTTGCAATGGTTAGCTTTGAACCGCGCTGAAGTGAGGGGGTTATGGTCGTAAACAAGTTGCGCGATCGCTACCGGGTGGACCTCGTGGGGCTGCAAGCCTCTTGCGAGGCCAACTACGCGCGCCTGATGCGACTGCTGCCGGACATGCGCAACGAACCGGCGGCGCGGCGCATTGCCGTGACCCACGGCGAGCAGATGCTCGGCGTGCTGGCCCTTGAAGTGCTGCAGGTCTGTCCATACACAACGACCCTGCAAGTGCGTCAGGAACACAGCCTGCCGTGGCTGCCGGTGCCACAACTGGAAGTGCAGGTCTATCACGACGCCTGCATGGCCGAAGTGGTCAGCGCCGAACATGCGCGACGCTTTCGCGGGATCTATCCTTACCCGAACGCCTCGATGCACCAGCCGGACGAAAAGGCGCAGCTGAACATGTTCCTGGGTGAATGGCTGAGCCATTGCCTGGCGTGTGGGCACGAATACGCTGTTGTGCGTTGAGCTCGCTAGATGTGAACTGCGTCAGCTTCTCGGATTTCCTCTTTCGTTCGTCCCCCAGCATAATCGCGGCATTCCACTTATCCCGTGTTTAGCCCTGGGAGAACGCCTTGCCGAGCGTATCCACTTTGACCCCCGCCGATTCGGCGTTGCTGGTGCAACTGTCCGACAGCCATCTGTTTGCCGAAGCGGACGGCACGTTGCTGGGCATGAATACACGTGACAGCCTGCAAAAGGTCATCGAGCTGGTCAGGCAGCAACAGCCGCAGATCGATCTGATCATTGCCAGCGGCGATCTTTCCCAGGACGGGACGCTGGAGTCGTATCAGCAGTTTCGCGACCTGACCCGGCAACTCGATGCGCCGGCGCGCTGGATTCCCGGCAATCACGACGAACCGCAGATTATGGCCGCAGCCGCTGTGCACAGCGCGCTGCTGGAGCCGGTGGTGGATGTCGGCAACTGGCGCGTCACGTTGCTCGACTCGGCGGTGCCGGGGTCGGTGCCGGGGTATTTGCAGGATGAACAATTGCAGTTGCTGGCGCGCTCGCTGAGCGAGGCGCCGGAGCGCCATCATCTGGTGTGCTTCCACCATCATCCGGTGTCGATCGGGTGTGCGTGGATGGAGCCGATTGGGTTGCGCAATCCTGAAGCACTGTTTGCCGTGCTGGACCGGTTCCCGCAAGTACGTGCGGTGCTTTGGGGGCATGTGCATCAGGAAATCGATCAAGTGCGTAACGACGTGCGCCTGATTGCCTCGCCCTCGACCTGCATTCAGTTCGAGCCGGGCAGTGAGGATTTCAAGGTTGGCGAGCAGGCGCCAGGGTATCGGTGGTTGCGGTTGTTGCCCGATGGTCGGCTCGAAACCGGCGTAGAGCGCGTGACCGGGTTCGACTTTCAGGTCGACTACGGTTCCAACGGCTACTGAATATCTGC
Organism: Pseudomonas sp. BF-RE-25; assembly: GCF_019956105.1. Classification (NCBI taxonomy): domain Bacteria; kingdom Pseudomonadati; phylum Pseudomonadota; class Gammaproteobacteria; order Pseudomonadales; family Pseudomonadaceae; genus Pseudomonas; species Pseudomonas sp. BF-RE-25. Next base: position 72,585 of record NZ_JAHBDB010000022.1, read on the forward strand.
GGAGCTGCCATCGCCAGCAGGCTGGCTCCCACAATGAATCCGCGTCGTGCACAAATCCCTGTGGGAGCCAGCCTGCTGGCGATGGCGTCCACTCAGACGACATGAATTCCACGGATATCCCCGATTCCCCCGACACCCTGTAAACTCCGCCTTCTTTACCCGACGCACAGGGAGTTCAAATGTCCGGTTCGATCCTTTATATCCACGGTTTCAACAGTGCGCCTTCGTCAAAAAAGGCCACTCAGTTGATCGAAGTGATGGAGCGTCTGGGTTTGAGCGATCACCTGCGCGTTCCGGCCCTGCATCACCATCCGCGCGAGGCCATCGGTCAGCTCGAGCAGGCAATTTCAGAGCTTGGCCGGCCACTGCTGGTCGGCAGCTCACTCGGCGGCTACTATGCGACTCACCTGGCCGAGCGCCATGGCTTGAAAGCCCTGTTGATCAACCCCGCCGTCAGTCCGCACCGGATGTTCGACGGGTATCTGGGGACGCAGAAAAACCTGTATACCGATGAGGCCTGGGAATTGACCCACGACCATGTGACGGCCCTGGCCGAACTGGAAGTGCCGGCACCCCAGGACCCGCAGCGGTATCAGGTATGGTTGCAGACGGGCGACGAAACGCTGGATTATCGTCTCGCCCAGCAGTATTACCGGGCCTGTGCCTTGCGCATCCAGGCCGGCGGCGACCATAGTTTCCAGGGTTTTGCCGGGCAATTGCCGGCAATGCTGAGTTTTGCCGGCATCGGCGCAGATTTGTATCAGGCGATTGATTTCACAGCACTGTGAGTCATCGCCTCTATTTAATAGAACATTTGACGACGAGACCCCATGGCCACTCCCAGCGCTAGCTCTTATAACGCAGACGCCATCGAAGTCCTCTCGGGCCTCGACCCGGTGCGCAAACGCCCCGGCATGTACACCGACACCAGTCGGCCGAACCACCTCGCCCAGGAAGTCATCGACAACAGCGTCGACGAAGCCTTGGCCGGGCATGCGACGTCGGTGCAGGTCATCCTGCACGCCGATCACTCCCTGGAAGTCAGCGATGACGGCCGTGGCATGCCGGTGGACATTCACCCGGAAGAAGGTGTGTCGGGCGTCGAACTGATCCTCACCAAGCTTCATGCGGGTGGCAAGTTTTCCAACAAGAACTACCAGTTCTCCGGCGGTTTGCACGGGGTGGGTATTTCGGTGGTCAACGCCTTGTCGACCGAGGTCCGGGTGCGCGTGAAGCGCGACGGCAACGAATACCAGATGACCTTCGCCGACGGTTACAAGAAGACCGAGCTGGAAGTGGTCGGCACCGTTGGCAAGCGCAACACCGGCACCAGCGTATTCTTCGCGCCAGACCCGAAGTACTTCGACTCACCGAAATTCTCCATCAGCCGCCTCAAGCACGTGCTCAAGGCCAAGGCCGTTCTGTGCCCGGGGCTGCTGGTCAGTTTTGAAGACAAGGCCACCGGCGAGAAAGTCGAATGGCATTACGAAGACGGCCTGCGCTCCTACCTGGTGGACGCGGTCAGCGAATTCGAACGCCTGCCGGACGAGCCGTTCTGCGGCAGCCTGGCCGGTAACAAAGAAGCGGTCGACTGGGCGCTGCTGTGGTTGCCGGAAGGTGGCGACAGCGTGCAGGAAAGCTACGTCAACCTGATCCCGACGGCCCAGGGCGGTACGCACGTCAACGGTTTGCGTCAGGGCTTGCTCGATGCGATGCGCGAGTTCTGCGAATTCCGCAGCCTGCTTCCACGCGGCGTGAAGCTGGCGCCGGAAGACGTCTGGGAGCGCATCGCCTTCGTTCTGTCGATGAAAATGCAGGAGCCGCAATTCTCCGGCCAGACCAAGGAACGTCTGTCGTCCCGCGAGGCGGCGGCGTTCGTGTCCGGCGTGGTCAAGGACGCGTTCAGCCTGTGGCTCAACGCTCACCCGGAAACCGGCATGCTCCTGGCGGAGCTGGCGATCAACAACGCCGGCCGTCGTCTGAAGGCCAGCAAAAAGGTCGAGCGCAAGCGCATCACCCAAGGCCCGGCACTGCCAGGCAAGCTCGCCGACTGCGCCGGGCAGGACCCGATGCGTTCCGAGCTGTTCCTGGTGGAAGGTGACTCCGCCGGCGGTTCCGCCAAGCAAGCGCGGGACAAAGAGTTTCAAGCGATCCTGCCGTTGCGCGGCAAGATCCTGAACACCTGGGAAGTCGACGGCAGTGAAGTGCTGGCCAGCCAGGAAGTGCACAACATCGCCGTGGCCATTGGTGTCGATCCGGGCGCGGCGGACATGAGCCAGCTGCGTTACGGCAAGATCTGCATCCTCGCCGACGCCGACTCCGACGGTCTGCACATCGCCACGTTGCTGTGCGCGCTGTTCGTCCAGCATTTCCGCCCGTTGGTGGATGCCGGTCACGTCTACGTCGCGATGCCGCCGCTGTACCGAATCGATTTGGGCAAAGAAATCTACTACGCCCTCGACGAAGCTGAGCGTGACGGCATTCTCGACCGTCTGGTGGCCGAGAAGAAGCGCGGCAAACCACAGGTCACCCGATTCAAAGGCCTGGGTGAAATGAACCCGCCGCAACTGCGCGAAACCACCATGGACCCGAACACCCGGCGTTTGGTGCAGCTGACCCTGGAAGATTTCGAAGCGACCTCGGAAATGATGGACATGTTGCTGGCGAAGAAACGCGCCGGTGATCGTAAATCCTGGCTGGAATCCAAAGGCAACCTGGCCGAGGTTCTTGGCTGATGCGGGTTGGCTTTGCCCTGGCGTGTGCGTTACTTCTGACCTCGGCTTCGGCGTTTGCCGAGCCGGCACCGGAGTTGCGCCTGTTGTCCGAGCATCCCGTCGAGGGCATGCGCGGCGGCAACCTGTCGGGGCTGGCCCAGTGTGGCAAGAATCTGTGGGCCGTTTCCGATCGTGACGACGATCAGATCTACCGACTCGAAACCGGCGACACGGTCTGGCAGGCTGAAACCGTGCGCATCGGTGTACCGCCAGTGCCGGACAGCGATTTACCCTGGGGTTTGCGTTCGCGGACCTGGGTGGCGTCCTTCGCGCGCGGCGGGGACCTGGATTTCGAAGGCATCACCTGCGACAGCGCCGGCAATCGCTACATCGTCAGCGAGTCCCATGCGGCGATTCTGCAAGTCCCGCCCGTTGGGCCGACGTCCTGGCTGAAGATTTCGCCGATGCTGGTTCGCGAGGCGCGGGCCAGCGGTATGTTGTTGCACTTCAATGCATTGTTCGAGGGTCTGGCGATCAATCCGGAGGGCGACCAGTTATGGTTGGCCGCCGAGCGTGAGCGCCGAGGACTGCTGTTGATCAAGCGTCAGCAAACGGTCTGGGATTGCGACGGCGGCTGCGTGCTGCTGAGCGAAGCCGGGATGGAAATGCAGCCGGCGAAATTTCCCAAGGCCAGAGCGGTGTCGCGGGATTTTGCCGATCTGTCGTTGTTCAACGGCAAACTGTTCACTCTTGAGCGCAACGCGTTCGAGATTTGCCGCCGTGACGCGGTGACGGCCAAAGTCGAGCGTTGCTGGTCGTTTGCCGACGAGGCATTGCAGGAGAACCGTCGTTATCCACAGGGCTATGGCCTGACGGAAGCACTGATCGTCGACGCCGATGGCGCCTGGGTCGGCATTGATAACAACGACGGTGCCCGTGCTGATGGCGAGTATCGCCCGATCGTCTGGCGCTTTGCCGCGCCGGAAGGTGGCTGGAGTGCCAAGCCATGACGCCGCAAACACCAGGCAAACGCGCCGGTCGGGTGTTCATGGTGCTGGCCTGGTGCGCAGCGCTATTTCTGGCGACACGGTTTTTCGGCCAATGGGAGGAGCGCCAGCAAAATCCCAACGTCGTCGTCAGCTCGGAACAGGGCGAAGGTTTTATCGAAGTGAAACTGGCCAGCAACACCCAGGGGCACTTCGTCGCCAGCGGCCAGATCAACGGTCAGTCGGTGGATTTCATGCTGGATACCGGGGCGACCGATGTGGCGATCCCGGCAGAAATGGCCGAACGGCTGAAACTTGAACAAGGCTTCGGGGTGACCCTGAGCACCGCCAACGGTCGCACCGAGGGTTATCGAACCCGTGTCGACCGGCTGAAACTGGGCGACATTGTGCTGCGTGATGTGCGCGCCATCGTCGTGCCAGGCCTGGATGGCAAGCAAGTGCTGCTCGGTATGAGCGCGCTGAACAAACTTGAATTTACCCAGCGCGGTGGCACCATGCTGCTGCGCCAGACAACGAACCGATGAGGCCCGCATGAGCGACTCCCTTGATCTCAGCCTGGACGGTGTAGAGCGCCGGTCACTGGCTGACTTCACCGAAAATGCCTACCTCAACTACTCCATGTACGTGATCATGGACCGTGCCTTGCCGCATATCGGCGACGGCCTGAAACCGGTACAGCGCCGCATCGTCTACGCGATGAGCGAGTTGGGGCTGGACGCCGATTCCAAGCACAAGAAGTCGGCGCGTACCGTCGGTGACGTGCTCGGTAAATTCCACCCGCACGGCGATTCGGCCTGCTATGAAGCCATGGTCTTGATGGCCCAGCCGTTCAGCTACCGCTATACGCTGGTCGACGGCCAGGGTAACTGGGGTGCGCCGGATGATCCCAAGTCCTTCGCCGCCATGCGATACACCGAAGCGCGGTTGTCGCGTTATTCCGAAGTGCTGCTCAGCGAACTGGGCCAGGGCACTGCGGACTGGGGCCCGAACTTCGACGGCACACTCGACGAGCCATTGGTGTTGCCGGCACGTTTGCCGAACATCCTGCTCAACGGCACCACCGGCATCGCCGTGGGCATGGCCACCGACGTCCCGCCGCACAACCTGCGCGAAGTCGCGACCGCCTGCGTGCGTTTGCTCGATGAGCCAAAAGCCACGGTCGAACAGCTCTGCGAACACATTCAGGGCCCGGATTACCCGACCGAAGCGGAAATCATCACCCCGCGCGCCGACCTGCTGAAAATGTACGAAACCGGCAAGGGCTCGGTGCGCATGCGCGCTGTGTACCACATCGAAGACGGCGACATCATCGTCACCGCGCTGCCGCATCAGGTGTCTGGCGCCAAGGTGCTGGAACAGATCGCGGCGATGATGCAGGCCAAACCGTCCAAGGCCCCGCAGATCGCTGACCTGCGTGACGAATCCGACCACGAGAACCCGTGCCGGATCGTGATCATTCCCGGCGCACGGAAAAACTTCGACCACGACGCGCTGATGCAGCACCTGTTCGCCAGCACCGAGCTGGAGTCGAGCTACCGGGTCAACATCAACATCATCGGCCTGGATGGCAAGCCGCAGCTGAAGAACCTGCGTGCGTTGCTGGTTGAATGGCTGGAGTTCCGCGTTCAAACCGTGCGTCGTCGCCTGCAATTCCGCCTCGACAAGGTTGAGCGTCGCCTGCACCTGTTGGACGGTTTGTTGATTGCCTACCTCAACCTGGATGAAGTGATTCACATCATCCGCACCGAGGAGCATCCGAAAGCCGCCCTGATCGCGCGTTTCGCCCTGAGCGAAATCCAGGCCGAGTACATTCTCGACACCCGTTTGCGTCAGTTGGCGCGACTGGAAGAAATGAAGCTGCGCTCCGAGCAGGATGAACTGCTCAAGGAACAAGCCAAGCTGCAAGCCCTGCTGGGCAGCGAAGCCAAGCTGAAAAAACTGGTGCGCACCGAGCTGATCAAAGACGCCGAAACCTACGGCGACGACCGTCGTTCGCCAATCGTCGAGCGCGCCGAGGCCAAGGCCTTGACCGAGCACGATCTGCTGCCGAACGAGAAAGTGTCCGTCGTGCTGTCGGAAAAAGGCTGGGTCCGCTCCGCCAAAGGGCACGAAATTGACGCCACCGGGCTTTCCTATAAGGCCGGGGACGGTTTCAAGGCCTTGGCGGCCGGGCGCTCCAACCAGTTTGCGGTGTTCATCGACTCCACCGGTCGCAGCTATTCGGTGGCCTCGCACACCTTGCCTTCGGCCCGTGGTCAGGGCGAACCGTTGACCGGTCGTCTGACACCGCCGCCAGGCGCGACGTTCGAATGCGTGCTGATGCCGGAAGACGATTCGCTGTACGTGATCGCCTCCGATGCCGGTTACGGTTTCGTGGTCAAGGGCGAGGACTTCCAGGCCAAGAACAAGGCGGGCAAGGCGCTGCTGAGCTTGCCGAACAACTCGAAAGTGATTTTGCCGCGTCCAGTGGCGGATCGTGAGAACAACTGGCTGGCGTCGGTGACCACCGAAGGTCGCTTGCTGATCTTCAAAATCAGCGATCTGCCACAATTAGGTAAGGGCAAAGGCAACAAGATCATCGGGATTTCCGGTGAGCGTGTGGCCAGTCGCGAAGAATATGTCACGGACATCGCTGTGCTGCCGGATGGAGCCACCTTGGTGCTGCAGGCCGGAAAGCGTACTTTGTCACTGAAAGCGGACGACCTCGAACACTACAAAGGTGAGCGTGGACGTCGTGGCAACAAACTTCCACGGGGCTTCCAGAGGGTAGATGCGCTGCTCGTCGAAAACCTCAATTAACCGCGCTAGAGCGCTCGATCTACGATTTAACGCGTAGATCGACGCTTTGCCGCTGGAGTCGGAACGCATATTCACGGATGATATGGCCTTTCCAAGCGCCGGCGTGGCCGAGCGTTCTTCATATTTATTGAGTATTTTCACTGTGGTGTGCCTTGTGGCAACCACCTGGATGGGACGATGACTGCTCTGCGCCTTCCTTTTATTTTGATGCTCGCCGGCGTTCTTGGCCTGGCGGGTTGCAGCGTTCACCAACCGGTGTCGCTGTATCAGCTGGACAGCGGAAGTCCGGCTCAGCCTGCGCAAAGCGCGGGTATGGCGGTATTGCTCGGCCCGGTAACGGTTGCCGATTACCTGCAGCGTGAAACGCTGTTGCAGCGTCAGCCGGATGGCAGCCTTCAGGCCTCGACCGATGGTCGTTGGGCCGGCAGCCTTTCTTCCGACATCGATCAACTGTTGCTGCGTCAGGTAGCGGGTCATCTGGACAGTCAGCGTGTGGTGCTGGCGCCGGCGAGCGTAGGCTTCACGCCGGATGTTCAGGTACTGCTGACCATCACGCGCCTGGACTCGGGCGAGTCGCAACCGGCGATCCTCGATGCTCAATGGCGTTTGATCGACCGTCGCGGGCAGGTTCGCGATAACCGCATCGTTCATCTGCAAGAACAGCACGCGGGCGGTACGGCGGCGCAGGTTCAGGCTCAGGGGGTGTTGTTGCAGAAACTCGCCGAACAGCTGTCTATCGCGCTCAAGCCATTGGCCAATCAGCCACCGATTGCAGAAGCGCCAAAAAAACCGGCGGCCAAGCCTGTGGCTCCGGCGACAGAGCAAGAGAAACAGCCGAAGATCCCGATGGCTGCACCGATCCGTACGGATATGGAAGTGTTCAGGTTCTAAGGCCTGGATAGATTTCAAACAGAGCCCGCAGAGATGCGGGCTTTGTTGTTTTTGCGGGTTGGAATCTCCATCGCCTGTTCCGACCTCTTCGCGGGCAAGCCTCGCTCCTACAGGTATTGCTTCGTACACAAATCGCGCGAACCACTCGAAACCTGTAGGAGCGAGGCTTGCCCGCGAAAGCGGCGGAACAGGCAACAAAAAAACCCGCAGACAATCACTTGTCTGCGGGTTTTTTCACTGCGGGGCTAAGGCTTACGCCCGACGCTCATGCATCCGCGCCAACTGCCGCTCCAGCATCGACGGATAAGGCTCCATCAACCGCTCCACGCAGCACGCACCCTCAGGGCTGGCAATCGGGCGGATTCGCGCACGCTGGCGAATCAGCGCGTCGTCACTGATCTTGCGCTCCACCAGCAGCAGATTGCGGCTGTGTTGCGACAGGGCCAGGGCGTCCTGGGCGGTTTCGGTCAGCAACAGGTCGATCTGGCTCAGACCGAACAGCTCATCACCCAAGGTCACGCCCAGCTGCAATTGCAGGGTGATGCCGCTGTCGGCGACTTCGATCTGCAACTGATGGCCCAGGGCTCGCAGCAACTCGCCGCAGCAGATGGCGTTGGTCAGGTAGTCGTCGCCGCTGTCCTCGGTGTGGAACACCATCAGCGTGCTGCCATCGTTCAGGCTGTGCAGCTCGCCCTCATAGAGCGAGGCCGCCTGATCGAGGCAATCGCGATAACGTTTGAGCAGTTCTTCCAGACGCGCCCGTGGCAGGCGGCGCAATTGATCCTGGGCGCCGAGTTGCACGGCCAGCACTGCGCTGTGTTGCGGCACGTTCGATACCGGCGCTCTGACTACTGGTTTCGCGGCTGTCGATTCGTCACGCAAATCGGCAAACGCATCGTCGTCATCTTCGTCTTCGACGGTGCTGACGATGTGCCGTGGCGCAGGTTTGAGGCTAGCGACAGGCTTGGTCTCGTCGAAACTCGGGTCGCGCAGGTTGCGCACTTCGAAGGACGGCTCGGCGTCATCGTCGTAATCGACGTCGTCGAACTCAGGTTCCGGTGCGGGCTCAGGCTCGGACGGTTCCGGCGCGAAGTTGGCGTGCAGCTGGCGAGCCAGGTCGCCGATTTCATCCTGACGGTCGGTGGCCGGGGTGTATTCGTCGATGTTGCGCAGCCACACGCGCAATTGCAGCAGCGGCGTGGAGATGTGCCGACCCAGGCGCAGGCTCAAGGCCAGCGACAGTGCCAACAGAATTGCACTCAAGATGCCCATGCTTTGCAGGCTGATGGTCATCGGCTGCTGGAATTGATCCATGTCCAGGCTGATGCGCAGTTGCCCGGCGGTCACGTCCTGGAAGGTGATCTTGCTCTGGTACATGCCCTCGGCTTCGCCCAGCAGGCCGTGCTTGGGGCGCTGACCGGCTTCGGCGAGGATGCGGTTATCCACGCTATAAATGGCGGCGTGGGCCACCAGCTTGTTCTTGGTCAGGTTGTTGAGCAGCACGTTGAGGCTGAGGATGTCGTTGGACACCAACAGCTCAGTGGCGGACGTGGCGGTCTGCGTGGTCAGGCTTTCGCCCAGCGCATCTGCCTGCTCGTGCATGGCCTGCTTGAACTGCAAACCCATCACGCAGGCGTAGATCACCAGGGCCAGAGCGACCAGGATCACGTTATGGCTGGCGATGCGCAATGCAATCGGTACACGGCGGTGGCGCAGTGCACGGAAGATCAGCAGAAAGAAGTTATCGGTTTTAACTGGCGTGGGCCGGTTCACTTGAGCTCGGCTCTTTTGTCCGTGAAGTTGACGCGCAGTATAGCGACAGGCCCTAGACCGGCAAAGCGCTCACGGTGCCCGATGGTCACTGAAAGTGGGTAGAATGCGGTTTTTTTCCACCTGCGGGGGTGCGCCTTGCGCGAAATCGTCCTGATAAACATCACTGGTGAGGACCGTCCGGGTCTCACCGCGGCCATTACCGGCGTTCTGGCCCAGGGTGGTGTGAACATTCTCGACATTGGTCAGGCGGTGATCCACGACACCTTGTCGTTCGGCATCCTGGTTGAAATTCCTGACACCGAGCAAGGCAAGTCGGTGCTCAAGGACATCCTGTTCAAGGGCTATGAGCTTGACCAACAGGTGCGTTTCACGCCTGTGTCCGAAGAGGATTACCAGCAATGGGTCGGTAATCAGGGCAAAAAACGCCACATCGTGACGCTATTGACCCGCAAAGTGACTGCCGGGCAATTGCAGGCCGTGAGTTCGATCACCGCCAAATATGGCCTGAACATCGACCACATCGATCGCCTGTCCGGGCGCATGCCGCTGGATACCCCGGCCGATAAAGGCAAGGGCTGCATCGAGTTTTCCGTGCGTGGCGAAGCGGCGGATCCGCAAGCGTTGCGGGCCGAGTTCCTCAGCGTCGCCCAGGAATTGAACGTCGACATCGCCTTCCAGGAAGATTCGCTGTTCCGCCGCAACCGTCGTCTGGCGGTGTTTGACATGGACTCGACGCTGATCGAAGCCGAAGTCATCGACGAACTGGCCAAGGCGGCCGGTGTGGGCGATCAGGTTTCGGAGATTACTGAGCGGGCGATGGCCGGCGAGCTGGATTTCCGTGCCAGCTTCAAGGAACGCCTGGCGTTGCTCAAAGGGCTGGATGTCAGCGTGCTGGATTCGATCGGTGCCTCGCTGCGCCTGACCGAAGGCGCCGAAACCCTGTTCGCCGAACTCAAGCGTCTGGGCTACAAGACTGCGATTCTGTCGGGCGGCTTCACCTACTTCGCCAAGCAATTGCAGGCTAAGCTGGGCATTGACTACGTGTTCGCCAACGAGCTGGAAGTGGTCGATGGCAAGGTCACCGGCGTGGCGGTTGAGCCGATTGTCGATGCGCAGCGCAAGGCGGATCTGCTGAAGGAGCTGGCGCACAAGGAAGGCTTGCGTCTGGAGCAGACCATTGCGGTCGGAGACGGCGCCAACGATTTGCCGATGCTGGCGATTGCCGGGTTGGGCGTGGCATTCCGCGCCAAGCCGCTGGTCAAGCAATCGGCGAAGCAGGCGATCTCCACGTTGGGGCTGGATGGCGTGCTGTATCTGCTGGGCTTTCGGGATCGTGACGGGCAGCTCTGAGTCTTGTATTGACTGATAGGGCCTCATCGCGAGCAGGCTCACTCCCACATTAAGAGTGCGTTCTCCTGTGGGAGCGAGCCTGCTCGCGATGGGGGCGACACGGTCTTACAGATTCAATCAAAGCGTCTGCCACAACGAATCAAACTCTTCCTCGACACCAACCACGCCGCTCTCCGCGGCGTTGTCGTTTCTGGCGGTCTCCAGCGAACGATACGCAAACTGATTGAAGCTGTTGGTGCTCGACACTCGCCGATCCAGTCCGGCCCGGCGCTCCTCGCCGTTGGTGTTGATCAGCACTTTGTGGCCTTCCTGGAACGGCAGGCGCGGAGCGAGCAGGGTGGCCGGTAAATCTATCGCGCTGATGGCCGGCAGCAACAAGCCGCGCAGGTAGTGGCTGTGGTCGTCCCGGGTGCGCACCAGTTGCAGGCCACAAGGTTCGGCGTATGGCGCGACTTGCTCGATGCCCATCTGCGTGCCGCCGCCGCGAACCTGACGGATCCAGCGCACCACCGCAATGCTCCAGCCTGCGTCCGCGGTGTCCTCGATGCCGACCATCTCGCCAGCCTGTAGCTCGGCAGGCACTGCGTCAGGCCAGGCCAGGCAATAACCCCCCGGGCTGTGATTGATCACAGGTAGGACGTACGTCGAAAAGTGGCGGTTGCGGTCGCGGGCTTCGTGATTGTCATCATTGCGCAGTTGCGGGTATTCGATTTCTTCGTAGGGCAGCAACGCGTCGGCGGTGCCGTGGGGCGCGTAGCAGAAGGTGGGGACTGGTTTCATTCATGCCGTGGACAAACTCCAACCGGGAAATGGGCAGTGAATGACCAGACTTTAGCAGCGATGCCCCCGGGACGGGCATTGCAATTGCCCCTCTGTAGGAGCGAGCTTGCTCGCGAAAAACTCGAGAACGACGCGGAGTGTCAGATTTGCCGCGTTATCGTTGACGACCATCGCGAGCACGCTCGCTCCTACAGGTGATCGAGGGGGATCAGGCTTTCGGCAGGCCCATGCCCTGGCCCATCTGCACCGGCGAACCGGCCGCCAGTTCTTCAGCCCATTGCACTTGATCCGGGCCGAACAGCACAACAGCCGTCGAACCCAGTTTGAAACGACCCAGTTCCGCACCTTTCTCCAGGTGGATCGGCGCACGGGCAGCTTCGTCGTAGCGGAAGGTTTTCAGCTCGCGTTTCGGTGGAGTTACCAGACCAGCCCACACGGTTTCGATCGACGCCACGATCATCGCGCCCACCAGCACCACGGCCATCGGCCCGCGCTCGGTGTCGAAAATGCACGCCACACGCTCGTTGCGGGCGAACAGCTCCGGAACGTTTTCCGCAGTGGTCTGGTTAACCGAGAAAATCCGCCCCGGAATGTAGACCATCTCGCGCAGCGTGCCGGCCAGCGGCATGTGCACGCGGTGGTAGTCCTTCGGCGACAGGTAAATCGTCGCGAAATCACCGCCCATGAACGGCGCGGCGTTGGCTGCGTCACCGCCCAGCAGTTCCAGCACGCTGAAGCTGTGGCCCTTGGCCTGGAACACGCGACCGTGCTCGATCGGGCCGAGCTGGCTGACCGCGCCGTCGGCCGGGCTGAGGATGGCGCCCGGGGTTTCGTCCAGCGGACGAGCGCCGTCTTTCAAGGCGCGGGTGAAGAACGCGTTGAAATGCTCGTAAGCCGTCAGGTCTTCGACCAGGGCCTGGGACATGTCCACCTGATAACGCTTGGCGAACCACGCGGTGAACGCATTCTTGAACCAGCGCACACGGCATTCGGCGATGCAGCCGGCCAGTCGCGAGAGCAAGTGGTGGGGCAGCAGGTATTGGCTGAGGATAAACAAACGCTTATTCATTAACTGTCCTTAAAAACCTTAAATCTCTACAGGCGTATCGGGATGGTTACCCCATTCGCCCCAGGAGCCGGCGTAGCCTTTGACCCGCGGATAACCGAGGGACTTGGCCACCAGATAGGTGAAGCCAGAACGGTGGTGAGTCTGGCAGTGGGTAATCACTTCTTTGTCTTTGCTGATCCCGAGTTGTTCGAGGATCTGCGGCATGTCCGTGCGGATGCGCAGGTTGCGCGCCCGGTCCATGCCTGCGGTCCACTCGAAGTTGACCGCGCCGGGGATGTGTCCGCCCTTGGCAGCCAGGACTTTCTCGCCGGAGTACTCCAGCGGCCCGCGCGCATCCCAGATCGCCAGGTCGGCGGCGCCGAGACGGCTTTGCAGGTATTCGCGGGTGGCGGTGGGTTCGTCGTGCAGGGTCAACGCAACCGGGCCGCCGACCGCAGGCGGGATCTGGATCGACATGGGCGAGCCTTCCGCCAGCCACGCCGTCAGACCGCCGTCGACATAGTGATACTTGTGGTGGCCGATGACATCCAGCAGCCAGATAAAACGCCCGGCCCAACCGCCGCCTTCGTCGTCATACACGACGTAGACCGCATCGGGGTTGTGGCCCAGTTCACCGAACAACGCTTCGAGAGCCGCTTGCGGCGGCATCAGGCCCGGCGCCGGTGGCTGGCCGAGTTGCGTGCGTTTCGGATCGACAAAGCGCGCGCCGGGAATATGCCCTTCGGCATAGCGGGCGCTGCTGGTCAGGTCCACCAGAATCAGATCGCGGGCGTCGAGGCGAGAGAGCAAGTCGCTCGGTTCGATCACCAGCGGCAAGCCAGAGAAGTCAGACATGTGAGGTCTCCAGAGCACAAAGGGGAGGATTGTAGCGGGTCATTGGCCGCGATGGCTAAAGGTGTGCAGGGCTTTCTCGATGCACTGCGCCGTTTTGCCAAAGGCTTGCACGGTAATTTCGGAGAACGGCCCGCCGCCCTGGTCCGCCACCACGATCATGATCACGCGGCCGTTGTTGACCAGCGAGCGCAACAGCAGGTGTTCGCCGCCGAACTGCGAGCGCAGGCTGGCCGGCAGCAGCGCCGAAAATTGTGCGTTGTTGGCCGGGGTCAGGCGTACCTGGGCTTGCTGCGAGAGCAGGCGTTGCAGCACGGTGCTTTGGCTGACCACGAAATTCAGGCCAGCCGTTTCTTTCGGCAACCCGGCAATCTGGTGCACGCGCAAATTGGCGTGCGTGCGGTCGGCCATCAGGATCATCACCCGGCGCATGCCACATGCAACCAGTGCATCGCGGGCCGAGTTGGTCAAGTGCATGGCATTGGTGAAACGACTCGGCTCCACCAGCAGCTCGGCGCATTGTTTGCGCCACTTGGCCAGGTCCTCGGCGGTCGGCGCCGGGGCCGGCAGCAAACCAGCGTGCACACGGTTCATGCCCTGCGGCCAGAGCAGCGCGACGGCGGGGTGCCAGAGGTCCGGCATGGCGTGCTGGCGCGCACTGTTGGCGGCCTGCTGGTGAAGTTGCTGCTGCACCTCGTCCATCGGCATTTGCAGGTAAAGACTGGTCAGGTACTGCCAGCGTTCACTGTGCGGACAGTCCCAGGCGTGCTGTGCCGACAGCGCCAGACCGTTGGCCAGCAACACCGTGTTGGCCGGCTGATTGAGCCAGCGGCGCAACGTCGGATCGTCATCGAGACGGTTCTGCTGGCGCAATGGATGATCGCTGTCGCGCGCGATGCACAGGACTTTCACCAGTTCCCGTTGCTCATTGAGTAACAGCTTGTAACCCTGCTGCACCCAGTTCGGCAGGTGCCAGATTTCCACCAGTGCCTGACCGATTTCCAGCAGGCGTACGCCGAATAATTGTTTCTCGACTTTACGTGCGGACTCGCCCTTATGGATGACCCGCAGCTCCCATTCTTCGAGCAATTGCGGATGGGTCAACGCCAATGGCCACAGCGGCGATAAAAACAGCAGGCTGCCCCAGTGGATGTCCTGCCACAGCCGCGCCAGGCGAGCGGCGAAAAAGCCGTTGGCCTGTTGCGTCGCGTGCTGGCTGATCATCTGCAACTGACGCAGGGCCACGGGAATGTCCGATTCCGGCATCGCGGGCAGCCGTGCGAGCAGTTCTTCGGTGCGCTTCAAACCGAGGCGATTGATCGCCACCTCAAGGTTTTCCGCAGGCTCGGTCATGCTGCCGTGGGTGTGCCGGTTGGCTTCACGAATCACGCTCAAGGCCAGGGCGGGGCTGTCCTGCATCAGCTCGGCGATATCGCGCAACGAGCTGCGGTTGTCGCCGATGGCCTTGCAGACCCGGTCATGACTGCCTTGCGGAACGGGCAGGTGCACGCCGTCCAGAAGCTTTACCCAGCCTTGGAGAGTGTTTGGTTTTGGAGTTGGAACGTTCGTTTCGTTAGCCATGGTTGGACGCGATCATCGTCTGCATTACCTATGCCCTAAGTGGGCCAAATTGGCTTTTCGCCTGAACTGGCTATAGTCTGGCGCAGTTTTGCCGATAAGTAGAAGAAGAGATTTTTTAACTTCCGAATATGACCTTGAACCCGACTCAGTAAGTGCTCTCCTACCTATGGCTAAAATAATCGGCATCATCGTCGTATTCGCGAGCGTGCTCGGCGGATACGTGCTTTCCCACGGCAAGATTGCCGCCCTGATTCAACCCTTCGAGGTGATGATCATCGGTGGCGCGGCCCTTGGTGCATTCCTCCAGGCCAACCCCGGTTACATGACCCTGCACGTGCTCAAGAAGTCCTTGAGCATGTTCGGATCGCGCTTCAACCACGGCTACTATCTTGAAGTGTTGGGGCTGATCTACGAGATCCTCAACAAGAGTCGCCGCGAAGGCATGATGGCCATCGAAGGCGACATCGAAGATGCCGCCGCGAGCCCGATCTTCGCCAAGTACCCGTCAGTGCTCAAAGACGAGCGCATGACCGCGTTCATCTGCGATTACCTGCGCATCATGTCCTCCGGCAACATGGCTCCCCATGAGCTGGAAGGCCTGTTCGACATGGAACTCTACAACCTCAAGGAAGACCTCGAGCACCCGTCCCACGCGGTGAACGGCATCGCCGACGCCATGCCAGGTTTCGGTATCGTCGCGGCGGTATTGGGTATCGTGGTGACCATGGCGTCTCTGGGCGAAGGCGACCAGAAATCCATCGGTCTGCACGTGGGTGCGGCACTGGTCGGTACCTTCTTCGGTATTCTCGCGGCGTACGGTTTCTTCGGTCCGCTGGCCCACTCCCTGGCCCACGATGCCAAGGAAGAACTGAACGTCTACGAAGCCATCAAGGCCTCGCTGGTGGCTTCGGCTTCCGGCATGCCGCCATCGCTGGCGGTAGAGTTCGGACGCAAGGTTCTGTACCCGGCGCACCGTCCTAGCTTCGCTGAGCTGGAACAAGCGGTTCGCGGTCGCTAAGTTATGGAAAATAATCAGCCGATTATTATCAAGCGCGTCAAGCGCATCGCCGGCGGGCATCACGGGGGCGCCTGGAAAATCGCCTTCGCCGACTTCGCGACGGCGATGATGGCGTTCTTCCTGGTGTTGTGGCTGCTGTCCACTGCGACACCGGAACAGAAGCTCGCCATCGCCGGTTACTTCAAGGACCCGGTCGGCTTTACCGAAAGTGGCACGCCTTACATCATCGATCTGGGCGGCACGCCGACCCTGGCGCCGGAAAACACCCTCAACCCCGAGGTGAAATCCCAGCCACAGCCGGACAAGGTGACCGTCGACGCCGAGCAGGTCGAAGGCATGGCCGAGATGGTGGAGAAGGAACGCCTCGAACTGTTGCTGCAAGAACTGCAGAACAAGGTCGAAGAGAATCCGCAACTGAAGAAATTCAAGGACCAGATTCTGTTCGAGATCACGCCGGACGGTTTGCGCATCCAGATCGTGGACGCCGAAAACCGCCCGATGTTCGACTCCGGCAGTGCGCGCCTGAAACCGTACTTCGAAGACATCCTGCTGGCCATGGCCGACACCATCAAAGCGGTGCCGAACAAGATCAGCATCAGCGGCCACACCGACGCCAAGCCTTACAGTGGCCAGGGTGATTTCGGCAACTGGGAGCTTTCAGCCAACCGTGCCAACGCTGCACGTCGTGCGCTGGTGGCGGGCAGTTATCCGGAGCAGCAGATCGCACGCGTGGTCGGTTATGCCTCTTCGGCATTGTTCGATCGCGAGAACCCGCTCAACCCGGTCAACCGCCGTATCGACATCATCGTGCTGACCAAAAAAGCCCAGCGTGCCATCGAAGGTTCGCAAGGCGCGGAGCCGACTCCGGAGCCGACGCAAGGGCAGGGCGGCCCGGGTGAAGTTCCGGCCGATCCGAACGCACTGCCGGCGGATAAAGAACCGTTGCCGGCGCATGAGCTTCGCGAGCGCTTGAATCTGTTCGATGACCCGGCACCGAAACCGGCCGAACCACCGAAGCAGTGACCCACAAAAAAGCCGACAGCGATGTCGGCTTTTTTTTGCTTTGGTTTGGAGGTCACTTCATTTTCAGTTTGAGCGCGGTCCCTTGTAGGAGCCGGCTTGCTGGCGATGGCGGCCTTATGGCTGGCGTGGGTTTTTTGGTGTGTACATATCCATTCCTGCGGTAACGGCCGCCTATGGTTTCGCTCTTACAGCGAGTCACTTTGGAAAAGCCCCAAAGTAACCAAAAGGCTCTTGCCCCTTTCGTTCGGTGGCTCGCTAATGCTCGCCATGCCCTCGCTCCGGTCCTGCTCCGTGGGCCCGCCGCCATCGGCCATCCATGGCCGGGGGCGGCTAACCCGGCATCCATGCCGGGTTGCCCACTGCGCAGAACCTGCGCTCGGCCTCTCGAGGGGGCGCTCAGATCAAAAGCGGAAGGCGAGCTAACGCTCGGCCTGATGAGTGGTGAGAAGCGAAAGCAAACGCGATTCCCTGTAGGAGCCGGCTTGCCGGCGATAGCGGTGGGTCAGGCAATAAGTACGTGACTGAACGGACGCAATCGCCGGCAAGCCAGCTCCTACAGGTATTGCGCTCGTCCCGGTGTCGCCAAACTACGTCGAATTTGCAGGCACCAGGACAGCCATGACACTTTGGATGTGCAGGGCTGTGCACCGAAAATGAGAAAGCCGCGAGATGATCGCGGCTTTTTTTGTTTCTGCGAGAAGCGGCCTAGTAGCTGCTCTCCGGCAAACTCGCAATAATCGAGCGATAGCTGTTCATCCGTTGCTGCTGCACGCGGCCTTCTTCCAGTGCCTTGAGCAAGGCGCAACCCGGTTCGCGGTCGTGCTTGCAGTCACGGAAGCGGCAGGTGCCGATCAGGTCGTTGAACTCGATGAAACCGGCTTCGACGTCGGAACGGCTGACGTGGCCCAGGCCGAATTCGCGGATGCCCGGGGAGTCGATCAACTCACCGCCACCGGGGAAGTGGAACAGCCGCGCGGTCGTGGTGGTGTGAGTGCCCTGGCCGGACAGCTCGGACAACGGGCCGACGCGGGTTTCGACTTCCGGTAGCAGGCTGTTGACCAGCGAGGACTTGCCGACGCCGGACTGGCCGACGAATACGCTGATGCGTCCGTCCAGTTGCTCCTGAAGTTGCTCCATGCCATTGCCGTGGTGCGCCGACACTTCCAGCACTGGATAACCCAGCGTGCGGTAAACCGCGAGCAAGGCATTCAGCGCCGGGGCGTTCTGCTCGTCGATCAGGTCGAATTTGTTCAGCAGCAGCAGCGGCCGAATGCCGGCGTGCTCCGCAGCGACCAGATAGCGGTCGATCAAATTGGCGTGAGGCTCGGGCAGCGGCGCGAAGACGATGACGATCATGTCGACGTTGGCCGCCACCGGCTTGAGCTGGCCACGACTGTCCGGGCGGCAGAGTTCGGTTTTGCGCGGCAGTTGCGCCACGATCACCCCGATGCCCTGGTTGCCGGCACGCCAGACTACCTGATCGCCAGTCACCAGCGCCGGCAGGTTGGCGCGCAAGTGGCAGCGGAACACCTGGCCGGCCAAATCGCCATCGAGGGCTTCGACTTCGACCTGCACACCGAAGTGTGCGATCACCAGGCCGGTCTGTTCCGGACCCAGGTCGCCACCCTCAAGTGCCTCGACAGCCGAGGACTCGCGTTTGGCGGCGCGGGCAGCGCGTTCGCCCTGAATCTTTTCGATGCGCCAGTTTTGACGACGATTGAGTTGGCGTTTGGCCATGGGTGTTCCGTATCAAGAATGCAGCGATTAGGTAAAACGGCCGCGAGTTTAGCACGCCCGGCCACCTCCCTAGGCTAAACTGCGCAGCATTGCCTAGGAGCCGACACATGCAAAACCCGCAGAATCTGATCTGGATCGACCTGGAAATGACCGGTCTGAACCCTGATACCGACGTCATCATCGAGATGGCCACCATCGTCACCGACAGTGATCTGAACACCCTGGCCGAAGGCCCGGTGATCGCGATTCACCACAGCGATGAGATCCTCGCCGGCATGGACGAGTGGAACACCCGTCAACACGGCGGCTCGGGTCTGACCCAGCGCGTGCGCGACAGCCGCATCAGCATGGCCGAAGCGGAAGCAGAGACCATCGCTTTCCTGGAGAAGTGGGTGCCGAAGGGCAAGTCGCCGATCTGTGGCAACAGCATTTGCCAGGATCGCCGCTTCCTTTATACGCACATGAAATCCCTGGAAAGCTTCTTCCACTACCGCAACCTCGACGTCTCGACTCTGAAAGAGTTGGCCGCACGCTGGGCGCCGGACGTGCGCGACAGCTTCAAAAAGGGTAGCACCCACCTGGCGCTGGACGACATCCGCGAATCCATCGCCGAGCTGCAGCACTACCGCAAGCATTTCATCAAATTCTAAATCTGGAATACGGACCTGTAGGAGCCAGCTTGCTGGCGATGGCGTCCTCAAGGGCCCCATCGCCAGCAAGCTGGCTCCTACAGGGGCTGCGTTGTACCTGCGGGAGCGGTGTTTGCCCGCGAAGAAGGTCGCGCGGTTTATCCATGTTAACGCCCCCTTTTGGTGCTGCACCTAAATGGCTAGACTGCGCGCCTTCCTGCAAGGACCGCCACCATGTTGCTGATGCTTTACCTGATCGCCATCACCGCCGAAGCCATGACCGGCGCACTGTCTGCCGGCCGTCGCGGCATGGACTGGTTTGGCGTGGTGCTGATCGCCTGCATCACGGCGTTGGGCGGCGGTTCGGTGCGCGACGTGCTGCTCGGTCACTACCCGCTGACCTGGGTCAAACACCCGGAATACCTGGTGCTGACCTCGGTTGCGGCCATGGTCACTGTTTTCACGGCTCGCTGGATGCGCCACCTGCGCTCACTGTTTCTGGTGCTCGACGCCGTGGGTCTGGTGGCGTTCACCCTGATCGGCTGCATGACCGCGCTGGAAATGGGCCACGGCATGCTGGTGGCCTCGGTCAGCGGCGTGATCACCGGGGTGTTCGGCGGCATCCTGCGCGACATCTTCTGCAACGACATCCCGCTGATCTTCCGCCGCGAGCTCTACGCCAGCGTCTCCTTCGCGGCGGCGTGGTGCTACATGCTGTGCATCTATCTGCAACTGCCCGGTGAACAGGCCATTCTCATCACGCTGTTTGGTGGCTTCTTGCTGCGGTTGTTGGCGATTCGTTTTCACTGGGAAATGCCGAAGTTCGTTTATAACGACGAGCAATGAGCGGCAATGCTTACATTCGTCAAGAACGGCACGAATAACCTATAAAGTTGCGGTATATATGTAGCGTTTGTCAGGCGAGTAATTAAATAAGCTGTGGTTTTCCACTGTTTAAAAAGGTTACTTGCATGTCTGATTCAGACTCGACAAACGCGCCGCCCGACGCGCATCAAACGTTGATAATAAAGTCGATTCCCGACTGGTTGATTCGTGCGCCTGCCGAAAGACGCCTGGCATTGAAAAACGCCGGGGTTGTTTTTCCTGACTGGTACCGCTCGGCATCCGCCGCCAGTCATGAGGCCTTGAAGCAGGCGACTCAACGTAGTTGGGTTTCGCAAACCCGGGTGGACCGCCTGTTTGAAGGCCTTGCCGACGTTCGCGCATTTGCCGAGCCGTTGCTGACTCAGGCCCTGAAAAGTCAGTTCGAGATAGAACTGGATGTCAGGAAAACGTACCTGCGACTCTATGTCCCCAAAGATTTACCGGTCCGCTATGAAGTGACGACGATTTCACTTCTGGATGCTGCCTTGCATAACTTCGAAATGAAGGAGACGGCAGCGCGTTACTTTGACAGCGCTTCATGTTTTATCACTGAGCCCGATACGGCCGGGCAGTTCGATATTCTTCAAATTAATAGTCGCTTGTCTGTCGCGGCATTTGCCTCGCTGTGCCGACAACTTGATATCGGAGGGCGCTATAACCAGCAACTTGAGGCGCTGTTATTACCTGCGGATGCTGCGGCCAGAGCGATGCTGGCACACAAAGTCATAACCAGTCAGCAGGATCGATTCAGGGTGGCGACACTCCTGGCGCGAATGAAAGGGGACATTGGGCACGCTGAACAGATGCTGTTGCCGGGCCTGCTCACAGAGCAAAAAATACCGATGCCTGGCGCAAAAGCGCTGCGTTTGTATCAACTGAGCCTCTTGGGAACGGTGCTGACCGGCATCGTGCTGTTCTCGGCGGATCCAGAACATTCTCGCGAAGTTGAACCGGTGATTGCCTACATCCCCGATGACCCAGAGCACCCGCTGAAAACCTATGCCTCCGCCCGCGAATTCGTGGACGAACTGACCCGGCAATTGCGCTCTACCGATTACCAGCGTTTTTTTGCCCGATTTGTCGCTCACGACCAACGAGGCACCTTTTTCGCCACCTTGCTTAGTTTGCTCAACGCCGCAGCCCCCGATGCGCGGCCCAACCTCAGGATGCAAACACAGCGCGTGGGGCCGCAATTGTGGACCTGGCTGTATCAATCCAGACTGAACCAGATCCTCAATGACGCGCGCGTCATGGCCGTGTCTACCGCAGACGAAGACCGCAAGTCGCGTTGGGAACAATGGGACAGCCTGGAAAAAGTCGCCACCGTTGTGCTGGAAGTCGCGGCGCTGGCGGCGATTCCGTTCGTGCCGTTTCTGGGCGAGTTGATGTTGGCCTATACCCTGTACCAACTGCTGGACGACACGTTTACCGGCATCCTTGATTGGGCCGAAGGGCAGTTGATCGAAGCGTCGGCGCATTTGCTGTCCATTGCTGAAACGGTCGCCCAGTTAGGCGCGTTTGCCTTGGGCGGCCTGGCCGTCGGCAAACTGCTGTCCGTTGCCCCCGGCGCTTTCGTCAACCGCTTGAAAGTCGTTGATTTGGGGGCGGGCCAGCAACGATTGTGGAATCCCGATCTGAGTGCGTATGAGCGTGCGGTGCGCTTGCCAGCCGACTCCCGGGCCGATGCGCTCGGTTTGCATCGGCATCAGGGCGCGAGCGTGCTGCTTCTGGATGGCAAAGCCTATGAAGTGGTGCCCGAGACTGACGGGGATGTCTATCGCATTCGCCATCCGGACAGGCCGTATGCCTACAAACCACAACTTGCTCACAACGGCGCGGGAGCGTGGGCGCATGAGGTTGAGCGCCCCATGGAGTGGCGGCGCGCGCAACTGTTTCGTCGCCTGGGGCATTCGGTGGCCGAGTTTTCGGATGTCACGGCTGGACGCATTCTGGCGGTAAGCGGCATCGACGAGGCAGTGCTGCGCGACATGCACGTTCATACCCGGCGTCCCCCGGCCTTGCTCGAAGACACCATCCGGCGTTTCAAACTCGATCAGCAGATTCAGGCGTTCATCGCGCAGATGCAAAGCACCGATTCGCGGGTGTATTTGAAAGCCGATCCGCAGATGCAGGTGAAACTGCTGCAAGCTCAGGGCGTGAGCCTGCAGGACAGCCAGCTGCGAAGCGGCGATGTGGTTCGAAGCGTGGTTGAAACGCTTGAGGATGCACAGCTGAAAAAACTGCTGGGTGAAAGCCCTGCGTTTGGCGATTCATTGCCAGGAATCGATGTGCGGGCCGCCCGGCTGCGACTCAGAATCGCGGGTTGGGCACAGGAAAGTCGCGCCAGTTTGTTCGAGGCAAGTGAACGCCACTTTGAGCTGAGCAGTGATGAAAACACCCGGCAGATACGCCGGATTTTTCCTGAACTGCCCAAAACCATCGCTGAAGAATTATGGCGCCATGCAGCGGCTGCCGATCGTCTGCACATGCAGCACAACCTCGGAATCACCCGGCGAATGGCGCATGAAGCGCTGTTCTATCTGCGGGAAGTGCGCCTCAGCAGGGCGTACGAAGGGCTTTATCTGGAGACAAGTGCGAATCCGGATTCCGACAGGTTGGCGCTGCATAGGCTCGAAAGCCTGAACGGCTGGTCGCCAGAGGTGCGCATCGAAGTGCGTGACGGCACCGTTGACGGTGCGTTGGTGGACAGTATCGGTGGTCCCGAGGCCCCGATCCGCAAAGTCCTGGTCAAACAGAATGGCCAGTACCAGGCCTACGATGGCTTCGGCAAGGAGCTGCACGCATTCGACGATCTCTACGGCGCCGTCCAGCATGCCCTTCCCGATGCTCAGCGCCGGGCGTTGGGTTTGCCTCATGTCGGGCAGGGCGCGGGGCTCCGGCAGGCGGTCAGGCAACAATCACTGATGCCTCGCTCGCAAGCCCGGGCCTTGCTGGGACAGCCGCCATTGGAGGCGGGTGCTCGCTCACCCATGGGGCTGGCTGTGGGGCGTTCTGGCTATCTGTTGGGCGGTGGCGATTTTGTGCCGGAGCCGGCGCGTTCCGTAGGGCAGCGGCTTCAAGCGCTTTACCCGACGCTCTCCGAGGAAGAAATGACGACGTTGCGCAGCGAGCGATTGATCGGGGAGCCGGTGTTGGCCGTTGCGCGCCTGGAGAACGAGTACGTGACGTTGGTCAATGAGTTGGAGATGTGGAGCAATGACGTGCCGTCCCATCATCCGACCACGGGATCGATGCTTGCAGACAATGAACTCTCTATTCAGCGCCAGGGCAGAAAACTGTTCGCGCAAGAGTTGCAGGCGAATTGGAGTCGCAGGCTAACGACGGCCAACCGCTACACACCGACCACGCTTGATTACGATCTGGAGATACTCGGTGAGTTACCGGTGTTGTCGGCAGACTTCAGCCATGTTCGTGAGTTGTCTTTGAGCAGCAGCGCCGGGTTGGGCGGGCATTCCTTTCTCGCCAGCTTCCCGGGTGTGCGGTACCTGACATTGTCAGGCTTCGCGCTGGATACTTTGCCCTTGGAAATCTATCAGATGAGGGCACTGGAGACGCTGACCCTTGATGACTGTGCTATCGAACTGAATGAGGCTGCGGTCGAAGGCCTCGCGCATATGGAGGGTTTGACGCTTTTACACCTGGACCACAACCCGCTTGGGTTGACTCCCGATGTTCGTTACATGAGCAGGCTGGACAGTCTCTACTTGAAGAACACAGGTTTGATGGATGTGCCTGTCGGATTGTTCGATCTTGAACAGTTGGCGTTTGCCGATCTGAGGTTCAATCAGATCACCACATTGCCGGATGAGCTGTTTGAAGTTTCTGATGCGCGAGATGTCAATTACAACTTGTTGGGTAATCCGTTGAGTGAAGCCTGCAGGTCGCGTATTGAAATTTATATTGAGGGCTCCGGTTTTGATAAAAAGATAATGATTCAATTTGATGGTGTGCTGGATGAAGAAATCGATTGGCAGGAAGCGCCTGATTCGGACGACAGCGGAGTTGATGAGGGGGATTCGGACTGAGTCGGTTGTAATGCTTTGTAAGTGATTGCTTGGGTGGAAAGTTGCATGTTTAAGTTTGTGGTAATTACTGCATTGAGGTGTTGATTCTTTCTTGTTATTAGTCGGTGATGCGACCCGTTGAGTCGATTAATAACCAGCAAGGAATGCGTCATGAGTAATATTCAAGGCTTGACTGCCACTGTAGAAAGTAACAAACCTTCCATATCAGGATTGTCAAAACTGGAAGTCCGCTTCGAAGCCCCCGGTGTCGAATCAAAAAAAGTGTATGCCAATGGGCGGATGCAAGTTCGCGTCTGGGTGTTCGTCGAAGCGGTAGATGAAAATGGTGATGCAGTTGAAATCGACCTTTCCCCGCTTCAATTCTCCGCAAAGCTGATTCATTTCCACAATGGCCAGCCATTGGAAGGGGAGTCGTATCAAAATCTGCCACTGGCTGGTTGGAATGCCAGTCGTTACGAAAACGGGTACACCCATGACATGCCCGGAGGCGTTCAGTCCGGCAGCGCAGGGAGCAGCAGCGGAACGCCCGTAGAGTTCTGGGTTTCATCGGCAATCGACGGGCAAGCTCAAATCGCTGCTGAAGTGACGGTGCAGGGCAAGGTTTACCGAAGTAATAACACCCTGAATCCGGATGGCCGGAAGATTTCCAGAAGTGTTGTGATTCATGCGGAAAAAAGCCCTGATTATGGCGTGGAGCAATTTACATGGCAGTCGCATGAACTTCGCGGATCGTTTGAGGGCGATCTATTGTTTCGATACAACTTGGGGCTGTATCCAGGCGGCAAGCAAGTAAAACTGCTGCGTTGGGAAAGTCGTCAGTACGAAGTCGGTGGTACCTACCCTGTTTTATTCTGTGATACAGGCTTGATTCTGGGGCGGGATGCGCCGAGGTCCTTCGTGGGTGTCATTGCTCCTTCTCGGGCAACAGAGTTGGATGTCTACGTTTCTGAGTGGCGCAAGGTTGAAGTAAACCAGCGTTCGGGGGAGTTGACAGTTATAAAGGGTGTGCCTCCGCAGTATGTTTACACTAATCAAGTAAGAGTTGAATCTTTTCACTTTGTCGCTTTCGATGAGTTCGGTAATACGCACAATTTATCGATTGAAATCGATATTCCTAATGATGAGTTTGTATTGAGAAGAGGCTGAGAGTCAATTGAGTCAAGGCTTTGATCAAGACATGTGCGCAGCTGATGTGCTGCGTGATGATTCAATATTCATGAGTTCTAGGGGTATCTGATAATGACAGTCACTGAAGTGGCGAGCGTCTATTCCAATGCGTTTAATTTTGATGAGTTTCTTGCCGGCGGAGTCGATCCCCGTACCGGTATTTACACCTGTTCGTTGATGCTGAGTGACATAAAGTCCGCGGAGTTGAACGGTCCTTCTTTACCAATCAACTTGTCCTACAGCCCACTCAACAGTATCGACAGCGGTTTCGGCATCGGTTGGTCGATGGCAATGACCCGTTACGACGCGGGCAATGAAATACTCGGTTTGTCCGGTGGCGGAAGTTTCAAGACGAAGCAGACAGCCACCCACCTGATCTTCGATGAGTTGAAACTTGAAACGCTCAAGGTCGAACGGTCTGGGCCAGGGCGTTTTGACGTCATCCATAAAAATGGCATGCGTGAAGAGCTGAAGATCTTTGAGGGCAGCGATGTAGCGGTACCGATGAGGATCGTTGGCGCCAATGGTGCTGCCATCACGCTCGACTACACCGCCATCAACGGGCAACCGGCGCTGGTCGCTGTGAAGGACACACAGCGTACGTTGCTGAGCATTTCCCGTACCAGGGGCAAGGTTACGCTGACGCAATACCCCGGCACCGAATGTGAAGCCGGCTTTGTGTTGTCGCTCGCTAACAACGCGGTGACCTCCATTGATTTGCCCGTAGGCGGGTCCTGGTTTCTGACCTATGAGCCTTTCGGCAATCTCCAGTGCCTGACCCAGGTCGATTCGCCGCTAGGAGCGCGAGAGATCATCGGGTATCAGGAAGCGGGGCATCAATTCCCGCCCGGTTCGCCGATTCGCTCCATGCCTTATGTGATCTCCCACACCGTGTACCCACGGCAGAATCAGCCCGCGATCACAAAAAATTATGAGTTCTCGCAGAAGAATTTCCAGGGCTTCGATGACGACGGCAGGCGATGGTCCCCGGACGGTGACACGCTCTACAAGAGCTCGTCGGGCTATGAGTATTCTTCGACCGAAAAACTGATGGCGGGCACAAAGGTCCACAGCTCCACGGTGCGCACCTACAACAAATATCATCTGCTGGTTTCGCAGGTGACGACTTGTCAGCAGATGATCACCACCCGGTCCACGGTGTACCACATCGATTCGGGCAAGAGCTTTCTTGAGCAGCCTGCGCAGTTTCGATTGCCCAAAGTCCAGACGTTACGCTACGAAAACCGCAGCGCCGGGACATCGCGCGAAGAGCTTACCCACACCGAATTCGATGGGGCAGGCAACCTGCTCAAACAGGTCGGGCCGGATGGGGTAACGACCCTGTCTGAATTTTATCCCGCTGCCGGAGCGGAGGGGTGCCCTGCCGACCCATTGGGATTTGTCCGGTTCGAGAAGCAGAGAACCATCATCCCTGCGTCGCAAGCATCGGATAAACCAAACGCCGCCTCGACGGTGATGCGTTATCGCTATGCCTTGCACGCCTCGTTGCAAGGTTCGCCGGTGACCGCCGTGCTGCCTGTCGAGGAGAGCTTTTATGAGCTGAACGCAGACGTTGAAATTCTGCGTTCGAAAACACAACGGGTTTACGTCAATCAGCCTGATGACCCGCTGCGCCATGGCTTGCTGCAAAAACAAACCGTCACGCAAAACGCCTTGGCGACGGTTACCGAGTTTTCCTATGTGCTCGACAACAACCGGCTTGAAATTCAGAGCACCCTCAAGGGTTTCGATGGCACCGTCAAAACCGCGGCTCAGACACTCTCATCGCTCAACGGCATGAAGCTGGGCGAACGCGGCGAAGACCAGGGAGCGGTTGCCTACACGTTCGATGCCATTGGCCGGCCCCTGAGCGAAACGTTTTCGCCGGGCACGGCAAACGCCGCGACCCGCCGCATGGTTTATCAGGCGGCCAGCAATAAAGCACCGGCGACGATGCTCACGACAGATCTGCTCGGCGTTCAGCAAAAAGTTGTGTACGACGGCCTCGGGCGCGTCGTCGCAGTCGAAGAGCAGGATTGCGATAACCCGGACGAAGTGGCCAGGACCCAGTTGTTCGTGATCTATGCCGCGCGCCACGATGCGCTGGGCCAGTTAGTGGAGCAAACGCATTCTGACTGGTGGGACGGGGTTGCCCGGCCGGTCAAGACCGGGTTTGTCTACGATGGCTGGGGACAGGTCAAGACCACGCTTCACGCTGACGGGCGCAAGGAGCATTGCACAATCGACCCTGTGGCCCGCTCTGAAACCCGCTGGCTTGAGGGCATGGGCAAGTCTGTCACCAGCCTCAATGTTTTCGGCAAGCCTGATCGTATCGAGTCGTTCAATATTGCGGGTGAAACCCAAGGCGCAATCGTTCATGGCTATGACGGCATCGGCCGAGCCATCAGCCAGACCGATCCTGTCGGCAACACCACCACCTATGAGTACGACGTGTTCAATCGGTTGCGGCGCAGCGTCTTGCCCGACGGGAACACCGTGCAGACCGACTACGCGCTGCACAGCCAGGCGTCGCTTGCCACTGAAGTGAAAGTGGCGGACCAAAGTCTTGGTCGGCAGACATTCGATGGCTTGGGCCGCTTGAGCGAAAGCACCGTGGGTGGACGCACGGTCACTGCGGGCTACGCGGCAGGATTCACGCAACCGATCTGGCAGAAAAGCGCCAGCGGTGAAAAAGTCGAGTTTGTTTATGCGCGTGATTTCGGCGGGCGCGTGATGCAACGCAAGGCGACCGGACTGGACGCCGGATTCACTTACGACCCACTGCACGGGCAATTAGCCAGTTGTGTCGAGCAGGGGGGGGAAACGCGTTTCGAATATCACCCTTCCGGACGCCTGAAAAGTGAAACCACCGCGCACGCGGGCGTGGACCGGACGGCGTCGTACACGTACACGTTCAATGGCCGGCCTCTGACCTGCGTCGATGTGCTCGGTCAGGCACACAAGACGGAGTACGACGAGTGGGGGCGGGCAAAGTCGTTTGAGGAGAGTTCGCTCAAGGCCGATTTCATCTACAACGCCGTGGGCCTGCTGGAGCGGGTCGACTCGCAGGATACGCAGGCCAAGCGTTCCATGACGACTCGCTTGGTCTACGACGATCAGGGGCGAGAAATTTCGCGCAGCTTTGAGGTCAAGGGCGCTGCTACTCAGACCCTGAAATCGAGTTACGACCTCGCTGGCAAGCTGACGCAGAAGGTACTGGGCATCGGTGAAGACGTACTGCGCGACGAACGCTTCGACTACGACGCCCGAGGTCGACTGGGCCACTACACCTGCAGCGGAACGCTGCGGCCACGCGATCCCTTTGGCAAAGACATTATCAAGCAGACCTACGTTTACGATGCGCTGGATAACATCGTCAGCCTGCAAAACGATTTTCCCGGTGGCAGCAACACCACGACTTTTACCTACAGCTCTGTTGATCCCACGCAACTGATCGAGGTTCAGCACTCTCACGCGGATTATCCGGCGCCGGTTACGCTGCAATATGACGCCAACGGCCAGATGATCCAGGACGATCAGGCTCGTGCGCTGAGCTACGACGCACTGGGGCGATTGACGCAAATCGCTGCGGGATCCGGGGCGGTGATGCGCGGCTATCACTACGATGCGCGCGATCGTCTGGTGGAGCTGTCACAACCCGGCGCGCCGGGTGCCCAGCGCTTCTACCATGACGGGCGGGTGATCAACGAGATCAGCGGTGCTGACCGTCGTACCTGTGGGCGCCAGTCCGGTTTATTGCTGGGGGAGCAGCAACAGGGCGCGGGCGATGGATTGACGCTGTTTGGCACAGACCTGCAGCAAAGCGTTTTGATCGCCGAGTCCGGCACTCAACGCGACGAAATTGCCTACAACCCCTACGGATATCGTCCTGCCGAAGGCGGGATATTCAGTCAGGCAGGATTCAGCGGTGAGCCGCTTGATCCGTTGACCGGGCTCTATTTGCCGGGCAATGGTTACCGGGCCTACAGCCCGACGTTGATGCGTTTCCTCAGTCCGGACAGCTTGAGCCCGTTTGGCGCGGGTGGATTGAACCCATACGCTTACTGCCTCGGCGACCCGATCAATCGGGTTGATCCGACCGGGCATGTTTCCTGGCAATCTGCCTTGGGCGTTGGCCTTTCGCTGTTCAGCATTGCGACCAGCATCCTGACCTTTGGCACAACCACGCCGCTGGCGGTCGCTAGCCTGACGTTGGCGCTGGCGTCCGGGATCGCCGGCATTGCGAGTGAGATTGCTCACGAAGTGATGCCGCAATCGGAGCTGGGTGACGTCCTCGGCTACGTCAGTCTGGGGTTGGGGCTGGCGTCTTTTGCGGCTGGCGCCGGGGCGGCCGCTCAGGGCGCCGGCAAGGTCGCGGGAGCGTTCCGGTCAGGCTTGAACGGCGATGCACGAGGAGCGGCGAAAGCGATGGCCGGCGGGATGAGCGGAAGAAGCGCAAGGGCTGGATCATCTACTCAGTCCGCAGAGGCATCCTCCGCAAAGTGGGTTTACAAGACTTACAACGCGCAGCGCAACATTCCGGGTTTTGAGTCACTGGATGATGCGAGCAGGGCAAAGTTTTTCCGGTTCAAGGACGCGATCAAGGATGAGGGGATGACACCGGGCCAGGCAGCCGAACTGCTAGGTGGAAAAACCTACTACAACGAAATGGTGCCGTTCAAATCACCCAACCCCAAGCAGCTCCTTGAGCCCGGATACTTCAATGAAACCGGCTACACCGAGATCAGGCTCAACCAGGGAATGCGTCTGTTTTTCTATGTGAACAAAGACACTCGGACAGCGACCATGTTCAAGTTTGGTCATACGCAAAAAGGAGGTTGACGCCGGGTGGGGGCAAAATCAGGCGTCGCGCAGTTCATGCTGACGCAACGCCCACTCCACATGCTCCCTAACCAACTCCGACGGGTATTCCCTTCGCGCCTTCAATGCTTCCAGCACCGGAATCGTTGAAGGCGCATTCCCCAAACCCACCGCCAGATTCCGCAACCAGCGCTCATACCCCGCCCGACGCAGCGGCGAGCCTTCGGTGCTGCTCAGAAACCGGTCTTCATCCCACATGAACAGCTCGGCCAGTTCCGCGTTGTCCAGGTTGTGCCGTGGCTTGAAGTCGCTTTCGCCGGACGGACGGGCAAAACGGTTCCACGGGCAGACGATCTGGCAGTCATCGCAGCCGAACACCCGATTGCCGATCAATGGCCGCAGATCCTCCGGGATCGCGCTTTTCAGTTCGATGGTCAGGTAGGAAATGCAGCGCCGGGCATCCAGCACATAGGGGCCGACGAACGCGTTGGTCGGGCAGATGTCGAGGCATGCGGTGCAGCGGCCGCAATGTTCGGTGGCGTGCGGAGGGTCTTCCGGCAGCGGCAGATCGACAAAGAGCTCACTGAGAAAGAAGTAACTGCCGGCCTTGCGATTCAAGACCAGCGTGTTTTTGCCGATCCATCCAAGGCCGGCCTTTTCGGCGATGGCTTTTTCCAGCACCGGTGCGCTGTCGACAAATGCGCGGTAGCCGAACGGTCCGATGACCGCCTGAATCTTTTCTGCCAGTTGTTGCACGCGTTTACGGATCAACTTGTGGTAATCGCGGCCCAAAGCATAACGCGACACGTAGGCTTTTTCCGGTTGCGCCAGCAATTGCGCCATTTGTGTATCGCCCGGCAGGTAATCCATGCGCAGGGACACTACCCGAAGCGTGCCGGGCACCAGCTCTTCCGGGTGTGAGCGTTTGCTGCCATGGGCGCCCATGTAGTCCATTTCGCCGTGGTAACCGGCTTCGAGCCAGCGCGCCAGGTGCTGCTCATGCTCGGCCAGATCCAGGCCGCTGATGCCGACTTGCTGAAAGCCCAGCTCGCGGCCCCAGTCCTTGATGGATTGGGCGAGGGCGGGCAGGTCTGTGGTAATAGCGGGCATGAGGCGAGAGAAACCGGAGCTGAGGTGCGTATAATTCTGCCAGACATCGGAGCCCGAAGACGCATGCCGCACACTAAAGATGATTTACCCGACGTGCTGTACAGCGCCGCGCAAGTGCGAGCACTCGATGCGAGCCTGATTGCGGCCGGTACGCCGGGCTTCGAATTGATGCAGCGGGCGGCGCGGGCGACCTGGCGTGCGCTGGTCCGGCACTGGCCGACGGCCAACGAACTGACGGTGGCCGCTGGCCACGGCAACAACGCCGGTGACGGTTATCTGGTCGCGGTGTTGGCCAAGCGTGCCGGCTGGCATGTGCGCGTGCTGGCGGTCGGTGATCCCCGGCGTTTGCAGGGTGATGCAGCCTTGGCCCACGCCGAGGCCCTGTCCGAAGGCGTCGCCGTTCAAGCCTGGAGTGCGCAGTCGGAGTTGCGTGGCGTTGTATTGGACGCCTTGCTCGGCACCGGCCTGACAGGCAAGGTGCGCGAGCCTTACGCCAGTGTCATCGCGGCGATCAATGCCAGCGGCCTGGCGGTTGCGGCGGTGGATATTCCTTCAGGCCTTTGTGCGGATACAGGAAGCGTGCTCGGTGCGGCTGTCCGGGCGGACCTGACCGTGACCTTCATTGGTTTGAAACTGGGCCTGTTCACGGGCGAGGCGGCGGACGTGGTGGGCGAGTGGGTCTTTAATGATCTGCAAGCTTCGCCTGAGTCTTTGAGCGGGATCGCCATCAGCGCTCGTCGTCTGACGGCCGGTAACTTGCCGCGTCTGGCGGGGCGTGCGCCGACCGCCCATAAAGGCAAATTCGGCCATGTCTTGCTGATCGGCGGTGATCGCGGTTTCGGCGGTGCCATTTTGCTGAGTGCACAAAGTGCGCTGCGCAGTGGCGCCGGCATGGTGTCGGTGGTCACTCGCAGCGAGCACGTGCCAGCCGCACTGGCCAGAATTCCCGAGGCGATGGTGCTGGGCACTTCGTCGGCGAATCAGCTGATGGGTTTGCTGCAAAAGGTTTCCGTGCTGGTGGTCGGTCCGGGCTTGGGGCAGGCTTCGTGGGGACGCAGTCTGCTTTCGGCGGCGGCCAATGCGCCGCTTCCACAAGTCTGGGACGCCGATGCGTTGAATATGCTGGCTGACGAACTCGTGAGCCTGCCCAAGGACTGCGTGATCACGCCGCATCCGGGGGAGGCGGCACGGTTGCTCGGGATCAGTACCGCTGAGGTTCAGGCCGACCGTCCGTCCGCTGCTCACGCATTGAGCAAAAAATATACAGCTGTAGTGATTCTAAAAGGCGCCGGCAGTCTTATCGCCAGTCCCGACGGGCGTCTGGCGGTGTGTCATCAGGGCCATCCGGCCATGGCCGCTGCCGGTCTGGGCGATGTGCTGGCCGGTCTGGTCGGCGCGTTGCTGGCCCAGGGCATGGACGCGTTCGATGCGGCCTGCCTTGGCGTCTGGCTGCACGCCAATGCCGGCGCGCAACAAGGTAAATCGGGCCGTGGGCTGGCGGCCAGTGATCTGATTCCAGCCATTCGTCAGTTGTTGGAGGAGCAAGCACCGTGTCTGAAGTAACCCTGTACCTGGCTGATGAAGAAGCGATGACCGCGTTTGGCGCCCGCATCGCGAAAACCACCGAAGGGCACGGTCTGATTTTTCTGGAAGGGGATCTGGGGGCGGGGAAAACCACGTTGTCCCGCGGCATCATCCGGGGGCTGGGGCATGAGGGCGCGGTAAAAAGTCCGACGTTCACCCTGGTCGAGCCCTACGAGATTGGCGACATCCGCGCCTTCCATTTCGATCTCTATCGTTTGGTTGACCCTGAAGAACTGGAGTACCTCGGCATCCGCGACTATTTCGAAGACGATGCCTTGTGCCTGATCGAGTGGCCCGATAAAGGTGCAGGCTTTTTGCCAAAGCCCGACCTGACCATTACCATTAGCCCGCAAGACAGCGGGCGTTCGCTGAAAATTTTGTCCCAGGGCTCGCGTGGCGAGTCGTGGTGTGCCGCTTTGGCATTGGAAATCAATTAAATGATGGGGTCAGGTATGCGCTTTCGCGCGATGGTAGCTGCCGTAGGGATGTTGTTTTTGGCGGTGACCGTCGACGCTGTGGCCGAAACGAAGGTCAACAGCGTCCGTCTGTGGCGGGCGCCGGACAACACACGGTTGGTGTTCGACCTGACCGGGCCGGTGCAACACAGCGTTTTTACCCTGACAGCCCCGGACCGACTGGTGATCGACATCAATGGCGCCACCCTCGGTGCGCCGCTGAACGTGTCCACTGCCAACACCCCGATCACCGCCATGCGCTCGGCCCAACGCACGCCGACCGACCTGCGGGTGGTCATCGACCTGAAAAAAGCCGTCACGCCGAAAAGCTTCACCCTGGCGCCGAACGCCCAGTACGGCAACCGCCTGGTGGTCGATCTGTTCGATAACGCCGCCGACGCCGCGCCAATCCCCGCGCCGACCAACGTCGCGACCGTCGCGCCGGTACCGGTCACCCCGGTCGATCCCCCGGTCAAGCTGCCGCCCGCACCGGCCGGCAAGCGCGACATCATTGTCGTGATCGACGCAGGTCACGGCGGCGAAGACCCGGGCGCCTCGGGCTCTCGCGGTCAGCGTGAAAAAGACGTGGTGCTGGCGATCGCTCGCGAATTGCAGCGTCAGGTCAACGGCATGAAAGGCTTCCGCGCCGAACTGACCCGCACCGGCGACTATTTCATTCCGTTGCGTGGCCGTACCGAAATCGCCCGTAAGAAGGGCGCTGACCTGTTCGTTTCGATCCACGCCGATGCCGCGCCTTCGGCCGCTGCGTTCGGTGCCTCGGTGTTCGCCCTGTCGGATCGCGGCGCCACGTCGGAAACCGCCCGTTGGCTGGCCGACAGTGAAAACCGCTCCGACTTGATCGGTGGTGCCGGCAACGTCAGCCTCGACGACAAGGACCGCATGCTCGCAGGCGTGCTGCTCGACTTGTCGATGACCGCCTCGCTGACGTCCAGCCTGAACGTCGGCCAGAAGGTTCTGAGCAATATCGGTCGTGTTACACCTCTGCATAAACAGCGCGTGGAACAAGCCGGGTTCATGGTGTTGAAGTCGCCGGACATCCCGTCGATCCTGGTGGAAACCGGGTTCATCTCCAACGCCAACGAAGCCTCGAAACTCGCGGCGTCCAGCCACCAGCAAGCGCTGGCTCGCTCGATCAGCAGCGGCGTACGCCAGTTCTTCCAGCAGAATCCGCCACCGGGCACGTACATCGCCTGGCTGCGCGATTCCGGGAAAATCGCCCAGGGGCCGCGTGATCACCGGGTGAACCCGGGTGAAACCCTGGCGATGATCGCTGTGCGTTATCAGGTGTCCCCGGCCACCTTGCGCAGCGCCAACAACCTGAAAACCGACGAGCTGAAAATCGGTCAGACCCTGACCATTCCCGGCACCGAACTGGCATCCAAAGAATGAATCAGGCCGTGATCAACAGCGCTCGCATTGAGCTGCTCAGCCCGCGACTGGCGAACCAGATTGCCGCCGGCGAGGTGGTCGAGCGCCCGGCTTCGGTGATCAAGGAATTGCTGGAAAACAGCCTCGATTCCGGCGCCAAGCGCATTGACGTCGATGTCGAGCAGGGCGGCGTCAAGCTGCTGCGGGTGCGCGACGATGGCAGCGGCATTTCTGCCGATGACCTGCCGCTGGCCCTGGCCCGTCACGCCACCAGCAAGATCCGCAACCTGGAAGACCTCGAACAGGTGATGAGCCTCGGGTTCCGTGGTGAGGCACTCGCCTCGATCAGCTCCGTGGCGCGCTTGACCCTGACGTCCCGCACCCGCGATGCCGATCAGGCCTGGCAGGTCGAAACCGAAGGCCGGGACATGGCGCCCCGCGTGCAGCCAGCCGCTCATCCGGTGGGCACCTCCGTGGAAGTGCGGGATCTGTTCTTCAACACCCCGGCACGGCGCAAGTTTCTCAAAACCGAAAAAACCGAATTCGATCACCTACAAGAAGTGATCAAACGCCTGGCCCTGGCGCGCTTCGACGTGGCGTTCCATTTGCGCCACAACGGCAAAACCATCCTCAGCCTGCATGAAGCCCATGACGACGCGGCCCGCGCCCGGCGTGTGGCGGCGATCTGCGGCTCGGGGTTCCTGGAACAGGCGCTGCCGATCGAAATCGAGCGCAACGGCCTGCATTTGTGGGGCTGGGTGGGCTTGCCGACCTTCAACCGCAGCCAGGCGGACTTGCAGTATTTCTTCGTCAACGGCCGCGCCGTTCGCGACAAACTGGTGGCCCACGCGGTGCGCCAGGCCTATCGCGACGTGCTGTTCAACGGTCGGCACCCGACTTTCGTGCTGTTTTTCGAAGTCGATCCGGCCGGTGTCGACGTCAACGTGCACCCGACCAAACACGAAGTGCGCTTCCGTGACGGGCGCATGGTCCACGATTTCCTCTACGGCACCTTGCACCGTGCCTTGGGCGATGTGCGACCGGATGATCATCTGGCGGCACCGGTGGCGACTGCCATCGTTCGTCCGAGCGGCCTCGAGGCCGGTGAATTCGGTCCGCAAGGCGAAATGCGCCTGGCGGCCAATGCGCTGCTGGAGCAGCCCCAGGCGCAACCATCGTTCAACACGCCGGCGGGCTCGGGCGCTGGTGCCGGTTATCAGTATCAATACACGCCGCGTCCTCAGTCCGGCGTGCCTGCGGCTGAAGCCCAGGCGGCTTACCGTGAGTTTTTTGCGCCGCTGCCGGAAGCCAATGCTGTCGCGCTGCCGGCCGGTCAGGACGATATTCCACCGTTGGGTTACGCATTGGCGCAACTCAAGGGCGTCTACATCCTTTCGGAAAACGCCCAAGGCCTGGTATTGGTGGACATGCACGCCGCTCATGAGCGGATCATGTACGAACGCCTGAAAGTCGCCATGGCCAGCGAAGGCCTGAGCGGTCAGCCGCTGTTGGTTCCGGAATCGTTGGCCGTGAGCGAGCGCGAAGGCGATTGCGCCGAAGAAAACGTCGCGTGGTTCCAGCGTCTGGGCTTTGAGTTGCAGCGTCTCGGCCCGGAAACACTGGCTATTCGACAGATTCCGGCCTTGCTCAAGCAGGCGGAGGCCAATCGATTGGTTAGCGACGTGCTGGCGGATCTGATGGAATATGGCACCAGCGACCGGATTCAGGCGCACCTGAACGAATTGCTTGGCACCATGGCTTGCCACGGCGCGATCCGGGCGAATCGGCGACTGGCCCTGCCGGAAATGAACGGTCTGCTGCGTGACATGGAAAACACCGAGCGCAGCGGTCAATGCAACCATGGCCGACCGACCTGGACCCAATTGGGCCTGGACGATCTGGACAAACTGTTCCTGCGCGGTCGTTGATGAGCCAGCTCCCTCCTGCGATTTTCCTGATGGGCCCGACCGCAGCGGGCAAGACCGACCTGGCCATCGAGCTGACCAAAGTCCTGCCTTGCGAGCTGATCAGCGTCGATTCGGCGCTGGTCTATCGCGGCATGGACATCGGCACCGCCAAGCCCTCGAAAGAGATTCTGGCCGAATTTCCCCATCGTCTGATCGATATTCTCGACCCGGCAGAGAGCTATTCCGCCGCAGATTTCCGCCGTGACGCCCTCGAAGCGATGGCTGACATCACCGCGCGGGGCAAAATTCCGCTGCTGGTGGGCGGCACAATGCTCTATTACAAGGCTTTGGTCGAAGGCCTGGCGGACATGCCCGCGGCCGATCCTGAAGTGCGCGCACAGATCGAAGAAGAAGCTGCGCGCCTTGGCTGGCAAGCCCTGCACGACCAATTGGCGATCATCGACCCGGAATCGGCAGCGCGTATTCACCCGAACGATCCGCAACGACTCAGTCGAGCGCTGGAAGTTTATCGTGTCAGCGGTCAGAGCATGACCGAGCTTAGACTGAGACAATCTGCGCAAAGTACTGAAGCAGCCGCTTCGGGACTGCAACAATTGCCCTATACTGTCGCGAACTTGGCCATTGCTCCGGCAAATCGTCAGGTACTGCACGAGCGAATTAAACAAAGATTCACTTTAATGTTGGAACAGGGATTCATCGACGAGGTCGTAGCCCTGCGTAAGCGAAGTGACCTGCATTCCGGGTTGCCGTCTATACGTGCAGTAGGCTACCGACAAGTCTGGGACTACCTGGATGGCAAGCTGACGCAAGCCGAGATGCAGGAGCGTGGAATCATTGCCACGCGCCAATTGGCAAAACGTCAGTTCACCTGGCTGCGCAGTTGGGCTGATTTACACTGGTTGGACAGCCTGGATTGCGACAATCTGCCGCGCGCCTTGAAATACCTGGGGACCATCTCCATATTGAGCTGAGTCCTTGCAATTGCCGTCTATCCTTGGGGGTGTGACGGCCACAAGCCATCTGTTTACCTATTTTTTATATTGAATCCTTAAAGGAGTGCGGCACATGTCAAAAGGGCATTCGCTACAAGACCCTTACTTGAATACTTTACGTAAAGAGAAAGTTGGGGTGTCCATCTACCTGGTCAACGGGATCAAGCTGCAAGGCACGATCGAGTCTTTCGACCAGTTCGTTATCCTGCTGAAGAACACCGTCAGCCAGATGGTTTACAAACACGCTATCTCTACAGTGGTGCCGGTTCGTCCAATTCGTCTGCCTAGCGCAACCGAATCCGAAGCAGGCGACGCTGAGCCAGGTAACGCCTGATAGGAGTCTCCTTTGTTCTTTGAGCGCCACGGTGGTGGTGAGCGAGTAATCCTCGTTCACTTGGATGGACAGGACCCTGAGGCGCGCGAAGATCCGCAGGAGTTTCAGGAATTGGCTAATTCGGCCGGCGCCGAGACCGTTGCGTTTTTTAACGTGCCGCGTCATCGGCCAACCGCCAAATTCCTGATCGGTAGCGGCAAGGTCGAGGAACTGCGCGACCTGGTCCATTCCGAAGAAGCCGATCTGGTGATCTTCAATCACACGCTTACGCCCAGTCAGGAACGTAACCTCGAACGTGTTTTCGAGTGTCGCGTGATCGACCGCACCGGTCTGATTCTCGATATTTTCGCCCAGCGCGCCCGTACCCATGAAGGCAAGCTCCAGGTAGAACTGGCCCAGCTTGACCACATGAGCACCCGGCTGGTTCGTGGCTGGACTCACCTTGAGCGTCAAGGTGGCGGTATCGGCATGCGTGGCCCGGGTGAAACCCAGCTGGAGACCGACCGTCGCTTGCTGCGGGTTCGCCTGCGACAGATCAAGGGCCGACTGGAAAAAGTGCGCAGCCAGCGCGAACAGTCGCGACGTGGCCGTACGCGTGCGGATATCCCTACCGTGTCTTTGGTGGGGTATACCAACGCCGGCAAATCCACGCTCTTCAATAACGTGACGAAATCCGACGTGTACGCGGCTGACCAATTGTTTGCCACGCTGGACCCGACCTTGCGCCGTCTGGAACTGGCCGACCTGGGGCCGATTGTCCTGGCCGACACCGTGGGTTTCATTCGTCACTTGCCCCACAAGCTGGTCGAGGCATTTCGGTCTACGCTCGAAGAGTCGAGCAACTCCGACCTGCTGTTGCACGTGATCGATGCGGCCGAACCGGATCGCATGTTGCAGATCGAGCAGGTGATGGTGGTGCTGGGCGAGATTGGTGCCCAGGACTTGCCGATCCTCGAGGTCTATAACAAACTCGATTTGCTTGAAGGCGTTGAACCACAGATCCAGCGCGACGAAAGCGGCAAGCCTCAACGGGTCTGGTTGTCGGCGCGTGATGGCAGTGGTCTGGAATTGCTCGAACAAGCCATTGCCGAGTTGCTGGGCAGTGAGATGTTTATCGGTACCTTGCGCTTGCCGCAACGATTCGCTCGACTGCGTGCGCAGTTCTTCGAACTCGGAGCGGTGCAGAAAGAAGAACACGACGAAGAAGGTGTCAGCTTGCTGGCCGTTCGATTGCCACGCTCGGAGCTCAATCGGCTGGTCAGCCGTGAAGGCGTTGTGCCGACAGAGTTCATCGAACAACACACTTTGCAATAAAAGCCTGAGAAAGCGGTTGTGCCGCGGTGACAGGCATTCTGTAGCATTGGTCGGCGCGCCGTGGGTGCGTCTTTGCTTTATCAGATGGAGAGCGCTATGGCTTGGAATGAGCCGGGTGGCAACTCGAATAATCAGGATCCTTGGGGTGGCAAGCGTCGCAATAACGGCGACCGCAAGGGACCACCGGATCTCGACGAGGCCTTCCGAAAGCTGCAGGAAAGCCTGAATGGGTTGTTCGGTGGTGGTAAGAAACGCGGTGATGACGGCGGTGGTCCGGGCAAGAGTGGCGGCTTTGGCGGCCTGCTCGGCATCGGCCTGGTCGTGTTGGCGGCCGTGTGGCTGTACAGCGCGGTCTATGTAGTCGACGAGCAGGAGCAAGCCGTGGTGCTGCGCTTCGGCAAGTACTACGAAACCGTCGGCCCGGGTCTGAACATCTATTTCCCGCCGATCGATCGCAAGTACCTGGAAAACGTCACGCGTGAGCGTGCGTACACCAAGCAGGGTCAAATGCTGACTGAAGACGAAAACATCGTCGAAGTACCGCTGACCGTGCAGTACAAGATCAGCAACCTGCAGGACTTCGTGCTGAGCGTCGATCAGCCGGAAATCAGCCTGCAGCACGCGACTGAAAGTGCCCTGCGCCATGTGGTGGGTTCCACCGCGATGGACCAGGTGCTGACCGAAGGTCGTGAATTGATGGCCAGCGAGATCAAGGAGCGTCTGCAACGCTTCATGGATACCTATCGCACCGGCATCACCGTCACCCAGGTCAACGTACAGAGCGCAGCGGCACCGCGTGAAGTGCAGGAAGCCTTCGATGACGTGATCCGCGCCCGTGAAGACGAGCAGCGTTCGCGCAACCAGGCTGAAACCTATGCCAACGGCGTCGTGCCGGAAGCCCGTGGTCAGGCCCAGCGCATCATCGAAGATGCCAACGGCTACCGTGACGAAACCGTCTCGCGCGCCAAGGGTGAGGCCGATCGCTTCACCAAACTGGTCGCCGAGTACCGCAAGGCACCTGAAGTCACCCGCCAGCGTCTGTACCTGGACACCATGCAGGAAGTCTTCAGCAGTACCAGCAAGGTTCTCGTGACCGGCAACAAGAATGGCCAGAGCAATCTGCTGTACTTGCCGCTGGACAAGATGGTCGAAAGTGGTCGCAACACCAGCACTTCGGTGACCGGTGCGGCAGCCACCAGCAATGAAGCGAATGCGCGTGCGGCAGCTGATCTGCAGCAACAGCCTGCACGTACCAGGGAGAGTCGCTGATGAGCAATAAATCGCTGATCGCCCTTATTGTCGGCGTCGTCGTGGCGATCGCAGCCTGGAACTGCTTCTACATCGTGGCTCAGACCGAGCGTGCGGTGTTGCTGCAGTTCGGTCGCGTGGTTCAGACCGATGTTCAGCCGGGCCTGCATGTGAAAGTGCCTTACGTTAACCAGGTGCGCAAGTTCGACTCGCGCCTGATGACGCTGGATGCACCGACACAACGCTTCCTGACGCTGGAAAAGAAAGCAGTCATGGTCGATGCCTACGCCAAGTGGCGCGTGAAGGACGCTGAGCGTTACTACACCGCGACTTCCGGCCTCAAGCAGATTGCTGACGAGCGTCTTTCCCGTCGTCTGGAATCGGGCCTGCGTGACCAGTTTGGTAAACGCACGCTGCACGAAGTGGTGTCGGGTGAGCGCGATGCGCTGATGACCGATATCACCGCTTCGCTGAACAAGATGGCGGAAAAAGAGCTGGGCATCGAAGTGGTCGATGTTCGGGTCAAGGCCATCGATCTGCCGAAAGAAGTAAACCGCAGCGTGTTCGAGCGTATGAGCTCCGAGCGTGAGCGTGAAGCTCGCGAGCACCGCGCCAAGGGTAACGAGCTGGCAGAAGGCATTCGTGCTGACGCCGATCGTCAACGCCGCGTGCTGCTGGCTGAAGCCTATCGTGAGTCTGAAGAGGTTCGCGGTGATGGTGATGCCCAGGCCGCTGCGATCTACTCCAAGGCCTACGGCCAGGATCAGGAGTTCTACGGTTTCTACCGTAGCCTGCGTGCCTACCGTGAAAGCTTCGCGAACAAATCCGACGTCATGGTCCTCGACCCAAGCAGCGACTTCTTCCGTTACCTGGAAAAAGCCAAGCCTTGATACGACGTTGACCTGAATCATCCCCCGCCTGGCGGCTAAAGCCTCGGGCGGGGTGATCCTTTGGGAAAACGTGTGTATGATGCGGCAGCCGGGAAATTCCCGGCTTTTTTGCGTCTGCACGTTTGATTGCTGTTGTTTATGCAGGCGCCCGAGTTGAATGACTCGACAGGTTTTTCGAGGAAAGTGATTGGCGAAGCTTATTTTCAGGCTTTTCGCCGCGTTGTTTATGGGTGGCTTGTAAACAAAGCCGATCATTTTCTGCTTCACTCAAGGCTCGCCCATAGGCTTGCCGCCCGGACCATAGGGGAATGGCGTAATGGCAACGGTAGACCGCTGGCTGCTGCCAGATGGCATCGAAGAAGTACTGCCACCGGAAGCGGCGCGCATTGAAGTCGCGCGTCGTCAGGTGTTGGATCTGTTCCAGAGCTGGGGTTACGAGTTTGTCGTGACTCCCCATATCGAGTACCTGGAATCCTTGCTGACCGGCGCGGGCCAGGACCTCGATCTGCGTACCTTCAAGGTCATCGACCCGCAATCGGGCCGGCAGATGGGTTTCCGTGCCGACATCACGCCGCAAGTGGCGCGCATCGATGCGCATACCCTGCGTCGCGAAGGTCCGAGCCGTCTGTGCTATGCCGGCAGCGTGCTGCACGCTCAGCCACGCGCCTTGTCGTCCTCGCGCAGCCCGATTCAACTGGGCGCCGAGTTGTACGGCGATGCCAGCCCGAGCAGCGACGTGGAAGTCATCAGCCTGATGCTGGCCA
Organism: Pseudomonas sp. BF-RE-25; assembly: GCF_019956105.1. NCBI lineage: Bacteria > Pseudomonadati > Pseudomonadota > Gammaproteobacteria > Pseudomonadales > Pseudomonadaceae > Pseudomonas > Pseudomonas sp. BF-RE-25. The sequence continues at coordinate 114,714 of NZ_JAHBDB010000022.1, forward strand.
TGCTGCAACTGGCCGACGTGCCGGAAGTGCACATGGACCTCGGTCATGTCGGCATCTACCGTGGCCTGGCCCGCGCGGCCGGTTTGTCCGGTGAAGTTGAACAACAGTTGTTCGATGCGTTGCAACGCAAGGCCATCGACGAGGTCATTACCTTGACCGAAGGCTTGCCTGCCGATCTGTCGGGCATGCTGCGTGCGTTGGTCGATCTGTGTGGCGGCCGTGAAGTGTTGAGCGCTGCTCGCGAGCGTCTGGCGAATGCACCGGCGCCGGTTTTGGCGGCACTGGACGATTTGCTGGCGATTGCCGAGCGTTTGTCCGTGCGTTTCCCGGAACTGCCGCTGTATTTCGATCTGGGCGAGTTGCGCGGCTATCACTACCACACCGGTGTGGTGTTCGCGGTGTTCGTGCCGGGCGTTGGTCAGTCCATCGCTCAGGGCGGTCGTTACGACGACATTGGCGCTGACTTCGGTCGCGCTCGTCCGGCAACCGGTTTCTCTACCGATTTGAAAACCCTGGTGACCCTGGGGCGTGCTGAAATCGAGCTACCGTCTGGCGGTATCTGGATGCCTGACAGTACGGATGCAGCACTCTGGCAGCAGGTTTGCCAGTTGCGCAGTGAGGGTCAGCGTGTCGTTCAGGCATTGCCTGGGCAACCTTTGGCCGCCGCCCGTGAAGCGGACTGCGACCGGCAATTGATTCAGCAGAACGGGCTTTGGCAAGTATCGCCACTGGCTTCTTGAGTTTTCCTGCCGGCCCTTGGCCGGCACCAAGTTTGCGCGAATGAGGACAAGTGTTATGGGTAAGAATGTCGTAGTCCTGGGCACCCAATGGGGTGATGAGGGCAAAGGCAAGATCGTTGATCTGCTGACCGAACATGCTGCCGCCGTAGTGCGCTACCAGGGTGGCCACAACGCTGGTCATACCTTGGTGATTGATGGCGAAAAAACCGTCTTGCACCTGATCCCGTCGGGCGTGCTGCGCGAAGGCGTGCAGTGCCTGATCGGTAACGGCGTGGTGGTTGCACCCGACGCTCTGCTGCGGGAAATCATCAAGCTGGAAGAGAAAGGCGTACCGGTGCGTGAGCGTCTGCGTATCAGCCCGTCCTGCCCGCTGATCCTGTCCTTCCACGTTGCGCTGGACCAGGCCCGTGAAAAGGCCCGTGGCGAGCTGAAGATCGGTACGACCGGTCGCGGCATCGGCCCAGCCTACGAAGACAAGGTTGCGCGTCGTGGCCTGCGTGTCGGCGACCTGCTCAACATGCCGCGCTTTGAAGACAAGCTGCGTGAACTGGTGGATTACCACAACTTCATGCTGGTGGGTTACTACAAAGAGCCAGCCATCGAGTTCGAAAAAACCCTGGCTGAGTGCAAAGAATACGCTGAGCTGCTCAAACCGCTGATGCTGGACGTGACGGCCGAACTGCACGACCTGCGTCGCGCCGGCAAAGACATCATGTTTGAAGGCGCTCAAGGTTCGTTGCTGGACATCGACCACGGCACCTACCCGTACGTGACCAGCTCTAACACCACCGCTGGCGGCGTTGCTACCGGTTCGGGTGTTGGCCCGATGTTCCTGGACTACATCCTGGGCATCACCAAGGCTTACACCACGCGTGTAGGTTCGGGTCCGTTCCCGACTGAACTGTTCGACGAAGTCGGTGCGCACCTGGCCAAACAAGGTCACGAGTTCGGTGCGACTACTGGTCGTGCTCGTCGTTGTGGCTGGTTTGACGCTGTTATCCTGCGTCGCGCTATCGATGTGAACAGCATCTCGGGCATCTGCCTGACCAAGCTGGACGTACTCGACGGTCTGGAAACCATCAACATCTGCGTCGGCTACAAAGATGCCGAAGGTAACGCTGTTGCCCCGACTGATGCTGATAGCTACGTGGGTCTGCAGCCTGTGTACGAAGAAGTGCCGGGCTGGACCGAATCGACCGTGGGTGCTAAAGCCCTGGAAGAGCTGCCAGCTAACGCACGCGCCTACATCAAACGCGTCGAAGAGCTGATCGGTGCACCGATCGACATTATTTCGACGGGCCCGGACCGCAACGAAACCATCGTTCTGCGTCACCCGTTCGCTTAATAAGTCGTTGATGTAAAAAACAAAGGGCCCTTAATCGGGCCCTTTGTCGTTTATGCCTGTTGGACGGCATGACCTTTGCTGTGATCTTCATTAAGAGCGCGTCTTCTGGCGTGCCATCAATTTAATGGCGTCAATGCAGAGGGATATCAAGTGTCGGCGGTTCTCTCATTGTTACAAAGCCGTCTATTGCGGCCTGTGTTCGTTACCCTTGGTATCGCCCTTTTGGTGCAGGTGCTGGTGGCTGTTGCTCTGACGCGGAGCACAGTGACTGCGCTGGAAGCTGATTTGGGTGTGCGCCTGGGTGCCGACAGTCAAAAACTTTCCGGCGAGCTGGAGCAGGCGGGGCGTGAAGTCACGTCGAGCCTCGACAACCTCTCCACCAGCACGCGTCAGCGCCTCACGGCCGGTTTGTCCTCGCGGCTGAAGGACGAGCAGGTGCAGCTGCGTGCGACCCTGGAAAAGGACCTGAAGGACTCCGCCAATGATATGGCGCAGCTTCTCGCCTCCGTCGCGCCCCGCGCCATGTGGGACAGTGACGTTCCCACCCTGTCCGAATTCGCCCGCCGGGCCCAGCGCAATCCCAACGTGTTGTTCGTGATCTATGACGACGCAACGGGGCAGCACCTGACGCGCTACCTCAACCGCGAAAACCCGATCAACAAGGCCCTTCTGGAGAAAGGCCAGGGTGAGCGTGCGTTGGATAAAGTGTTGGATGCGGCGAAAAACGATCCATCGGTCTACTACGTCGAAGCCTCGATCAACCCTAATGGCGTGGAAATCGGCAAAGTCTTGATGGGCGTCTCCACCGCCTCGGTGGAAACCGATCTGGTGGCCCTGGACAAGCGTTTCTCTGCACTGATCTCCAGCAGTGATCAACTGGTCGGCGACAGTCTCAAAGGCGCGGCGGCTGATAGCGCCACGGCGATGCGGGCGCGTCTGACGTCTGCTCAGTCCACCGCCTCGGAAATGAAAGCCAACACCACCAGCACCGTGCAGGAAGCCGCGGCGACCTTGCGCTGGCGCATCGGTATGGGCCTGGCACTGGTCGGTTGCGGTGTGCTGCTGTTGCTGGCGGTCGTTTTGGGTCGGCGCGTAGTCAATCGCTTGAAGCTACTGATTGCCGCGATGGACGACCTGGCGGCGGGCGAGGGCGACCTGACCAAGCGCGTACAGATCAACAGCAAGGACGAAATCGGCGATATGGCCTCGGCGGTCAATCGGTTTGTGGATAAGTTGCAGCCGATCGTGCGCGAAGCGGGCGATGTGGCCCAGCGTACCGGCGTGGAAATCGGCGCCATGACCCTGCGTAACGCTGGTGCCGATGCGGCGGCGGGCATGCAGCGTGACGAAGTGGCCGAGAGCCTGCGCGCGCTGTCGCAAATGGCTGATGAAGCACAGTCCGAAAGCCACGCCATGCAGGCAGCCTTGAAGCAAGTGGTGGACATCCGTTCGGCCACCGATGAAAACACCCGGACCTCAGCGAAGGTCGGCAGCCTGATCGAAGCGTTGGCTGGGCAAGTCGATACCGGCGCGAAAGTCATCGAGCGACTGGCGCAGCAAAGTGAGCAGATTGAAGTGGTGCTGACCGTGATTCACGGGATCGCCGAGCAAACCAACCTGCTGGCACTGAACGCTGCCATCGAAGCGGCGCGTGCCGGTGAGACCGGTCGCGGCTTTGCCGTAGTGGCGGACGAAGTGCGGGCGCTGGCGAGCAAGACCCAGAGTTCCACGGGCGACATTCAGGCGCACATCGTGGCGTTGCAGCAAGGTGCGCGTGAGGCGGTGGAAGTGATCGGCCAGGCCGGGCGTCAGGCCAGCGAAGGTTTGCTGGTGTTGCGTGACAGTGCGCAGTTGCAGCAATCGGTGCAGGTGTCGGTCGAGCAGGTGCATGCGGCGATTGGTCTGGCGACGCAAGCAGCGGCTCATCAGGCGCAAGGTGCGCAAGCGGTGCGGGGCCGGGTTGAAACCATTCATGCGCAGGCTGAGAAGGCGGCTCAGGCGGTGGTGGAAACTACGGCTAGCGGCAAAGTGCTGGATGGCCTCGCGGCGCAGCTCAAGGCGAGCCTGGGGCAGTTCAGGGCCTGATGGATTGTTTTAACGGGCCTCTTCGCGAGCAAGCCCGCTCCCACATTCGAACGCATTCCATCTGGAGAGTCGCGGTCTAATGTGGGAGCGGGCTTGCTCGCGAAGGGGTCTCAACGGCTCAAATACATCCGGGTTGTTAGCAGGTACACGGGCAATCCCGACACCAATATCAACAACGCCGCATAAGGCGCCGCCGCCGCAAACTCCACATTCGCGGTATGCGCCCAAACCTCTGTCGCCAGCGTATTGAGCCCGGTCGGACTCAGTAGCAGCGTCGCTGTCAGCTCCTTCATCGCATCCAGAAACACCAGCGCAAACGCCGCGCCCAACGCCGGGAAGATGATCGGCAGCGTCACCCGACAAAACGCGCTGAACGACGAGGCGCCCAGCGTGCGAGCCGCTTCTTCCAGCTGTGGAGCAGCTTTGTTCAGTGCCGTGCGAATCGGTGCCTGCGCCAAGGGTAGAAACAGCAGCGCATAAGCGATCAGCAGCAACGCCGATGTCTGGTACAGCGCCGGCACATAGTGCAGGGCGAAATACACCAGCGTCAGCGCAATCACCAGTCCCGGCAGCGCATGCAACAGGTACGGCAAGCGCTCGGCCCAGATCGCCAATTGGCCTTTATAGCGCACCACCAACAAGCCCACCGGCACCGCCAATACCAGGCACAGCGCGGCGCCACCCAGCGAAAGCGCAAGGGACGACAGCAGCGCCTCGCTGATCGCCGCCACCGGAAACGCTGCCGACGAACCTACCGCCAGCCAGTACACCAGCATCCCCAGTGGAATGCCGCTGCCGATGATCGCCAGTGCCAGACAGTAAATCTGCCCAACAGCCGCCCAGGGTCCCAGCTGCACCTGTTCCGCCTGCCGCGCCGCGCCCTGGCCGGTGCGCACGTGCCGACCTTTGCCGCGGGCTCGCAGCTCAAGCCACAACAGCATCAGGCACAGCGCGAGCAACACAGCGGAAAGCATCGCCGCATTGGCATTGCTGAATTCCAGTTCGAATTGCTGATAGATCGCCGTGGTGAATGTCTGCAAGCCAATAATCGACAACGCGCCGAACTCAACGAGCATGTGCAATGCGATCAGCAGTGAACCGGCGAGCAGCGACGGCCATAGCAGTGGCAGGGTGATCCTGAAAAACACGCCCCAGCGATTCTGCCCGAGCGTGCGTGCGGACTCCTCAAGCGAGGGGTCGAGATTGCGCAGAGTCGCCGCCACCGGCAGAAAAATCAGCGGGTACTTGGACAGGGTCATCACCAGAATCGCCCCGCCCAAACCCTCGAAGTGCGCACTCAGCGAGACCCAGGTAAAGCTGCTGACAAACGCCGGCACCGCAAACGGCAAGCACAGGATCACGCCCCACAATCGACGGCCTGGCAGATTGCTGCGTTCCAGCAGCCAGGCGAGCGACAAACCGATCACGCCACAGGCGACCGTTACGCCGACCATCAGCTCCAGGGTGTTGCGCAGCAAGCCAAACACGTAGGGCCGCCACAGCAAATGCAATGCCTGGGCCCAGCCGGCTTGCCAGGTCTTGAGCCCGACATACACCAGCGGCAACACGCTGAGCAGTACCAACAGCAAAACCGGCAGCAGCAGCCAGATCGACGGCCGCTTGCGCCGTGGCACGTAGCTTCCGCGCATGGCTGGTGCAGATAGCGGTGCGCTCATCAGTTCAAGCCAACGTCGCGTTCCAGGTCCAGGGCTTCTTCGGCGTTGCCGAGGTCGGCTGGCGTGACTTTCGGTGCTTCAAGCTCGCTGAACGGCTTGAGGCCGCGGTCCGATTCCATGCCCTTGTGCAGTGGGTATTCGGCGGTGGTCTGGGTGATCACGCGCTGACCTTCTTCGCTGGCCATGTAGGCGAGGAATTGCTGGGCTTCTTTTGGGTGTTTGCTGGACTTCAGCACGGCAGCGCTGGAAACGGTGATCAACCCGCCGACGTCGCCGCCGGTGAAGTAATGCAGTTTCGAGTCCAGCTGGCCTTTTTCGCGTTGCAGGGCGAACCAGTAGTAGTTGTTCACCAGCACAGTCGCGACTTCGCCGTTCTCCACGGCTTTCAAAGCGACCATGTTGTTGCTGTAGGTCTTGCCGAATGCGCGCAAGCCGGTCAGCCATTCTTCGGCTGCATCCATGCCGTGCACTTTGATGATTGCCACGGCCTGTTCCTGGAACGCGCCGCTGGTGGGCACGAAGCCAACCTTGCCTTGCCATTTCGGGTCGGAGAATTCCATCACCGATTTGGGCAGGTCTTTTTCATCGATCAGTTTGGGGTTGAACGCAACCACGCGGACTCGCGCGGTGATGCCGATCCAGGTGCCATTACCGGCGACGTAGTCTTTTGGCAGCACGGCGAGGGTGGTGGCATCGGTTTGTGCCAGCAGGCCTTGCTCGCCGAGTTTGTTCAGCGGTGGCGATTCTTCGGTGTAGATCACGTCGGCCGGGGAGCGATCGCCTTCTTCGACGACTTGGCTGGCAAGCTGGTTGCTGCTGCCTTTGCGCACGTTGACGTGGATGCCGGTCTTGGCTTCGAAAGCTTTGGCGACGGCGTCGCCGACTTCCTTGTGTTGACCGTTGTAGAGTGTCAGGGAAACTGGATCAGCAGCCTGGGTGAGGGGGGTAGCGAGTGCCAGGCCGAGCAGGGTGATGGTCAGGCCGCGGCGCAGGGTATTTCGAAACGTCATTCGCAGGGTTCCTCACTGTCGCATTGCAAAAACTTGAAACAATGATAAACGATATTGTTTCTCAAGTGCGCCTTGCGGAGGGTGGCCTGACTCCTGTAGGAGCGAGCCTGCTCGCGATGGACGTGAACGATGACGCGTGTTGTCTGGCTAAACGCGGTGCCTGTGAGTTCATCGCGAGCGGGCTCGCTCCTACAGGGGTTGTGTGGTTTTTAGAATGCCAGAAACGCAAAAACCCGCTTTCGCGGGTTTTTGTGAAATTCCAGAGCAAGCTCTGAAATTTGAATTGGTGCCCAGAAGAAGACTCGAACTTCCACGACCGTAAGGTCACCAGCACCTGAAGCTGGCGTGTCTACCAATTTCACCATCTGGGCATAATCTTCAGCGTTGCCGCTGTTGATGTGGCGCACTATACGGAGAGCAGTTTGATCTGTAAACCCCTGATTTGGTTTTAATAAATCAGAACCGTAGAATGCAAAAAACCCGCTTTCGCGGGTTTTTGTGCGAGCCTTGAAATTGATCTAATCTCAAGCTCTGAATTGGTGCCCAGAAGAAGACTCGAACTTCCACGACCTTGCGGTCACCAGCACCTGAAGCTGGCGTGTCTACCAATTTCACCATCTGGGCAGTATCGGCAACGTCTCCGTCGTCGATGGCGCGCACTATACGGAGCGCCTTTTTAACTGTAAACCCCCAGCGTCAAAAAAACCTGGAAAATTTTACCAGCGGCATTTAAATCAGCTTTGCGCTGTCGATAAAGGGCTTTAGATGGGCTCTCGTAGCCTGAAATTTCCCGTTTCATTACGCCTATGCCAAACTAACCCGCATATAGACAAGGTGAAAACTCTCTAATGGCCGATTGGCAGTCCCTCGATCCCGAGGCCGCTCGTGAAGCGGAAAAATATGAAAACCCTATTCCTAGCCGCGAACTGATCCTTCAGCACCTTGCTGATCGGGGTTCGCCTGCTAACCGCGAGCAACTGGTCGAAGAGTTTGGTCTGATCACAGAAGACCAGATCGAAGCCCTGCGCCGCCGCCTGCGCGCCATGGAGCGCGACGCTCAACTCATCTATACCCGTCGTGGCACGTATGCGCCGGTGGACAAGCTCGACCTGATCCTGGGCCGCATCAGCGGTCACCGTGACGGCTTCGGCTTCCTGGTCCCGGACGACGGCAGTGACGACCTGTTCATGAGCCCGTCGCAAATGCGTCTGGTGTTCGATGGCGACCGTGCGCTGGCTCGTGTTTCCGGTCTGGACCGTCGCGGTCGCCGCGAAGGCATGATTGTCGAAGTGGTCTCCCGCGCTCACGAAACCATCGTTGGCCGTTACTTCGAAGAGGGCGGTATCGGCTTCGTGGTGGCGGACAATCCGAAGATCCAGCAAGAAGTGCTGGTGACGCCGGGGCGCAATGCCAACGCCAAAGTCGGTCAGTTCGTCGAAGTGAAGATCACTCACTGGCCGACGCCACGCTTCCAGCCGCAAGGCGACGTGGTCGAAGTCGTGGGCAACTACATGGCGCCGGGCATGGAAATCGATGTCGCCCTGCGCACCTACGATATTCCGCACGTCTGGCCTGAAGCGGTCTTGAAAGAAGCCGCCAAGCTCAAGCCGGAAGTCGAAGAGAAAGACAAAGAGAAGCGCATCGACCTGCGCCATCTGCCGTTCGTGACCATCGACGGTGAAGATGCGCGCGACTTCGATGACGCGGTCTACTGCGAAGCCAAACCGGGCAAGCTGCGCCTGTTCTCCGGTGGCTGGAAGTTGTACGTGGCGATTGCCGACGTTTCCAGCTACGTGAAAATCGGTTCCGCGCTGGACAACGAATCCCAGGTTCGCGGCAACTCCGTTTACTTCCCGGAGCGCGTAGTGCCGATGCTGCCTGAGCAGCTGTCCAACGGCCTGTGCTCGCTGAATCCACATGTCGATCGTCTGGCCATGGTCTGCGAGATGACCATCTCCAAATCCGGCGAGATGACCGACTACTGCTTCTACGAAGCAGTGATTCACTCCCATGCCCGTCTGACCTATAACAAAGTCAGCACCATGCTGGAGACGCCGAAAGTTACCGAAGCGCGTCAGCTTCGTGGCGAATACACCGACGTTCTGCCACACCTCAAGCAGCTGTATTCGCTGTACAAGGTGCTGTTGGCGGCCCGTCATGTGCGTGGCGCGATCGATTTCGAAACGCAGGAAACCCGGATCATCTTCGGTTCTGAGCGCAAGATTGCCGAAATCCGTCCGACCGTGCGCAACGATGCGCACAAGCTGATCGAGGAATGCATGCTGGCGGCCAACGTGGCCACTGCCGAATTCCTCAAGAAGCATGAAATTCCAGCGCTGTATCGCGTCCACGATGGTCCGCCACCGGAGCGTCTGGAAAAGCTGCGCGCCTTCCTTGGCGAACTCGGCCTGTCCCTGCACAAAGGCAAGGACGGCCCGTCGCCGAAGGATTACCAGGCCTTGCTGGCAAGCATCAAGGACCGTCCGGATTTCCATCTGATCCAGACCGTCATGCTGCGTTCGTTGAGTCAGGCGGTGTACAGCGCTGATAACCAGGGTCACTTCGGCCTGAATTACGAAGCCTATACCCACTTCACTTCGCCGATCCGCCGCTACCCGGACTTGCTCACGCATCGGGCGATCCGCAGTGTCATTCATTCGAAAATGGACACCCCGCACGTTCGCCGTGCCGGCGCGATGACCATTCCGAAGGCGCGCATCTATCCATACGACGAAGCTGCGCTGGAGCAACTCGGCGAGCAGTGCTCGATGAGCGAGCGCCGTGCCGACGAAGCGACCCGCGACGTAGTGAACTGGCTCAAGTGCGAGTTCATGAAAGACCGCGTGGGCGAGTCGTTCCCGGGTGTGATCACCGCCGTCACCGGTTTTGGCCTGTTCGTCGAGCTGACCGATATCTACGTCGAAGGCCTGGTGCACGTCACCGCGCTGCCGGGCGATTACTACCACTTCGACCCTGTGCATCACCGCCTCGCCGGTGAACGTACCGGTCGCAGCTTCCGCCTTGGCGACACCGTTGAAGTGCGCGTCATGCGCGTCGACCTCGACGAGCGCAAGATCGACTTCGAGATGGCTGAAAAAACCATCAGCGCACCGATCGGCCGCAAGAAGCGCGGGACTGAAACCGCTGCACCTGCTGGCAAGACCGCAGCAGAGCCGGCACCGGCGAAAACCGGTCGTCGTCCTGCCAAGGAAAAAGCGGTCGAAGCCTATCGCCCAAGCGATGCGGCAGCGAAAAATGCTGAGCTGCGCAAAAGCCGTGAAATGAAGCAGGCGTTGCTGTCTGAAGCGAAAAGCGGTGGTAAAGCGGCGTCTGGGGGAAAGACCGGACGGTCGGCGCCTGACAAGGCTCCCGGCAGCAAACCGAGCAAACACCGTAAAGGCCCGCCGAAAGCGGGCTCGGCCCCAGCCAAAAGCGGCGGGGCGCGTAAACCTAAGGCCAAGTCATGAGTCAGTTGGAAAAAATCTACGGCGTGCATGCGGTAGAAGCATTGCTGCGTCACCACCCGAAACGCGTCAAGCAGATCTGGCTGGCGGAAGGCCGCAGTGATCCGCGGGTTCAGACGCTGATCGCGCTCGCGGCCGAAAACCGCGTAGCCGTCGGCAATGCCGAACGTCGCGAGCTGGATGCCTGGGTTGAAGGCGTGCACCAGGGCGTGGTGGCGGACGTGAGTCCGAGCCAGGTCTGGGGCGAGGCAATGCTCGACGAGCTGCTCGATCGCACCGATGGTGCACCGCTGTTGCTGGTGCTCGACGGCGTGACCGATCCGCACAACCTTGGCGCTTGCCTGCGTTCGGCCGATGCGGCCGGTGCGCTGGCGGTGATCGTGCCGAAAGACAAGTCGGCCACGCTGACCCCGACGGTACGAAAGGTTGCGTGTGGCGCGGCGGAAGTGATTCCGTTGGTCGCCGTAACCAACCTTGCGCGCACCCTGGAAAAACTCAAGCAGCGCGGCTTGTGGGTTGTCGGTACGGCGGGCGAAGCCGAGCAGAGCCTGTATCAGCAAGACATGACCGGGCCGACCATCCTGATCATGGGTGCGGAAGGCAGCGGCATGCGTCGCCTGACCCGCGATCTTTGCGACTACCTGGTGCACCTGCCGATGACCGGCAGCGTCAGCAGTCTCAACGTTTCCGTGGCGACCGGCGTCTGCCTGTTCGAAGCGCAGCGCCAGCGCAGCGTAAAAGCCGCCGGATCCGCCAAAAAGTCCTGATCTGGATGTAATCCCTGTGGGAGCGAGCCTGCTCGCGATGGCGTTGTAACATTCAGCATAAATATTGAATGTTGCGCCCTCATCGCGAGCAGGCTCGCTCCCACAGTGGTTTGTGGTGAGGCCAAAGAGTGTGTGCGAACGAACTGTTCAAATAATCACCAATTGCCTTGCACCTCTTCTGTCCCTTCTCTACAATTGCGCCCCTTGCTGTGACGGCAGGCACGCATGTGTCTATCGCAAGCAAGTCCATAAGTGTCATTCACTCCTTGTCTGACCGCTTTTGAGCGGCAGGCTACAACCCGTAAGGAGCATTCATGCGTCATTACGAAATCATCTTTTTGGTCCACCCGGATCAAAGCGAGCAAGTCGGCGGCATGGTTGAGCGTTACACCAAGCTGATCGAAGAAGACGGCGGCAAAATCCACCGTCTGGAAGATTGGGGCCGTCGTCAACTGGCCTACGCAATCAACAATGTTCACAAGGCTCACTACGTGATGCTGAACGTTGAGTGCACTGGCAAGGCCCTGGCCGAGCTGGAAGACAACTTCCGCTACAACGATGCAGTGATCCGTAACCTGGTCATCCGTCGCGAAGAAGCCGTTACCGGCCAATCCGAGATGCTCAAGGCTGAAGAAAACCGCAGTGAGCGCCGTGAGCGTCGCGACCGTCCTGAGCACTCCGACGCCGAAGGCGTTGATGGTGATGACAGCGACAACAGCGATAACGCTGACGAGTAATCCACGGACCTTTTGAGGAGCCTATTACATGGCACGTTTCTTCCGTCGTCGTAAATTCTGCCGCTTCACCGCTGAAGACGTGAAAGAGATCGATTACAAAGATCTCAACACTCTGAAAGCCTACGTATCCGAGACCGGCAAAATCGTTCCAAGCCGCATCACCGGTACCAAAGCTCGTTATCAGCGTCAGCTGGCCACCGCTATCAAGCGCGCCCGCTTCCTGGCCCTGCTGGCCTACACCGACAGCCACGGCCGCTGAGACCGGGCAGTCGACACGTAGCAAAGGATTGAATGCATGCGTGCCATAGCTGAGTTCATCATGCGCGGCCGTATGCAGGCCACTCTCGTAGTGGCTGGATGCGCAACATTGCCGTTGTTGTATTGGTTGGGTGCTGCCGCCGGATGCCTTGTGCTCCTGCGGCGCGGATTGAAGGACGCCCTTGGCGTGCTTGCTCTGGGACTGCTGCCGGCGTTGATCTGGTGGCTTTACTCCGATGACCCACGGGCACTTCTGGTGCTGCTGGGGTCTTCGAGCCTTGCGTTGGTTTTGCGCGCAAGCGAGTCCTGGAACCGCGTGCTGCTGGTCAGCATAGCGATGGGAGTGGTGTTTGCAGTGGTGCTGGGGACAGTTTTTGCTCCCCAAATCGAGATGCTGGCGCAGGCCTTGATAAAGGTCATGCCGTCGCTACTCGGTGATGTCTACCAGAAGTTGTCGGTAGACGAGCAAGCGCATTTTGCGTCCCTGATTGCACCGGTCCTGACTGGCCTGATTGCGGCCTTGTTGCAAATCGTCAGTGTGCTGAGCCTGATTGTCGGGCGCTACTGGCAGGCGTTGTTGTACAACCCGGGTGGTTTTGGTCGCGAATTTCGCGCCATCCGATTCCCGCTGGGGCTGGCGATGTTACTGCTGGCGTTCATGCTTCTGGGGCCGAACATCGGCCCGCAGATGGCCATGTTGACGCCGTTGTGCAGTGTACCGCTGGTGTTCGCCGGGCTGGCCCTGATTCACGGGCTGGTGGCGCAAAAGCGACTGGCCAGATTCTGGCTGGTGGGGTTGTACGTCACGCTGTTGCTGTTCATGCAGCTGATCTATCCGTTGCTGGTGGTCCTGGCCATCGTCGACAGCCTGATTGATTTTCGCGGTCGTTCGACGCCGAAAGACGTCGATAGCGCGAACGGTGAAGGTTAAAAGTTAAGAGGATTTTCACATGCAACTGATCCTTCTGGAAAAAGTCACCAACCTGGGCAACCTGGGTGACAAAGTAAACGTTAAGGCTGGTTACGGTCGTAACTACCTGCTGCCTTACGGCAAAGCTACCGCCGCGACCCCAGCCAACCTGGCTGCGTTCGAAGAGCGTCGTGCTGAGCTGGAAAAAGCCGCAGCAGACCGTAAAACTTCGGCTGAAAGCCGTGCCGCCCAACTGGCTGAGCTGGAAGTGACTATCACTGCCACCGCTGGTGACGAAGGCAAGCTGTTCGGTTCGATCGGTACTCACGACATCGCTGATGCACTGACCGCCTCTGGCGTTGAAGTTGCAAAAAGCGAAGTTCGTCTGCCGAACGGCACCATCCGCAACGTAGGCGAATTCGACGTAGCCGTGCACCTGCACGCCGAAGTTGAAGCCACCGTACGCGTTGTCGTGGTAGCAGCTTAAGCAGCACTTGTCGGCTGGCACCCTCGGGTGCTTGCCGGTAACATCGGGCACGATCCTGTTTACAGGTCGTGCCCTTTGTCTTTCTGCAGTTCCTGATTTTCACAACTATTCAAGTGGCCATGAACGATATCTCCGCTCCCGAGCAATACGATCTGCAAACCGCTTCCCTGAAGGTGCCGCCGCATTCCATCGAGGCCGAACAGGCTGTGCTCGGTGGTTTGATGCTGGACAACAACGCCTGGGAGCGCGTGCTTGATCAAGTCTCCGACGGCGATTTCTATCGACATGACCACCGCCTGATTTTCCGCGCGATCGCCAAACTCGCCGACCAGAACTCCCCGATCGACGTCGTGACCCTTGCCGAGCAATTGGACAAGGAAGGTCAGACCTCGCAGGTCGGTGGCCTCGGTTACCTCGGTGAACTGGCGAAAAACACGCCGTCCGTCGCCAACATCAAGGCGTATGCGCAGATTGTTCGCGCGCGAGCGACGTTGCGGCAGTTGATCGGTATCGCCACCGAGATTGCCGACAGCGCCTTCAACCCGGAAGGTCGCACGGCTGAAGAGATTCTCGACGAAGCCGAGCGGCAGATCTTCCAGATCGCCGAGGCCCGGCCTAAAACCGGCGGCCCGGTGAGCGTGAATGACCTGCTGACCAAGGCCATCGACCGCATCGACACCTTGTTCAACACCGATAACGCCATCACTGGCTTGTCCACCGGTTACACCGACCTCGACGAGAAGACCAGCGGCCTGCAGCCGGCCGACTTGATCATCGTCGCTGGCCGTCCGTCGATGGGTAAAACCACCTTTGCGATGAACCTGGTGGAAAACGCCGTGTTGCGCAGCGACAAGTGCGTACTGGTTTACTCGCTCGAGATGCCAGGCGAATCGCTGATCATGCGTATGTTGTCGTCCCTCGGCCGTATCGACCAGACCAAGGTCCGTGCCGGTCGCCTGGACGACGACGATTGGCCGCGCCTGACATCGGCGGTCAACCTGCTCAACGACCGCAAGCTGTTCATCGACGATACGGCGGGCATCAGTCCGTCGGAAATGCGCGCGCGGACCCGGCGTCTGGTGCGTGAGCATGGCGATGTCGCCCTGATCATGATCGACTACCTGCAATTGATGCAGATTCCGGGCTCCGGTGGTGACAACCGGACCAACGAGATTTCCGAGATCTCGCGTTCCTTGAAGGCCCTGGCCAAGGAATTCAATTGCCCGGTGGTGGCGCTGTCCCAGCTCAACCGCTCCCTGGAGCAACGACCGAACAAACGGCCGATCAACTCCGACCTCCGGGAATCCGGAGCGATCGAGCAGGATGCCGACGTCATCATGTTCGTTTACCGGGATGAGGTTTATCACCCGGAAACCGAACACAAAGGCATCGCCGAAATCATTATCGGCAAGCAGCGGAACGGCCCGATCGGCACGTCGCGACTGGCGTTCATCGGTAAGTACACCCGTTTCGAAAACCTGGCGCCGGGTAGCTACAACTTCGACGACGAGTAATCTTCTGTAGGAGCGAGCCTGCTCGCGAAAAACGTGAGAGCGCCGAGTTCATTCTGGAAGGGCGCGTCATCGTTGACGTCCATCGCGAGCAGGCTCGCTCCTACATAGAGCGCAAAGCAATTTCCGACTATAACCGTCGGAATTGGTCGTTTTTTGTGCTATATTCCGCGCCCGCGATTTTTCATCTCAACACCGGTCATCGTCATGCAAACAGCCAAGCCGTTATTTGACTATCCCAAGTACTGGGCCGAATGCTTCGGTCCAGCGCCATTCCTGCCAATGAGCAGGGAAGAGATGGATCAGCTTGGCTGGGATTCATGCGACATCATCATCGTCACCGGTGATGCCTACGTTGACCATCCGTCGTTCGGCATGGCGATCATCGGCCGGCTGCTGGAGTCCCAAGGCTTCCGCGTCGGGATCATTGCCCAGCCGAACTGGCAGTCCAAAGACGACTTCATGAAGCTCGGCGAGCCGAACCTGTTCTTCGGTGTCGCGGCCGGCAACATGGACTCGATGATCAACCGCTATACCGCCGACAAGAAGATCCGCTCCGACGACGCCTACACCCCCGGTGGCCTGGCGGGCAAACGTCCGGATCGCGCGAGCCTGGTTTACAGCCAGCGCTGCAAGGAAGCCTACAAGAACGTGCCGATCGTACTTGGTGGCATCGAAGCGTCCCTGCGCCGCATCGCCCACTACGACTACTGGCAGGACCGGGTGCGCAACTCGATCCTGATCGACGCCTGCGCCGATATCCTGCTCTACGGCAACGCCGAACGTGCGATTGTCGAAGTCGCCCAGCGTCTGTCCTACGGTCACAAGATCGAAGACATCACCGATGTGCGCGGCACCGCGTTCATCCGTCGCGATACGCCGAAGGACTGGTACGAAGTCGACTCCACGCGCATCGACCGTCCGGGCAAGATCGACAAGATCATCAACCCGTACGTGAACACTCAGGACACCCAGGCCTGCGCCATCGAGCAGGAAAAGGGGCCGGTTGAAGACCCGAGCGAAGCCAAAGTCGTGCAGATTCTGGCCAGCCCGAAAATGACCCGTGACAAGACGGTTATCCGTCTACCGTCGGTCGAGAAGGTCCGTGGCGATGCGGTGCTTTATGCTCACGCCAACCGCGTGCTGCACCTGGAAACCAACCCGGGCAACGCGCGCGCGCTGGTGCAGAAGCACGGCGAAGTCGACGTCTGGTTCAACCCGCCGCCGATTCCGATGACCACCGAAGAAATGGACTACGTGTTCGGCATGCCTTACGCACGTATTCCGCACCCGGCGTACGGTAAGGAAAAAATCCCTGCCTACGACATGATCCGCTTCTCGGTGAACATCATGCGTGGCTGCTTCGGCGGCTGCACCTTCTGCTCGATCACCGAGCACGAAGGCCGGATCATCCAGAACCGTTCCGAAGAGTCGATCATTCGCGAAATCGAAGAGATCCGCGACAAGGTGCCTGGTTTCACCGGCGTCATTTCCGACCTCGGAGGCCCGACCGCGAACATGTACCGCATCGCGTGCAAGAGCCCGGAAATCGAATCCGCGTGCCGCAAGCCATCGTGCGTGTTCCCAGGCATCTGCCCGAACCTGAACACCGACCACTCGTCGCTGATCCAGCTGTATCGCAGCGCCCGTGCGTTGCCGGGTGTGAAGAAAATTTTGATCGCTTCCGGTCTGCGCTACGACCTCGCCGTCGAGTCGCCGGAATACGTCAAGGAGCTGGTGACCCACCACGTCGGTGGTTACTTGAAGATCGCCCCGGAACACACCGAGGAAGGTCCGCTCAATCAGATGATGAAACCGGGCATCGGCAGCTATGACAAGTTCAAGCGCATGTTCGAGAAGTACTCCAAGGAAGCCGGGAAAGAGCAGTACCTGATTCCGTACTTCATTGCCGCTCACCCGGGCACGACCGACGAAGACATGATGAACCTGGCCCTGTGGCTCAAGGGCAACGGCTTCCGTGCCGACCAGGTGCAGGCGTTCTACCCGTCGCCGATGGCCACCGCCACCGCGATGTACCACTCGGGCAAGAACCCGCTGCGCAAGGTCACTTACAAGAGCGACGCCGTGACCATCGTCAAGAGCGAAGAGCAGCGTCGTCTGCACAAGGCGTTCTTGCGTTACCACGACCCGAAAGGCTGGCCGATGTTGCGTGAAGCGCTGACCCGTATGGGCCGCGCCGACTTGATCGGGCCGGGCAAGAACCAGTTGATCCCGCTGCATCAGCCAGCGACCGACAGCTACCAGAGCGCCCGTCGCAAAAACTCGACGCCGGCCGGCAGTCACAAGGTCGCGGGTGAGAAGACCACCAAGATCCTGACCCAGCACACCGGTCTGCCACCACGTGCCAGCGATGGCGGTAACCCGTGGGACAAGCGTGAACAGGCCAAGGCAGCGGCATTCGCCCGCAACCAGCAGGCGGCCAAGGAGCGCAAGGATGCAGCCAAAGGCAAAGGGCCGAAGCCTGCGCGCAAGCCGGTTGTGCCGCGCTAAGCCTCACTTGAGCTGAACAGAACGCCAACCTTCGGGTTGGCGTTTTTGTGTGCGGCAACCAAGCGGGCGTTTTCAAAGTCAGATAATGGGTTGTAGCTACTGGCCTCATCGCGAGCAGGCTCGCTCCCACAGGTTTTTCTTTGGATGCAGAATTTTTGAACGACAGAGTTCATTGTGGGAGCGAGCCTGCTCGCGATGAGGCCAGTACAGCCGCAGCCCATTCCAGCTGACAGCCCACTGGTCGCCACATTTGCGTGCAACGCCCCCAAACCAATTTCCTGCATCGCCCGATTTTGGTGCTGTACTGCCTCAAGCAACCGGAGAAAGCGCCAGCGCCACTGGATGGCATAAGTCTTGCGCGCTTTCGAATACGCTTAAGGCTCGCAGGAGGCACGCCGTGTCGATTCATGTCGCATTGCACCACGTCACGCATTACCGCTACGACCGCGCTGTCGAGCTCGGTCCGCAGATTGTTCGCCTGCGCCCGGCCGCCCACAGTCGTACGCGGATACTGTCGTATGCGCTGAAAGTCTCGCCCGAGCAGCACTTCATTAACTGGCAGCAAGACCCCCAAGGTAATTACCTGGCGCGTCTGGTGTTCCCGGAGAAAACCGAGGAACTGCGGATCGAGGTCGATCTGCTGGCGGAAATGGCCGTGTTCAATCCGTTCGACTTCTTCCTCGAACCCTACGCGGAAAAAATCCCGTTTGCCTACGCCGCGGACGAGCGCAAGGAACTGGCGCCGTACCTGGAAACCCTGCCGCTGACGCCGAAATTCAAGGCCTATCTGGACGGCATCGACCGCACGCCGCTGCCCAGTGTGGATTTCCTCGTCGCGCTCAATCAGCGCCTGAGCGAGGACATCGGCTACCTGATTCGCATGGAGCCGGGCGTACAAACGCCCGAACACACACTCGAACATGCCTCCGGTTCCTGCCGCGACTCGGCGTGGCTGCTGGTGCAGCTGCTGCGCAACCTGGGTCTGGCGGCGCGTTTTGTCTCCGGCTATCTGATTCAACTGACCGCTGACGTCAAAAGCCTCGACGGCCCGTCGGGCACCGACGTGGATTTCACCGATTTGCACGCCTGGTGCGAGGTCTATTTACCCGGTGCCGGCTGGATCGGCCTGGACGCGACCTCAGGCCTGTTTGCCGGTGAAGGACACATTCCGTTGGCGTGTAGTCCCGATCCGGGCTCTGCGGCACCGATCAGTGGCCTGGTGGAACCGTGCGAGTGCGAATTCACCCACGAAATGTCCGTTGAGCGGATTTGGGAGGCGCCGCGCGTCACCAAGCCCTACACCGAAGATCAATGGCTGGCGATCCAGGCGCTGGGCCGGCAGATTGATGCCGACCTGCTGGAAGGCGACGTACGCCTGACCATGGGCGGCGAGCCGACCTTCGTCTCCATCGACGATCCGGACGGCGCCGAGTGGAACACCGCCGCGCTGGGGCCAGACAAACGGCGTTTGTCCGCCGAGCTGTTCCAGCGAATGCGCAAACATTACGCACCCAAAGGGCTGGTGCACTTCGGTCAAGGCAAGTGGTACCCCGGCGAGCAACTGCCGCGCTGGTCGCTGAACTGCTACTGGCGTCGCGATGGTGTGCCGATCTGGCACAACAGCGCGCTGATTGCCGATGAGCAAGAAGACTACGGCGCCGATGGCGAACTGGCCGGGCGTTTTCTGGCGAGTGTCGCCGAACGCCTGAAAATTCCGACACGCTTTGTGTTCCCAGCCTACGAAGACAATTTCTATTACCTCTGGCGCGAAGGCACTTTGCCGCAGAACGTCAGCGCCGAAGATTCGCGTCTGGAAGAACCCTTGGAGCGTGCGCGACTGCGCAAAGTCTTCAGTCAGGGGCTGGATAAAGTGATCGGCCAGGTGTTGCCACTGGCGCGCACGGCCAAGGGCGATCAGTGGCAAAGCGGCCGCTGGTACCTGCGCGACGAGCACTGCCGGTTGGTGCCGGGCGATTCGCCACTGGGTTATCGCTTGCCGCTGGGCTCGCAGCCGTGGGTGAAAGCCGCCGAGTATCCGTTCATCTACCCCAACGATCCCAATCAGGAATTCCCGACGCTCCCGGATACTCAGCAGTTGAGCCGCCCCGCCGCCGCGGCCGAAGCGGTCGAGCGTGATCTGAAAATCGACGAATCCGCCGATTGGCTGACGCGCACCGCGTTCTGCGCCGAGGCGCGGGAGGGGCGGTTGTACTTGTTCATGCCGCCGCTGGAGCGGGTCGAGGATTATCTGGAGCTGGTCACTGCAATCGAGGCCACGGCAGAGGAACTGCATTGTCCGGTGCTGCTGGAAGGCTATGAACCGCCAAGCGATCCGCGCCTGAGCAACTTCCGCATCACCCCAGATCCGGGCGTGATCGAGTTCAACGTGCAGCCGTCCGCCACCTGGGATGAACTGGTGGAGCGCACCGAGTTTCTCTACGAAGAAGCGCGCCAGACGCGGCTGACCACTGAAAAATTCATGATCGACGGCCGATACACCGGCACCGGCGGCGGTAACCATTTCGTACTGGGCGGCGCGACACCGGCTGACTCACCGTTTCTGCGCCGTCCCGATTTGCTGCGCAGCCTGATCAGTTACTGGCATAACCACCCGTCGTTGTCCTACCTGTTTTCCGGATTGTTCATCGGCCCGACGTCTCAGGCGCCGCGCGTCGATGAAGCGCGCAATGATGCGTTGTACGAGCTGGAAATCGCCTTCGCCCAGATGCCTTCACCCGGCGAAGAATGCGCACCGTGGCTGGTCGACCGGCTGCTGCGCAACCTGTTGATAGACGTGACGGGTAACACTCATCGCGCCGAATTCTGCATCGACAAGCTTTATTCACCCGATGGCGCAACGGGGCGCCTTGGCTTGCTGGAGTTGCGCGCTTTTGAAATGCCGCCCCACGCGCGCATGAGCCTTGCGCAACAGTTGTTGCTGCGAGCGCTGGTTGCGCGGTTCTGGCGCGAGCCTTATGCGCCGCCGAAACTGGCGCGCTGGGGCACGGAATTGCACGACCGGTTCCTGTTGCCACACTTTATCGAGCAGGATTTCGCTGATGTGATCGTCGACCTCAATGCCGCGGGTTATCCGGTGCGGGCTGAGTGGTTCGCGGCGCATCTGGAATTCCGTTTTCCCAAGGTCGGCGATTACGCCGTCAGCGGCATCGAACTGGAAGTGCGTCAGGCGCTGGAGCCTTGGCATGTACTGGGCGAAGAGGGCGCGGTCGGCGGCACGGTGCGCTACGTGGATTCTTCCCTGGAGCGCTTGCAGGTGAAACTCACCGGCCTGGCACCGCAGCGCTATTTGCTGACCTGCAACGGCGTTCCGGTGCCTTTGCAGCCGACCGGTCGGGTTGGCGAGTTCGTTGCAGGCGTGCGCTTTCGTGCCTGGCAGCCGGCCAACTGTCTGCAACCGACGATCCCGGTCCATGCACCGCTGGTGTTCGACCTGCTCGACACCTGGATGCAGCGCTCGCTGGGCGGCTGTCAGTACCACGTCGCCCATCCGGGCGGGCGCAACTATGACAGCTTGCCGGTGAACGCCAATGAAGCCGAGAGTCGGAGGATGGCGCGTTTCTTCCGCATCGGACACAGCCCAGGGAAACTTCCTATACCGATTCTGGAAATAAACGACGAGCTGCCGATGACTCTCGATTTGCGACGTTTCTAAACCGTACGCGACGCTCGGATTTTTCGTATATCCGGGCGTCATGAGCGTGCGTTAGTCTGACCGTTCCTTGCTGTCTGCCGAGCTTTCCATGCCTGACCTGCTTGACCGCTACCCGCTGACGGCGGGCACTTATCACGAACTGCTCGACGACAGTGGCGCCGTACGCCCGCACTGGCGTCGGCTGTTCGACCAGTTGCAACGCAGCACGCCCGCGCAGCTGGTGCAGCGTCAGGCACTGCTGACCCGGCAGATCCAGGAAAACGGCGTGACCTACAACGTCTATGCCGATCCCAAGGGGGCCGACCGGCCGTGGGAGCTGGACTTGCTGCCGCACGTGATCGCTGCGGATGAATGGGAGCACTTGTCGGCCGGCATCGCCCAGCGGGCTCGACTGTTGAATGCTGTGCTGGCGGACTTGTACGGCCCGCAGCGGTTGATCGCTGAAGGCTTGTTGCCGGCTGAGCTGGTATTCGGCCACAACAACTTCCTCTGGCCCTGTCAGGGCATCTCGCCGCCCGACGGGGCCTTTCTGCATCTGTATGCCGTGGATCTGGCGCGCACGCCCGACGGTCGCTGGTGGGTGACGGCGGATCGGACCCAGGCACCGTCCGGCGCCGGTTACGCCCTGGAAAACCGCACGATCGTGTCCCGGGCCTTTCCCGAGTTGTACCGTGATTTGAAGGTGCAGCATCTGGCCGGGTTCTTCCGCACGCTTCAGGAAACCCTGGCCCGTCAGGCGCCAAGCGACGATGAAGTGCCATTGGTGGTGCTGCTGACACCGGGGCGTTTTAACGAAAGCTATTTCGAACACCTGTATCTGGCGCGGCAACTCGGTTATCCGTTGGTGGAGGGCGGCGACCTCACGGTGCGCGATGCCACGGTTTACCTGAAAACCTTGAGCGGCCTGCGTCGGGTCCACGCGATCATGCGCCGGCTCGACGACGACTTCTGTGATCCGCTGGAGCTGCGCACCGACTCGGCGCTCGGTGTGCCGGGCCTGCTCGAAGCCGTGCGACAAGGGCGGGTGCTGGTGGCCAACACGCTCGGCAGCGGCGTGCTGGAATCGCCGGGGTTGCTGGGCTTCCTGCCGAAGATCAATCAATTCCTGTTCGGCGAAGAGTTGATCCTGCCCTCTATCGCCACGTGGTGGTGCGGCGAAGCGCCGGTGCTGGCCCAGGCGCTGGAAAAACTGCCGGAATTGCTGATCAAGCCTGCGTTCCCCTCACAGAGCTTCGCGCCGGTGTTTGGCCGCGATTTGAGTGAAAAACAGCGTCTGGCGCTTTCCGAGCGCATGCAGGCACGACCTTATGCCTATGTGGCGCAAGAACTTGCGCAATTGTCCCAGGCGCCGATCTGGCAGGCCGAGGGTGGCCAGTTGCAACCCCGAGCCATCGGCATGCGCGTGTACGCAGTGGCGAGTCGCGACGGGTATCGGGTTCTGCCCGGCGGTTTGACCCGGGTGGCCGCCGAGGCCGACGCTGAAGTGGTGTCGATGCAACGCGGCGGTGCGAGCAAGGACACTTGGGTGCTGGGGGACCGGCCACCCAGCGGCGAACAATGGAAAGCCCAGCGCAACATTGGCGTGCACGACCTGGTGCGACGCGATCCGTATTTGCCGTCGCGGGTGGTGGAAAACCTGTTCTGGTTCGGCCGTTACTGTGAGCGCTGCGATGACAGTGCGCGGTTGCTGCGGATCATGCTGGCGCGCTACGTCGATGGCGATGACCCGCAAGCGCTGGACGCCGCGGTCGATCTGGGTGAACGGTTGATGTTGCTGCCCGAAGAAGGCGAGCTGCCTGAACGGTTGTTGGCGGCGCTACTTGGTGACGACTGGCCGTTCAGCCTGCGTTCCAACCTGCAGCGCTTGCAGTGGGCGGCGTCGCAAGTGCGCGGCAAGCTCTCGCGGGAAAACTGGCAGGCGCTGGTGGAGTTGCAGCGCGAGGCCGTCGAGCTGGAAACCGAAGAACCGGATTTCGGCGAGTTGCTGGATTTTCTCAACCGTCTGGTGATGTCGCTGGCGGCGCTGTCGGGTTTTGCGCTGGACGACATGACCCGTGACGAAGGCTGGCGCTTCCTGATGATCGGTCGACGGATCGAACGCCTGCAATTTCTCAGCGGCAGCCTCGCGGCGTTTCTGCGCGGTAGTGGCGCCTTTGATCAGGCCGGGCTGGAGTGGCTGCTGGAGCTGGGTAACAGCAGCATCACCTACCGCTCGCGGTATCTGGCGGTGGCGCAATTGATTCCGGTGCTGGACCTGTTGCTGCTCGACGAACAAAACCCGCACGCGGTGCTGTTCCAGTTGAAGCTGGTGACCCGCACCCTAAAACGTTTGAACGATGATTTTGCTGTGCCGCGCGAAGCCGGCTTGCCGTTTCTGGTGGAGCGTCTGGCGCGCTTTGATCTGGGGTGTCTGGAGAATTCGCTGTTCGGTGAAGCCAGCGTACGCGCCGCCATCAATGGCCTGGCCGACCTGCTGCAAGAGATCGCCGATGCGAGCGGGCAGGTGTCGGATCGTTTGGCATTGCGCCATTTCGCCCACGTCGATGATGTCAGCCAACGCACGGTGTCCGTCTGATGAGCGCTCATTACCAGATTTTCCATGACACCCATTATCACTACGACAGCCCGGTGTCCCTCGCTCAGCAGTTGGCGCATCTATGGCCGCGCTCGTGCGCCTGGCAGCGTTGTACTGCGCAACAATTGCAGATCAGCCCGGACCCGACGGCGCGCCGCGACGAACTGGATGTATTCGGCAACCCACTGACCCGGCTGGCGTTCGAGCGGCCTCACGATGAGTTACTGGTTAATGCCAGTCTTACCGTCGAAGTGCTGGCCCGGCCTACGCTGGATTTCAATCAATCGCCGGCCTGGGAGGAAACCCGCAACGCACTGACCTACAGCAGCCAGCCGCTTTCGTCCGACGTGCTCGAAGCGTGTCGTTACCGGTTTGAATCGCCCTATGTGCATTTGAAGCGCAACTTCGTCGAATTCTCGGAAAGTTGTTTTCCAGCGGGGCGGCCGCTGTTGCTAGGCGTCCAGGCGTTGATGGAAAAAATCTTCAGCGAATTCACCTTCGACGCCGAAGCCACTCAAGTGGCAACGCCTCTGGTGGAAGTGCTGGAGCGCCGTCGCGGGGTGTGCCAGGACTTCGCTCACCTGATGCTCGCGTGCGTGCGGTCCCGTGGGTTGGCGGCGCGTTACATCAGCGGCTACCTGCTGACTCAGCCGCCACCGGGCCAGCCGCGGCTGATCGGTGCCGATGCATCACACGCCTGGGTTTCAGTGTTTTGCCCGGTGTTGGGTTGGGTGGATTTCGATCCGACCAACAATGTGCAACCGGCACTCGAACACATCACCCTGGCCTGGGGCCGGGATTTTTCTGATGTATCGCCGTTGCGCGGGGTGATTCTGGGGGGCGGAAATCACGATCCGGAAGTTCGGGTCACCGTGATGCCACTGGAGTAACAAAGATCCACCCTGTAGGAGCGAGCTTGCTCGCGATGGACGTCAACGATGACGCGTCCTGTCTGGAAAAACGCGCTGTCTTCGATATCTTCGCGAGCAAGCTCGCTCCTACACGGGACACAGATCCGGTGGGCCTGATCAGATCATCGGGCCCTGAGGGTCTCAGGCGTCGGGCGCCTGATCTTTCGGTGCTTCAACATCACTTTCTGCGGTCACTTCACCGTCTGCTTCCGGGTTCAGTGCGGCGGCGTCTTCTTCAGCTGAAGCTTTCTTGCGCTGAAGCTTTTCCTCTTTCTTCTGCTCCTTGGCCAAGTCTCTCTGACGTTTGGCGAAGGAATAATTAGGTTTAGCCATGGGCGATCCTCTGGGGTCGAAGGTGAGGTTGAGCGGCGCATATTCTGCCCTGTATCGGTGCCTAGCCGTTAGCTGGGTTTTTGCTCGGCCCATTTTGGCAGTACCGAGGGCTGCCAGGCGTCCAGTGCATCGAGCAGGGTGTGCGGCGATTCGCTCACTTGCAGCATGTCACGGTGTGCTTCGCGAACGAAGCCTTCGCCGACGATATGATCAAGAAAACCGGTCAATTTACTGTAGAAACCGTTCACTTCCAGCAGTCCCAGCGGTTTGCCGTGGTAGCCGAGCTGGCCCCAGGTCCAGACTTCGAACAGTTCTTCCAGAGTGCCCAGGCCACCGGGCAGCGCGATAAAGGCGTCGCTGAGCTCGGCCATCCGCGCCTTGCGCGCATGCATGCCGTCGACCACTTCCAGGCGCGTGAGGCCGCTGTGACCGATTTCCTTGTCTTTGAGGCTTTGCGGGATGATCCCGATCACTTCACCGCCGGCCGCCAGTGCGGCGTCGGCGACGATCCCCATCAGCCCGACGGCACCGCCGCCATAGACCAGGGTCAGCTTGCGCTCGGCCAACGCTCGCCCGAGGGCGACAGCCGCTTCACGATAAGCCGGGTTGGTGCCGGTGCTGGCACCGCAAAATACACAAACGGACGCTAAAGACATGCCTTACTCCATGGTCAGGATGGCCACAGAGTAAAGGCAGAGGCGCTATGCTCCAAGGTCTAAACTTCACGCCGGGACGTTTCACAGGTGCCACTGGCGCCACAGGCGTAAGCGGCGAGCAAACTGCACAACAGACTATTGATGGACATGACAGACGCTCCGTATAAGTGATGACGACCTGATGATAGGGCCGCCCTAGACGTCTGGCTGGTAGATTGTTTCGATAGGTGTCATAGCCCGAAAGTTGTATACAATTTTTGATTCAGGTCATAGGAACTTGCGAAGTTTTCAGGCAGTCTTCTGTCCATTCGCACTTTTGTTAACCCTGCCTTGGAGATTCACCATGTTTGCCAAACTTGTTGCGGTATCCCTGCTGACACTGGCCAGCAGTCAATTGATGGCTGCCGAGTGCAAGACGACCATCGATTCCACCGACCAAATGGCCTTCAACACCAAGGCCATCGAAATCGACAAAAGCTGCAAGACCTTTACCGTTGAACTGACCCACTCCGGCAACCTGCCGAAAAACGTCATGGGCCACAACTGGGTGCTGAGCAAAGAAGCGGACATGCAGCCGATCGCTACCGATGGCCTGTCTGCCGGCATCGACAAGAACTACTTGAAAGAAGGTGATGCGCGCATTATCGCCCACACCAAAATCATCGGCTCCAAGGAAACCGATTCGGTGACCTTCGATGTGTCCAAGCTTGATGCTGCCGAGAAATACGGCTTCTTCTGCTCGTTCCCGGGCCACATTTCGATGATGAAAGGTACGGTTACGCTGAAGTAAGCGAATCGCGCGCATAAAAAAAGCGTCCACTTGGGACGCTTTTTTTGTGTCCGGCGTTTGACCGCGTCATCGTTCATCGCCAGCAAGCTGGCTCCTACAGTGACCGCGCGGTACTTGTAGGAGCCAGCTTGCTGGCGATGACGTCGGGACTGACAACCCAAATCTTATGGGGCGAAAGGCATCACCCGCTTGTGATGGGTCTTCCTGTACGTATCGCAAATGATCTTGAACGCTTCCTCGCGCACCGGCTGCCCATGCAGGAACGCATCGATTTCGGCATACGTCACGCCATGGGACGCTTCGTCCGGTTTACCCGGCGACAGGTCTTCAAGGTCCGCTGTCGGGACTTTTTCCACCAGCGATTCCGGCGCGCCGAAACTGCGGGCAATCGCCCGGACCTGATTTTTCACCAGACCGCTCAACGGGGCCAGGTCGCAGGCGCCGTCACCGAACTTGGTGAAGAAACCCATCACCGCTTCCGCCGCATGGTCGGTGCCGATCACCAGGCCATGGGCCGCGCCGGCGATGGTGTACTGGGCGACCATGCGCATCCGCGCCTTGGTGTTGCCGAGGACGAAATCCACCGAGACCGCGTGCTTGCCTTCGAACGCTGCCACTTCATTGGCCAGGGATTTGACCGCCGGGCCGATGTTCACGGTGTGGCGCTCGTCTGGCTTGATGAAATCCACCGACGCCTGGGCGTCGTGTTCATCGAACTGGGTTTCGTACGGCAGGCGCACGGCGATGAACTTGTAGTTGTCATCACCGGTGCGGGTGCGCAGTTCACACATGGCGCGCTGGGCCAGCAGGCCGGCGGTCAGGGAGTCGACGCCGCCGCTGATCCCGAGTACCAATGTCTTGAGCCCGGAATTGACCAGGCAATCCTGGATGAAACTGATGCGCCGCACGATTTCAGCCTCGAGGGCGGCCTCGTCGGCGAATGGCGGTTGAACCTTGAGCTGCTCAGCAATCTCACGCTGTACGGCTTGCATGAATTCACTCCTTGCTTGGTGTGCTGGAAAGGGCGGCAGGAACTTTGAAAACGTGTCGCAAATAGGCAACGAAATTCGGGTCTTTACAGTGAGTCTTGCCAGGCTCGTCGGAGATCTTTGCCACCGGCTGGCCGTTGCAGGCCGCCATTTTAAGCACGATGCTCATCGGTTCGACACCCGGAATATCGCACGTCAGGTTGGTACCGATACCAAAGCTGACATTGATCCGACCGCGCAATGCGCGAAATATTTCCAGCGCCTTGGGCAACGTCAGGCTGTCGGAGAACGTCAGCGTCTTGCTCATCGGGTCGATACCCAGCTTTTGATAGTGGGCGATCGCCTTTTCCGCCCAGATCACCGGATCACCGGAGTCATGTCGCAGACCGTCAAAGAGCTTGGCGAAGAACAGGTCGAAGTCGTTGAGGAAGGCATCCATGGTGATGCAGTCAGTCAAGGCGATCCCCAGCAGGCCGCGGTACTCGCGGACCCAGCAATCGAGGGCGGCGATCTGGCTGTCGATCAGCCGCGGGCCCAGTTGCTGGTGGGCCATGATCCACTCGTGGGCCATGGTGCCCAACGGTTTCATGCCCAGCTCTCGCGAAAGGTGCACATTGCTGGTGCCGACGAAGCGCCCGGGGAAATCGTGCTTGAGCACGTTCACCACTTCTTCCTGCACACGGTAAGAGAAGCGACGGCGAGTACCGAAATCGGCTACCTGCAATTCGGACAATTCGTCACTGCTGGCATTCGCGGTCAGCCAGTCGAACTTGCGATAGAGCTGCTCACGCGCCTGCACCAGCACGATCTCCCGGTAGCGATAGCGGTTGCGCACTTCGCTGACGATGGATAGCAGCGGCACTTCGAACAGGATCACATGCAGCCACGGCCCGCGCAGGCGGATGAACAGTTCGCCGTTTTCGATGCCGGTGTGGACGTAGCGCAGATTGAAGCGGAACAACCCGAGAAAACGCAGGAAATCCGGCTTCATGAAGCTGATGCGCTCCATGAAACTCAACTGGTCGGCGCTCAGGCTCAGCTCGGCCAGGCGCTCGATCTGAAAGCGGATTTCCGCCAGGTACGGGCGCAAATCCTCACTGTTACGGCAACGAAACTCCCATTCGACTTCCACGTTCGGGTAGTTGTGCAGCACCGCCTGCATCATCGTCAGTTTGTAGAAGTCGGTGTCGAGCAGGTTCTGCACGATGCGATCGGCAAACACACTCTCGCTCATAACGGGGGTCTCCAGGCTGGCCGCGGCCCGTGGCGGCGACGTTGCAGCTGTTTCAATGATGGGGGCTAGTGGCGCATATCAGCGCGGGGTATTGCCAGTGTTTTTTTGTGAGGGTTGTGCCGCTGCCGATGGCCTCTTCGCCAGCAAGCCCGGCTCCTACAGGACCTTTGTCTGGCCCGAAACCTTTAGGAGCACGGCTTGCCGGCGAAGGCGTCCTCAAGGCATTACAGGGCTATCGATCTGCTCCAGCATCCACTTCACAAAATCCCGCACCTTCGGCACTTCCGCCGAATGCTCCGGGTACGCCAGGTAATAGGCGTCGGAACTGGGCATTGCATGCTGCCAGGGAATGACCAGTTTGCCGTCGGCCAATTCCTCTTCCACCAGAAACCGCGGCAACAACGCCACGCCGCAGCCGACCTGTGCGGCACGGATGCACATATAAAAGGTTTCGAAGCGCGGGCCGTGGTAGCTGTGTTCGGTGTGGTAACCCTGGCTGTCGAACCAGTCGTGCCAGGCTTGCGGCCGGGAGGCGTTTTGCAGCAGGACCAGGTCGGTGAGTTGTGTCGGATCGGTGAACGGCGTGGCCGGCAGGCTGCTCGGTGCACACACCGGAACAAGCTCTTCGCCGAACAGCTTCAGGCATTCGGTGCGGGGCCGTGAGCCCTGGCCGAAATAGAACGCCAGATCGCTGCGACCTTGCAGCAGGTCATCGGCTTCCTGCTCGCTGCACAGGTCCAGATGAATCGACGGATGGCGCAGTCGCCAGCCCTTCAAACGGGGGACCAGCCAGCGGGCGCCGAACGTCGGAGGCGTCGAGACGCGCAGGACTTCGGTCTCACCGCCGTAGGAGCGCAAGTAATGGGTCGACATCTCGACTTGCGTGAGGATTTTTCGTACCTCAACCAGATACAGATCACCGGCCGGAGTCATTTGCAGGCGTCGGCGTACCCGACGGAACAACAGGTGCTGCAACAATTCTTCGAGTTGCGCGACCTGTTTGCTGACGGCGCTCTGGGTCAGGTTCAGCTCTTCGGCGGCCCGCGTGAAGCTCAAATGCCGGGTCACGGCCTCGAAACACTGCAGCGCGGTGATCGACGGCAGGTAGCGTTTATTCAGCATGGGTTGTCCTTTTTTCTTGTTTCTTGCTGACCAGCAATTCGCAGCATGAATAAACGGAATGATATCTCTCTTAAAGGTCGTTTGTTGGGTAACCTCCGGCGAGCTAAAACTACAGGTCTGATCAGCCGTGATATTCCGGCTGCACGTTTTCTGTTTTAGCTCGAGGAGTGACCCATGGTTGCCGCATTGCTTGATCGTCTTGGTGTGAACCCGGCCCTGTACCAGAACGGCAAAGTGCCGGTGCATTCGCCGATCGATGGCAGCAAGATCGCCTCTGTGAACTGGGAAGGCGCCGCTGAAGTCGAGCAGCACATCAGTCGCGCAGATCATGCGTTCGAATTGTGGCGCAAGGTCCCGGCCCCGCGCCGTGGCGAATTGGTGCGTCAACTGGGCGACATCCTGCGCGAATACAAGGCCGACCTCGGCGAGCTGGTGTCCTGGGAAGCGGGCAAGATCACTCAGGAAGGCCTGGGTGAAGTTCAGGAGATGATCGACATCTGCGACTTCGCCGTCGGTCTGTCCCGTCAGCTGTACGGTTTGACCATCGCTTCCGAGCGTCCTGGCCACCACATGCGCGAAACCTGGCACCCGCTGGGCGTCGTGGGCGTGATCAGTGCGTTCAACTTCCCGGTCGCGGTCTGGGCCTGGAACACCACGCTGGCGCTGGTTTGCGGCAACCCGGTGATCTGGAAACCGTCGGAGAAAACCCCGTTGACCGCACTGGCCTGCCAGGCGCTGTTCGACCGCGTACTGAAAAACTTCAGCGACGCACCTGCGCACCTGAGCCAGGTGATCATTGGCGGTCGCGATGCTGGCGAAGCACTGGTCGATGACCCGCGTGTCGCGCTGATCAGCGCCACCGGCAGCACCCGCATGGGCCGCGAAGTGGCACCGAAAATCGCCGCACGTTTCGCCCGCAGCATTCTCGAACTGGGTGGCAACAACGCCATGATCCTCGGCCCAAGCGCAGACCTGGACATGGCCGTTCGCGCCATCCTGTTCAGCGCCGTCGGCACTGCCGGTCAGCGTTGCACCACGTTGCGTCGCCTGATCGCTCACGAATCGGTGAAAGAAGAAATCGTCACCCGCCTGAAAGCCGCGTACTCGAAAGTGCGTATCGGCAACCCGCTGGAAGGCAACCTGATCGGTCCGCTGATCGACAAACACAGCTTCGACAACATGCAGGATGCGCTGGAGCAGGCCCTGAGCGAGGGCGGCCGGGTCTTCGGCGGCAAGCGTCAGCTGGAAGACAAATACCCGAACGCTTACTACGTCTCGCCGGCCATTGTTGAAATGCCGGAGCAGAGCGACGTGGTCTGCCACGAAACCTTCGCGCCGATTCTTTATGTGATCGG
This sequence comes from Pseudomonas sp. BF-RE-25, assembly GCF_019956105.1. Classification (NCBI taxonomy): domain Bacteria; kingdom Pseudomonadati; phylum Pseudomonadota; class Gammaproteobacteria; order Pseudomonadales; family Pseudomonadaceae; genus Pseudomonas; species Pseudomonas sp. BF-RE-25. Next base: position 145,853 of record NZ_JAHBDB010000022.1, read on the forward strand.
CTACAAAGACTTCGACGAAGCCCTGCGTTTGAACAACTCGGTGCCACAAGGCCTGTCTTCGTGCATCTTCACCACTGACGTGCGTGAAGCCGAGCAATTCATGTCCGCAGTGGGCAGCGACTGCGGCATCGCCAACGTCAACATCGGCCCGAGCGGCGCGGAAATCGGCGGCGCGTTTGGTGGCGAGAAAGAAACCGGCGGTGGTCGTGAGTCGGGCTCCGATGCCTGGCGCGGGTACATGCGCCGCCAGACCAACACCGTGAACTACTCGCTGGAGTTGCCGTTGGCGCAGGGGATTACGTTCGACTGATGGGCCCCTTCGCGGGCAAGCCTCGCTCCTACACAGGATCACTCAACACCTGTAGGAGCGAGGCTTGCCCGCGAAGCTTTTGCTTTGTTGTTTGTTAGGTTTCTGTTGGAGTCTGGCAATGCCGTTACGCGAAGAGTGTCTGTGGGAAAAACTGACGCCGCAAAGGCCCGACAATGCTGCGCTCAAGGGCGAAGTAACGGTCGATGTCTGCGTCATCGGTGCCGGGTTCACCGGTCTGTCGGCGGCGGTGCATCTGCTGGAACAAGGCAAGACGGTGTGTGTGCTGGAAGCTCATCGTGCCGGTCATGGCGGTTCGGGGCGCAACGTCGGGCTGGTCAACGCCGGCATGTGGATTCCACCGGACGAGATCGAAGCCGGGTTCGGCGAAGCGGTGGGCAGTCAGCTCAATCGCATGCTGGGTGCCGCGCCGTCCCTGGTGTTCAGCCTGGTCGACAAATACAACATCGATTGCCAGTTACGCCGCGAAGGCACGTTGCACATGGCGCACAACGCCCGTGGCGAAGCGGATTTGCGCAGTCGTGAAGAACAATGGAAACGTCGCGGTGCCCCGGTGGAATTGCTGACCGGTCAAGCCTGCGAGCAAGCCACCGGCACCAAAAAAATCGCCGCCGCGTTGCTCGATAAGCGTGCCGGCACGATCAACCCGATGGCTTACACCACGGGGCTGGCCAAGGCGGCCATCGGCCTTGGCGGTCGGCTGTTCGATCATTCTCCCGTGACCAGGCTTGAGCGTCAGGGCCAGCGCTGGTCGGTGCAAACGGCGCAGGGTTCGGTGCTTGCCGAGCAAGTCGTGATTGCGTCCAACGCTTACACCGAAGGTGACTGGACGGAACTGCGGCGCAATTTCTTCCCCGGTTATTACTATCAAGTGGCCTCGGTGCCGCTGACTGACGACGCCGCGCAGCAAATCCTCCCGGGTGGCCAGGGTTCGTGGGACACCCGGCAGGTGCTCAGCAGTATTCGTCGCGACAAAGACGGTCGCCTGTTACTCGGCAGTCTGGGTAATGGCAATCAGAAGCCGACCTGGTTCCTCAAGGCTTGGGCCGACCGGGTTCAGCAGCACTATTTTCCGTACCTCAAACAGGTGGAATGGGAGTGCACCTGGACCGGTTGCATCGCGTTCACGCCCGATCATTTGATGCGCCTGTTCGAACCGGCGCCCGGTTTAGTGGCAGTCACCGGTTACAACGGACGGGGCGTGACCACGGGGACGGTGGTCGGCAAAGCCTTTGCCGATTATTTGTGTAACGGAAATCCTCAGGCGCTGCCGATTCCCTTCGCACCCATGCAGCCACTGGCGGGGGTGGGGCTGCGTAGCTGTCTATATGAGGCGGGGTTTTCGCTGTATCACGCGGGCCAGTGCCTGCGGATCGTGATTTGATTGTTGAAATTTGTTGCTGGAAGCGGCGCTTTTCGGCGCAGCGGCTAGCCTGTAAAAGGTGCGGGTTGTAGCAGTACCGCACCAGCAGTGTGCACTTCGGTGACGCACGTTGTTACAGGCTGGTTGCACGTCGTTTGGCGCCGCGGTTGCAATGATGGCGCGCGAGGGTTGCGCCTTAAAAAATAAATGGTTTCACCTTCCGCGGTTTAGACGGTTGCACGCCCAATGAAAATGGGCTCGAAACAGTCGAAATAACAATAAAGCAGCGACTTTTTTCAGAATAAAAAACCGATGGCACGGCCCTTGCTCTGAGCATTCAGTGAAGTCGCAGTGCCAACTAAAAAAAAACCTTGGAGCACCACCTCATGTCCCAGACGTTTTACAAGAAAGGCTTTCTGGCCCTCGCAGTGGCAGCTGCGCTGGGTGTTTCTGCGTTTGCACAGGCTGACGTAAAAATCGGTGTTGCGGGTCCTATGACAGGCGCCAACGCAGCATTTGGCGAGCAGTACATGAAGGGTGCACAGGCAGCAGCCGACGCAATCAACGCGTCGGGCGGCGTCAACGGGGAAAAAATCGTACTGGTCAAGGGCGATGACGCCTGCGAACCGAAACAGGCTGTGACGGTCGCCAAGGACCTGACCAACCAGAAAGTGGCAGGCGTGGTTGGTCACTTCTGCTCCTCGTCGACCATCCCGGCCTCCGAGATCTACGACGAAGCAGGCATCATCGCAATCACTCCGGGCTCCACCAACCCACAGGTGACCGAGCGTGGTCTGAGCGCCATGTTCCGTATGTGCGGTCGTGACGACCAGCAGGGCATCGTTGCCGGCGACTACATCGTCGACGTGCTCAAGGGCAAGAAAGTCGTGGTTCTGCACGACAAAGACACCTACGGCCAAGGCCTGGCCGATGCCACCAAGGCTCAACTGGCCAAGCGCGGCGTAACGCCGGTTCTGTACGAAGGCCTGACTCGCGGCGAGAAAGACTTCAGCGCCGTGGTAACCAAGATCCGTGCAGCCGGTGCCGATGTCGTCTATTTCGGCGGCCTGCACCCGGAAGCCGGTCCACTGGTTCGCCAACTGCGTGAACAAGGCCTCAAAGACGTCAAATTCATGTCCGATGACGGCATCGTTACTGACGAACTCGTGACCACCGCCGGTGGCCCGCAGAACGTTGATGGCGTGTACATGACCTTCGGTGCCGACCCACGCCTGCTGCCTGACAGCAAAACCGTGGTAGACACCTTCCGCAAAGCCGGCACCGAGCCAGAAGGCTACACCCTGTACGCCTACGCTTCGGTTCAGACCCTGGCGGCTGCTTTCAACGGCGCCAAGTCCAACAGCGGCGAAAAAGCGGCTGAGTGGCTGAAGAAAAACCCGGTTAAAACCGTGATGGGCGAGAAGACCTGGGACGCCAAGGGCGACCTGAAAGTCTCCGACTACGTGGTTTATCAGTGGGACAAGGATGGCAAATACCACCAACTGGAAAAACAGAAGTGATATGAGCTGTTGATCTGCCCGGCGCCTTGAGCGCCGGGCAATCGAAGAACATGTCCGTGCAGTACCTGTCTTTTCTCGTAGAGCTGCACACAACCGTGTTGCGCGGGTGGCTGAACCCCGGTCCGTCGCACCTCGCTTCTGTGCAGTCTCTCAAATGCGTGAGATTGCGTTATGGATGGTATTTTCCTGCAGCAACTGGTCAACGGCCTGACCCTCGGGTCGGTCTATGGCCTGATCGCCATCGGCTACACAATGGTCTATGGCATCATCGGCATGATCAACTTCGCCCACGGCGAGGTTTACATGATTTCCGCTTACCTCGCGGCAATCAGTCTGGCTCTGCTGGCATACTTCGGTATTGAATCCTTCCCTCTGCTGATGCTTGGCACACTGGTCTTCACCATCATTGTCACAGCGGTCTATGGCTGGGTCATCGAGCGTGTCGCCTACAAACCCCTGCGTAACTCCACCCGACTGGCACCGCTGATCAGCGCCATCGGTATTTCGCTGATCCTGCAAAACTATGCACAGATCGCACAGGGCGCCCGTCAACAAGGCGTACCGACCCTGCTGACCGGTGCATGGCGAGTGGAGGTCGGAAGCGGCTTCGTTCAGCTCACCTACACCAAGATCTTCATCCTGGTTGCCGCATTCGCCGGCATGGCCCTGCTGACCTACGTCATCAAGTACACCAAGCTCGGCCGCATGTGCCGCGCCACCCAGCAAGACCGCAAGATGGCCTCCATCCTTGGGATCAACACCGACCGCGTCATTTCCTACGTGTTCATCATCGGTGCGGCAATGGCGGCCCTGGCCGGCGTGCTGATCACCATGAACTACGGCACGTTCGACTTCTACGCAGGCTTCGTCATCGGCATCAAGGCGTTCACCGCAGCGGTACTCGGCGGGATCGGCTCGCTGCCTGGCGCGATGCTCGGCGGGATCATTCTCGGGATTTCCGAGTCGCTGTTCTCGGGTCTGGTCAACTCGGACTACAAAGACGTTTTCAGCTTCTCGCTGCTCGTTCTCGTTCTGGTCTTTCGGCCCCAAGGCCTGCTCGGCCGTCCTCTTGTGTCGAAGGTGTAAGCGATGTCTTCAACCACTAAAAAAACCATTGATCTCAAAAGAAGCCTGGTTGACGCGATTCTTGCCGGTCTTGTTGCCCTCATCGTGTTCGGCCCGATTGTTGGCATAGTCCTCGACGGCTACGGCTTCAATCTGGAAACGACCCGAGTGGCGTGGATTGTCGCCATTGTCATGGCCGGCCGCTTTGCCTTGAGCCTGTTCCTGCAAACGCCGAAAGGCCTGAGAATTCTCGAAGGCTTTGAAACCACCGGTTCGGGGGTTCATGTACTGGCACCCGATTACAAATCCCGGCTGCGCTGGATCATCCCGCTGATGATCGTCATCGCCGTGGTGTTCCCGTTTTTCTCCAACTCCTACCTGCTGGGCGTGGTCATCCTCGGGTTGATCTACGTGCTGCTCGGGCTTGGTCTGAACATCGTGGTTGGCCTGGCCGGTCTGCTTGACCTCGGTTACGTGGCGTTCTACGCCATCGGCGCCTATGGGTTGGCACTCGGTTATCAATACCTGGGGCTGGGTTTCTGGACGGTGCTGCCACTGGCGGCGATCACGGCGGGGCTGGCCGGTTGCATCCTCGGTTTCCCGGTGTTGCGCCTGCACGGTGACTACCTGGCGATCGTGACCCTGGGCTTCGGTGAAATCATCCGCTTGATCCTCAATAACTGGCTGACCCTGACCGGTGGCCCAAACGGTATGCCGGCGCCCCTGCCAACCTTCTTCGGCCTCGAGTTCGGCAAAAGGGCGAAGGACGGTGGTGTTCCGTTCCACGAGTTTTTCGGCATCGCCTATAACCCTGACGTGAAGTACTACTTCATCTACGCGGTATTGTTCCTGGTCGTGCTGGCCGTGCTGTACATCAAGCACCGCCTGACTCGCATGCCGGTAGGTCGCGCCTGGGAAGCCTTGCGTGAAGATGAAATCGCCTGCCGTTCCATGGGTCTGAACCACGTGCTGGTCAAGCTTTCCGCGTTCACCATCGGTGCGTCGACGGCCGGCCTCGCTGGCGTGTTCTTCGCCACCTACCAGGGCTTCGTCAACCCGACCTCGTTCACCTTCTTTGAATCGGCCCTGATCCTCGCCATCGTGGTACTCGGCGGCATGGGCTCGACCATCGGCGTGGTTATCGCAGCCTTCGTGCTGACGGTGGCCCCGGAACTGCTGCGTGGCTTCGCGGAATACCGCGTGCTGCTGTTCGGCATCCTGATGGTGTTGATGATGATCTGGCGACCGCGCGGCCTGATTCGGATTAGCCGTACCGGTGTGACCCCGCGTAAAGGAGTAGCGCCATGAGCGAAGTCGTACTCTCGGTCGAGAAGCTGATGATGCACTTCGGCGGCATCAAGGCGTTGAACGATGTCAGCCTGAAGGTCAAGCGCAACTCGATCTTCGCCTTGATCGGCCCCAACGGCGCCGGCAAGACCACCGTGTTCAACTGCCTGACCGGGTTCTACAAGGCCTCGGGCGGCAAGATCGAACTCAACGTGCGCGGCGAGCGCACCGATGTCATCAAAATGCTCGGTGAGCCGTTCAAGGCGACTGATTTTGTATCGCCGAAAAGCTTCATCAGCCGGCTCCACTACAAGATGTTCGGTGGCACTCACCTGGTGAACCGTGCCGGCCTGGCGCGGACCTTCCAGAACATTCGCCTGTTCAAGGAAATGTCGGTGCTGGAAAACCTGCTGGTGGCCCAACACATGTGGGTCAACCGCAGCATGCTCGCGGGTATCCTCAACACCAAGGGCTATCGCAAGGCTGAAAGCGATGCGCTGGACCACGCCTTCTACTGGCTGGAAGTGGTGGACCTGGTGGATTGCGCCAACCGTCTGGCCGGTGAGTTGTCCTACGGCCAGCAGCGTCGTCTGGAGATTGCGCGGGCCATGTGCACCCGGCCGCAAATCATCTGCCTCGACGAACCGGCCGCCGGCCTCAACCCTCAGGAAACCGAAGCGCTGAGCGCGATGATCCGGCTGCTGCGCGACGAGCACGATCTGACCGTGGTGCTGATCGAACACGACATGGGCATGGTTATGAGCATTTCCGACCACATCGTGGTGCTGGACCACGGCGTCGTCATCGCCGAGGGTGGCCCCGAGGCGATTCGCAACGATCCGAAAGTGATTGCAGCCTACCTGGGCGCCGATGAAGAGGAGGTGGTGCTATGAGCAAACCGATCCTCGAACTCAAAGACCTGGACGTGTTTTACGGCCCGATCCAGGCCCTGAAAAAAGTCTCGATGCACATCAACGAAGGGGAAACCGTCAGCCTCATCGGCTCCAACGGCGCGGGCAAGTCGACCCTGCTGATGTCGATCTTCGGTCAGCCGCGCGCGGCAGACGGGCAGATCCTCTATCAGGGCGTGGACATTACCCATAAGTCGTCGCACTACATTGCATCGAACGGCATTGCACAATCACCGGAAGGCCGGCGCGTGTTCCCCGACATGACCGTCGAGGAAAACCTGCAGATGGGCACCATCCCGATTGGTGACAAGTACGCCAAGGAAGACATGCAACGCATGTTCGAGCTGTTTCCGCGTCTCGAAGAGCGGCGGACCCAGCGGGCCATGACCATGTCCGGTGGCGAGCAGCAAATGCTCGCCATCGCCCGTGCGTTGATGAGCCGGCCGAAACTGCTGTTGCTCGATGAACCGAGCCTGGGGCTCGCACCGATTGTGGTGAAACAGATCTTTGCCACCCTGCGGGAACTGGCCAAGACCGGCATGACCATCTTTCTGGTCGAGCAGAACGCCAACCACGCCCTGCGGTTGTCGGATCGGGCATACGTGATGGTCAACGGCGAGATCCGCCTCAGTGGCACCGGCAAGGAGTTGCTGGTGAACGAAGAGGTGCGTAACGCTTATCTCGGCGGGCATTGAGTCCTGTTGAAATACCCAAAGCCCCGACGAGCAATCGTCGGGGCTTTTTTCATCCTGAATTCACCACAATCTCGTGTAGGAGCGAGCTTGCTCGCGAAGGTTTTCCGGGTGACACGTTTATCCAGAATGTTCGCGTTATCGTTGACGTCCATCGCGAGCAAGCTCGCTCCTACAGGTGTTTTCCAGAATTGTGGAAAACAAATTTGCCAAGCTCTCAAAGCGCGACATAAAGCCGCTGCAAATAGTTGTTTTGTCACGGTTTTGACTTGTCCCCGTTTGCTGTGGAACTGGCTGTGAATAACGTGGGAGTAGCTGGCTGAGAGCCTTTTAAATCGTGGCCTGTAGCGATGTGGTTGTTTTTTGATCAGGCGTTTTTGCCGGGCTTGAGGTCAGCGTTGTCAACCTTTTTATTGGTTGCGAAAGTGGCCTCAAACACACGAGGGAAGCCTGTGGATAAGTCTGTGGTTAAACTCTGGAAAGACTCGGCTAAGGGCCGTAGTTACTGGCTTGGCGCCATCGTTGGCAAACCCGGTCAATCGTGCAAAATGCCTTGGGCTACACAGCCAGCACTTCAGGGTCAAGCGAAAAACTTTATGATCTGCCCGCAAAGCCTTGTGCACAGCGGCTTCCAGCTTTTTCACTTGCCCCCGGAAACTGTGGACCGGCCTGTGGATAACGTGCGCGTACATAGCTACAGGCCACGGTGTATATGGCGTTGCTCGCGTTGGTTGTTTTTCGTACAGATTTTCTGATAGTTGCCGCTGTCGGCAAGGCCGGGCATGCTGCCAGCTGATTTTCTAATCCAATGGCGGCCCGTCGGCCGAAGCAAGGAGAACACGATGTCCAACACCCTGTTTATTACCGGCGCGACTTCCGGTTTTGGCGAAGCCTGTGCCCGTCGTTTTGCCGAGGCTGGCTGGAAACTGGTGCTGACAGGTCGTCGTGAAGAGCGCCTCAATGCCTTGTGCGCCGAGTTGTCGAAGCAGACCGAGGTCCATGCCCTGGTGCTCGACGTGCGTGATCGCAAGGCCATGGAGGAGGCGATTGCCAACCTGCCACCATCCTTCGCCAAGCTGCGCGGGTTGATCAATAACGCTGGCCTGGCGCTTGGCGTGGACCCGGCGCCGAAGTGCGATCTTGATGATTGGGACACCATGGTCGACACCAACATCAAGGGCCTGATGTACAGCACTCGCCTGCTGTTGCCGCGTCTGATCGCCCATGGCCGTGGCGCCGGCATCATCAACCTCGGTTCCATTGCCGGCAACTACCCGTATCCGGGCAGCCACGTGTATGGCGCGAGCAAGGCCTTCGTCAAACAGTTCTCCCTGAACCTGCGCTGCGACCTGCAAGGCACGGGCGTTCGCGTCAGCAACATCGAGCCGGGCCTGTGTGAGAGTGAGTTCTCGCTGGTGCGCTTTGCCGGTGACCAGGAGCGTTACAACGCGACCTACGCCGGTGCCGAGGCGATCCAGCCGCAAGACATCGCCGAGACCATTTTCTGGGTGCTCAATGCGCCGGCGCACATCAACATCAACAGCCTCGAGTTGATGCCGGTGAGCCAGACGTGGGCCGGGTTTGCGATTGAGCGTAACAAGGCGTAAGACCGCGTAATAGCCAATCGCCGGCAAGCCGGCTCCTACAGGTTCACCTTTGTAGGAGCCGGCTTGCCGGCGATAGCGATCTTTCAGTTAACGAAGATAGTCGGCCAGCCCGCCATAGCAGGTCGCCAAATGATAAGGCGTGGTAGACGGCATATCCTGCCGGCTCACTTCACCGTTCTCGTCACGACACTCATACCAACCGCGCGCATGCAAAGAACGCTGTTGCAGCGCCTGCAACTGGTGCAGTACCGATGCCCCGCTGTCCGGGCGTAGCGTCAACGCACGCAGGTATTCAGCCTGAGCCCAGATGCGTTGGGTGGCATCTTTCGAATGCCCGTCGAGCGTGAGCATCGCGCGCACGGCGCCACTCGATTGATCGACGCCCAGTTTCTCGGTGAACGCAAAGGCGCGCTCCACAGAGGCGTGCAGTTTCGAACCGCGCAACAGCGGCGAAGACTCCAGCAGGAAATACCATTCGAACTGGTGTCCCGGTTCAAACCAGTTATCCACAGACCCCAGCGGCTTTTCCATCAGCACACTGTGTTGCGGATCGATAAAGCGTTGTTGCATGGCTGTGCATAACTCGACGAGCGCACGCTGCACGGCGAGGTCTTCACGCACTGATAGCGTGGCAAGAAACGCTTCGGCGAGGTGCATCAGCGGGTTTTGCAGCGGCCCGGTATTCAGCAACGACCAATCACGCTCAAGGCAGGCTTCGTACAAGCCGTCGCCCGAGCTGAAGCGCTGATCAAGCACTTCCAGCACCGCGTTGAGCACCGACTCCACCAGCGGTTCGCGAACCTTGTCCCAGTAATGGGCGCAGGCGAAGAGGATGAAGGCGTGGGTGTAGAGATCTTTGCGTTGATCCAGCGGTGCGCCCTGCGGGTCGATGCTGTAGAACCAGCCACCGTGTTCGGCATCGTGGAAATGTTGCTGCAACGAGCGGAACAACGCAGCCGCACGCTCTTTCGCGCCCGGCACCTGGCCGATCAGGCTGGAAAACAGATACAGCTGCCGCGCGCAGGCCATGGCCCGGTAGCGTTGCGGTGGCAAGGGATGATGCTCGGCATCCAGTGCTTCGTAGGGCAGCGCCAGTTCGGCATTCCAGCCGGGGCCTTGCCAGAGGGGCACGATCACGTCCTGGAAATGCTGTTGCACCGCGGCAAACAGAGCGGTCAATTCAGGCTGGGAAGCGGAGCGGGGAGCATGAGGCATTGGCTGGCGTCGTCACGGCAGGGTCGAATGCGCGACATGTTATCAGGCCTGAGAGATGTGGTGTCTGTCAGGCCGTCTTCGCGGGCAAGCCTCGCTCCTACAGGATTTGCGTCGGATCGCGATAATGTGAACGACGCAAATCCTGTAGGAGCGAGGCTTGCTCGCGAAGAGGCCATCACAGGCAAAACCAAATCAACCCGCCAACAACCACACCCCGGTCGCCGCCGAAGCCGCACCCGCCAGACGAACCAGCGGCGCCGCTGCTTGCGGCAACACGCGAACCAGCGCATAACCCGCCGCATGCAATGCCGCTGTCGCCGCCACAAAACCCGCGGCATACGCCCAAGGGCTAGACATGTCCGGCAATTCCAGCCCATGCGCCACGCCATGGAACAACGCAAACAACGCCGTCGCACCCACCGCCACGCTCAGTGGCGGGCGTACCGCCAGCGCCACCGCGAGCCCCAGCGCCAGTACCGACGCCGCAATCCCGCTTTCCAGCGCTGGCAGGTTCAGCCCTTCAAAACCGAGCAAGCCGCCGATCAGCATGGTGCCAACGAACGTGCACGGCAGCGCCCAGCGTGCAGCGCCTTTCTGCTGTGCCGCCCACAGCCCGACGGCAACCATCGCCAGCAAGTGATCAAGGCCGCCGATCGGGTGGCTGATGCCGGCGATCAAGCCATTGTCGCCGTGACCGGGGTGGGCGAAGGCGATGGCCGGAGTCAGCAGCAGGGCCATGGCGCCCAGGATGCGTTTAAGTGTCATGGATAAGCTTCCTTGTTGATAAGTTTGATCGGAATCAGGCTGCGGTCAGCAGGCCCTGGCGCTCGATGAAGGCGATGATTTCTTCCAGGCCCAGCCCGGTTTTCTGGTTGCTGAAGACAAACGGTTTGCCGTTGCGCATGCGCTTCGTGTCGCTGTCCATCATCGAAAGCGACGCACCTACCAGCGGAGCGAGGTCGACTTTGTTGATCACCAGCAGGTCGGATTTGCAGATCCCCGGCCCACCCTTGCGCGGCAGCTTGTCGCCCGCCGAGACGTCGATTACGTAAATCGTCAGGTCGGACAATTCCGGGCTGAACGTGGCCGAAAGGTTGTCGCCTCCAGATTCCACCAGAATCAGGTCCAGCCCCGGAAAGCGTCGGTTCAGTTGGTCCACGGCTTCGAGGTTGATCGAGGCATCTTCGCGGATCGCCGTGTGCGGGCAGCCGCCGGTTTCCACGCCGATGATCCGTTCCGGCGCCAGGGCCTGGTTGCGTACCAGAAAATCGGCGTCTTCGCGGGTGTAGATGTCGTTGGTCACGACCGCCAGGTTGTAGCGCTCGCGCAACGCCAGGCACAGGGCCAGCGTCAGGGCGGTTTTGCCGGAACCGACCGGGCCGCCGATGCCGACGCGCAGAGGTTGTGTGTTCATGCGATTCTCCAAAATAACAGGCCCTAGGAACGGAACAGACGGCTGTACTGGCGCTCATGGGCCATGCACGCCAGGGACAGGCCGAAAGCGGCGCTGCCATAGTGGTCGGGGGTGATTCGGGTGGCGTCCTGCTGGGCTTGTTGCAGCAGCGGCAGCAGTTCGCTGGTCAGGCGTTGCGCGGCTTGCTGGCCCAGCGGCAGGGTTTTCATCAGCACCGCCAACTGGTTTTCCAGCCAGCTCCAGAGCCACGCGGCCAGCGCGTCTTGCGGGCTGATGTGCCAGGCGCGTGCGGCCAGCGCCCAGCCGAGGGCCAAATGCGGTTCGGGGCGTTGTTCGAGAAAGGCGCGGGCCGGTGCATCGAGTTCCGGCAAGCCATTGAGCAGTTGCTGTAAGGAGTAGCCCATCTGTCGGCTCTCCTGATGCAACTCGCGGGTTTCCCGGCTGGCGCGGTGTTCTTCGCAGCGTTGCAGCAGTTCGGCCCAGTTTTCTGCGGCGGCGGCCACGCAATGGGCGAGCAGCAGGGGCGCCTCGAAGCGTGCCAGGTTCAGCAGCAATTGATCGCTGATCCAGCGACGGGCGCTGTCTGAATCACTTACCCGGCCGTTATCCACCGCCATTTCCAGACCTTGGGAATAGCTGTAGCCGCCAATCGGCAATTGCGGACTGGCCAGGCGCAACAGCGCCCAGGCCGGGTTCATTGGCGCACGCCGAATTGGTGCAGTTTTGGCGGGTAGTTGAAGTCTTCGTCGCCGTGCCGCGAGTGGTGATGGCCACCGCCATAGGCGCCGTGTTCCGGCTGGAACGGTGCTTCGATGTTTTCGACCTTGGCTTCAAGTTGTTCGAGCATGGCCTTGAGCACGTAGTCGTCGAGCAGGCGCAACCAGCCATCACCGACTTGCAGGGCGACGTGGCGATTGCCCAGGTGATAGGCCGCGCGGGTCAGTTCGAAGGCGTTGGCGCAGGTGACGTGCAGCAGTTGTTCGGGGCGGGCGCAGACGCGGACGATGCGACCGTCTTCAGCCTGCAGGCATTCGCCATCAGTGAGGGGCGACTGACCGCGCTCCAAAAACAACCCGACGTCTTCACCCTCGGCACTGAAACAGCGCAAACGGCTTTTGCTCCGGGCTTCGAAGGTCAGGTGCAACTCGGCGGCCCAGACGGGTTGAGGGTCGATTCTGCGATGAATCACCAGCATCGGAAAGCTTCCAGCTATGGACAATAGTCAGGCTAGAGCAAGGGGCTTGCCAATCGGCGCAAGTGTAGGAAATGCCTGTCGGCGCATGGAGGGCGTTTCAGTTTGTTGCGGCAATTTGGTGCGGGGCTGGGGAAGGCGCACCAAATGACGGCGCAGGGTGTGCTCCATGTTGTCCATAACGCAGCGAGCGCCGCAAATCCTTTGTAGGAGCCGGCTTGCCGGCGATAGCGGTCGGCCAGACGACATCTTTATTGGCTGAAGGGCGCCATCGCTGGCAAGCCAGCTCCTACAAGGGAGGTGGTGGTTCAGATGCACCGTGTTGTCTGAATCGCCAGCAAGCCGGCTCCTGCAGGAAGTCGGCGCGCAGGAGGGTTATTCCGTGCTGCCCAGGCCTTGCCAGTGTTTGAGGCCGATGAAGATAAAGCGCAGCTGCTGAGTGATTTTCGCCTGTGGTGTCAGATGCGCGGGCAACGCCTCGGCCGGCGGATCAATGATTTCCGGCAGGGTTGCAAACACGCTTTTGACGATGAGATCGGCCATGACACTCAGACCGGCGATGTCCAGGTGTTGCAGTTTCGGCATCAAGGACAAATCGGCCGCGAGGTCCGAGCTGATGTCTTCGCGCAAGCGACCGATGGCCAGGCGCACCGGTAGCGAACCGCCGTACTGCTCGCGGGCCAGAAACAGGAATTGCGAACGATTGGCCGACACCACGTCGAGAAAAATCCGCACCGAGGCATCGATGATGCCGCCCATGACGAACTCGTTGTGACGCACCAGGCGGATGGTTTCGCGGAAGGTTTGTCCGACTTCGCTCACCAGCACCAGGCCCAGTTCATCCATATCGGCGAAATGCCGGTAGAAACCGGTGGGGACGATGCCGGCGGTTTTCGCCACTTCGCGCAGGCTCAGGCTGCCGAATCCTCGGCCGCACTCCATCAAATGGCGGGCAGCGTCCATCAAGGCGTTGCGGGTTTGTTGTTTCTGTTCGGCGCGGGGCAGCATCGCAAGGGTGTTTTCTGGACAAGACAGCGGCGCACTCTAGCAAATCGGCTTTGCTGGCGTCGAACGACTATCGGGAGTGATGCGAGGGAATGCGTGGCTTCTATAAAGTCAAAAGCCCAATCCGTGGATTGGGCTTTTTTTCAAGGCCGCCATGGGCTTAGCTCACAGCGCTGTTGCGTTCGATTACACGGTCACCACCACCTTCAGCCAGGGTTTGGCCTTGTGGGGTACGGTCGGAACCGTCGGCAGCCAGGGTTTGGCCTTGTGGAGTGCGGTCGGAACCGTCAGCAGCCAGGGTTTGGCCTTGTGGAGTGCGGTCGGAACCGTCAGCAGCCAGGGTTTGGCCTTGTGGGGTGCGGTCGGAACCGTCAGCAGCCAGGGTTTGGCCTTGTGGGGTGCGGTCGGAGCCGTCGGCAGCCAGGGTTTGGCCTTGTGGGGTGCGGTCGGAACCGTCGGCAGCCAGGGTTTGGCCTTGTGGGGTGCGATCAGAACCGTCAGCGGCCAGGGTTTGACCTTGTGGAGTGCGGTCCGAACCATCTTGAGTGATCAGGCCTTTTTCTTTCAGGCGATCATTACCACCTTCGGCAACGGTTTGACTGAACACCGAGTGGCTGTCTTTCACTTGTGGGGTGGCCTGGTCAGCGGCTGGCAGGGCGAAAGCGGTGCTGGCCAGCATGGAGAGGGTAAGGCTAAACAGTAGTTGGCGTTTCATGATCATGTGCTCCGTGGGAGGGCGGCAAGTGGGTACGAGGGCAATGCTACTCTCGATAAGTCGATATAAAAGTTCATAAACGCAATGGTAATAATCAACAGAATTGATTGTTCCGTGCGAAGGCTCTAGACCGGGCCTTTCCGGCGGATGTTTTCGCACTGATGTGGGTATTTTCTACTCACGTGCGTCGCACAAAAGTGCGGGGTCGGTAACGCCGGATTTCGAGTGCAGGGTGTCCCCGACCGATTATTTGAACGTTAAGCCGCATTTCGATTAAACCTGCGCGCCGTTTCCCAGTCCTAGGCTTCATGCCAGGCCGGTTCTGGCCTGGGGTTTCACACGCGCGTCGCGGTCAGGGCGCTCAGTCGTATTCAGGAGCCCTGTGCAATGACGCGCACCCCGAAAATTTTTGCCTGGACCTTTGCCAGCCTGGTTGTGTTACTGGCGATACTGGTTCTGATCATCGCGTTCTTCGATTGGAACCGGATCAAACCGACCCTCAACGCCAAAGTCTCCGAAGAGCTGCACCGCCCGTTCGCTATTAATGGCGACCTGTCGGTGGTCTGGCGGCGTGAGCTTGACGAAGGTGGATGGCGCGCCTGGGTGCCGTGGCCGCATGTGGTGGCGCAAGACCTGAGCCTCGGCAACCCGGACTGGTCGAAGCAGCCGCAGATGGTCTCGCTCAAACGCGTCGAGCTGCGCATTTCGCCGCTGGCCTTGTTGGCGCAACGGGTGACGATCCCGCGCATTGACTTGACCGAGCCGAACGCAGACCTCCAGCGCCTGGCCGATGGCCGCGCCAACTGGACCTTCAAGTTCGACCCGAAAGACCCGAACGCCAAACCGTCCAGTTGGGTGGTCGACATCGGCGCGATTGGTTTCGACAAAGGCCATGTCACCCTCGACGACCAGAGCCTGAAAACGCAGCTCGACCTGATCATCGACCCGCTTGGCAAACCGATCCCGTTCAGCGACATCGTCGGCGAAAAAGCCGCGAAAACTGAGCAGGAGAAGGGCGCGGCTCCCCAGGATTACGCGTTTTCACTGAAGGTCAAAGGCCAATACCACGGCCAGAAACTGGCAGGCGAAGGCAAGATCGGCGGCCTGCTGGCCTTGCAGGATTCGGCCCGGCCGTTCCCGCTTCAGGCCCAAGTCAAGATTGCCGACACCAGCGTCGAGCTCGCCGGTACGCTGACCGATCCACTCAACCTTGGTGCGCTGGACCTGCGGCTGAAACTGGCCGGCAGTAGCCTGGGCAACCTCTATCCGCTGACCGGCGTGACCCTGCCGGATACACCGCCCTACGCCACCGACGGCCACTTGATCGCCAAACTGCATGAGCCGGGCGGCGCGGTGTTCCATTACGAAGCGTTCAACGGCAAGATCGGCGAGAGCGACATCCATGGCAGCCTGGCCTACGTCGCCAGTCAGCCTCGGCCGAAACTCAGCGGTTCGCTGCTCTCCAATCAACTGTTGTTTACCGACCTTGCGCCCTTGATCGGCGCCGACTCCAACGCCAAGCAAAAGGCCCGAGGCGGCGAAAGCAAGCAGCCGGCGGACAAGGTGTTACCGGTCGAAGAGTTCAAGACCGAGCGCTGGCGCGACATGGACGCTGACGTCGAATTTACCGGCAAGCGCATCGTCCACAGTGAAAAACTGCCGTTCAATGACCTCTACACGCACCTGGTGCTGACCGACGGCGTGCTCAGCCTCGAACCCCTGCGTTTCGGCGTGGCCGGCGGCAAACTGGATGCGCAGATTCGCCTGAACGGTCGCACCGAACCGCTGGAAGGCAACGCCAAGCTGACCGGGCGCGGTTTCAAGCTCAAGCAGCTGTTCCCGACTTTTGAACCGATGAAGACCAGTTTCGGCGAGCTCAATGGCGATGCCGACATCAGTGGTCACGGCAACTCGGTGGCCAAGCTGCTGGGAACGGCCAATGGCAATCTGAAGATGCTGATCAACGACGGTGCCATCAGCCGCGAGTTGATGGAACTGGCCGGGCTCAACGTTGGCAACTACGTGGTCGGTAAAATCTTTGGCGACAAAGAAGTGAAGATCAATTGCGCGGCGGCCGACTTCGACATCAAGACTGGCCTGGCCACCACTCGGTTGTTTGTCTTTGATACCGAGAACGCGATCATCTACATCGATGGCACGGCGAACATGGCCACTGAGCAACTGGACCTGACCATCACCCCGGAATCCAAGGGCTGGCGCCTGATTTCCCTGCGTTCGCCGCTGTACGTGCGAGGCAAGTTCATCAAGCCGGACGCTGGCGTTAAAGCGGTGCCGCTGTTGCTGCGCGGGGCGGGGATGGTGGCCTTGGGCGTGATTGCGGCGCCGGCGGCGGGGTTACTGGCGCTGGTGGCGCCGAGTGGTGGTGAGCCGAATCAGTGTGCGCCGTTGCTGGAGCAGATGAAGGCGGGCAAGGCGCCGAAAACGGTCAAAAACTGACCCCGCCTGAACGGTTTAATCGCTTTCGAACTGATGATTCGAGAGCGATTAAACCAGGGGAAAATTTCAGTTCAATCAGTTTGGTGTGGGGATATGTAGCAGGTCCGTACTGATTTTTTTTCCCAGTTTATTGATAACCGTATTTCTGACTTCGTTGTATTGAAGCTCATCCAGTGAGCTACGTAACAATCGAATGTTGGTTTTTCCATCGTTGATTGACTTCAGCACTGGTTTGTCAAGGATGTCGATATCAATCACGGTGGGTGTTTTGAAGGATAGTTGCAGTGTTAACAAGGTTTTGTCTTTGCGAACAATATTCAACAGCGTGTGTGTTCCACCGGCAGCCGCAGAGCCGTTGGCGCTGAGTTTGTCGATAATTGTTTTAATGGCCAATGAGTCGCGCGCGAGTTTCTTTAGTCGCGAAAAAGCGTTGGTCAGTATTTGTCGTTCGTTGTGTGGTAGAGCGCTTCCTGCGCTCTGAGTCAAGAGTTCCAGCAAGCTTGAATTGTCAAACGCAGTACGCTGTGTCTCTCGACTGTTTATGACCCACTTGAACTTGCTCACGATGTCTGTGTAGGTTAACCACGACGCTTCTCGATCACCACTGCGCTGCGTCGCCACCAGTTCTGCATAGAGGCTTGAATTTAAAATATCGTTCTTGAACTTGTCAGAGTGAGTGCCGCAAAAAATAGTAATGTTGCCATTGACAAGATATACATCGAATGTGGATGTATCCATGATTGTCTCCGGGCGCAGCCTATGCGCGGAAAAGTTATTTAAATCGACAATTATTTGTCGATTTAAATATTCATAGGTGATTAAAAGTCAGGAAGGTCTTTGATGAATTTTTTCCCGGCTTCCGTGAACTTCGCATAAAGATCGGAGCGCAGTCCCGAGAAAGTCTGAGCATCCAGATAGGTGCGTACAGCTCCTGTTTTTATGGTGGTGCTCTGCTGGGTGGACTTCCAGAACAGAATGCCACGCGTGCTTTCCCGTGCATCCAGGGAGATGCAATTGAGGAGCATGTTTGGTTGATTGTTTTTATCGACCCAAACCGGAGCGATATCAAATTTTGCCTGCGTACCGGTTTTCCTGTTCCGGTCAAAGATCTGAATGGCGCCGGGGTCTTTTTGCACGGCGCCGACGGCCAGTTGCGCAACGTTTGCCAAGATTGCGGCAGGGCCCGCTCCGATCAGTGCGGTTGCGACGTGAAGGGCAACCTGATCCATGGTCAGGCCAATCTTTCGGATGGTGACAGTTTCCATGTTTTTGTTTTGAACAACCCAGCCAAGTTTGTCCAGGCCACCCACATAGTATTTGTACCATTCGAAGAGCTGTGCATCTTCAGGGTATAGTTTGGTTGCGGCATTTTGCATCACTAACTTGCACAGATTAACATCGTCGATAATTTGCTGTGAAACGCCTGGCAAGAATGCATCGATCGTATCAGGCATGACACTAGCGGTTGGCTTGTTGATGTCGTGTGGAGGCGCGTTGGTCAGTGAGCGAGGTGTGATGATCAGTTCATTCGAAACCGCTGGCAGTGGTGGCAGGGAGTCAATAAATTCAAGTCGTTCTTCCAAATGCATGGGTATAGTCCTTTATAAGTTTATTTAAGCAACCATTGGGTTGTGGTTGTTAGAATAAGTCCATGCTGGAAAATGTCTATTCAGTGTTTGTAACCTTAGGTTTGAAGGGTGGTTAGTTGTTGGTTGAATTCTTGTGGCTATTTTGGTGATAAGAATTTAGTTGTCGTTTATAAGTATTTCAATGTATTGGCCATATTGTCGGCATGCTCTTCTTTCTGAGCCAGATCGGGTCTTACATTACTGATGTTCTGAATGATCAAGTGACAAGCGCGGCGAAAAGTTTGATGTGATTTGCGATCTTGGCAACAGGCCAGACAATCGGGCTTCCTCCTGCAACCACGCAAAAAATGCCCGCACCGGCGGATGGCGTTCACGACCCGGTACGCACAGCGCGCTGTAGCCGGCGCCATTCACCTGAATGTCACTCCGGTAAGCCACCAACAAACCGCTGGCCACGCTCTCGGACACCAGGATATTGCTCGCCAGTACCAGGCCTTGTCCGGCGATCGCTGCTTGCAGCGCGTAATGCTCTTCGTCGTATTCGCGGACCGCCGGGTTTGCCGTCAGCCAGGTTTCTGCAGACTGCGAGCACCACGCCTCCCAGCCATGGGCATACAGCTTCGAGTTGTGCCAGCGCACGCTGATCAACGTCGGTGCGCGGATGCTGGCCTGTGCAACCTGTTCCGGCGAGCCATAAACGCCGAATGATTCATCGAACAGGCACAGACCATAAAGGTTCGGGTAGTCATCGAGGCTATAGCGCACCACCAGATCGACGCTGGCGTCCTGATGCAAATCGATGACTTCGCAATGGGTGTCCAGCCGCACGCTGATGTTCGGATGCCGGGCGTAAAAACGCCCCAGTCGCGGTACCAGCCACAACGCAGCAAAAGCGGCGGTGGTGGAGATTGTCAGGCTGGTGCCGCTGCGTTGCGGGCGCAAGGTGTCGACGCTTTGCGCCACTTCCAGAAAAGCGCCGTGCAGGCTGTGGAACAGACGCTCGCCGCATTCGGTCAGGCGCACTTGCCGTGGTAGTCGCTCGAACAGTGGCACGCCGAGCCAGGTTTCCAGCGAGCGGATCTGGTGGGAAACCGCCGTTGGTGTCACCGACAGTTCTTCGGCGGCGGCCTTGAAACTCAGCAGGCGTGAGGCGGATTCGAAGGCGCGCAGGGCGGTCAGTGGCAGCGAGGCAAACATTGAACACTCCATGGATGAAATTAATTCATCCCGGCTGATTTTTGCTCATTTGAGGCGAGACGGTCGCGGGCACAAGCTGCATGCCACACGCGGTTTGAGTTTAGTCCTCAGGAGATTCAGATGAACACAATTCTTGCCATTCACGCCAGCCCACGGGGCGAACGTTCCCACTCCCGTCGCCTGGCCGAAGTGTTTCTTGGCGCCTGGCAGGCCCGCCATCCGCAAGCGCAACTGACTCGCCGCGAAGTCGGACGGGCGTTGATTCCTCCGGTCAACGAAGCGTTTGTGGCCGCCGCGTTTTACCCCGAGCCCGAGGCGCGGCCGCTGACGATGCAGGCCGACCTCGCGTTCAGCGATGAACTGGTCGCCGAGTTGCTGGGCCACGATCTGCTGCTGATTTCCACGCCGATGCACAACTTCAGCGTGCCCAGCGGCCTCAAGGCGTGGATCGATCAAATCGTGCGGCTCGGGCTGACCTTCAATCACACGCTGGACAATGGTGTCGCGCAATACGAGCCGTTGGTGCACGGCAAGAAAGCGCTGATCGTCACCAGCCGTGGCGGGTTCGGTTTCGGTCCCGGTGGTGAACTGGAAGCCTTGAACCATGCCGATACGCTGTTGCGCACGGCGCTGGGGTTTATCGGCATTACCGACGTGACCGTCGTGGCCGCCGAGGGTGAGGAATCCGCCGAGCGCACCTTCGAGATCTCCGTCGCCGAGGCCGAGCAGCGTTTGTTGACGCTGGCCAGGGAGTGCTAGATGGCCTGGGTGTTTTTGCTGATCGCCGCCGGGTTCGAAGTCACCTTTGCCATGGGCATGAAGTATGCCGAAGGCTTCACCCGGCTCTGGCCGTCGCTGATCACGGTAGTGGCGGCGGTGGGCGGGATTTACTTCCTGACCCTGGCGATGCGCGAATTGCCGGTGAGCATCGCTTACCCGATCTGGACCGCTATCGGTTCGCTGGGCACGGTGTTTCTCGGGTTTGCGTTGCTCGGCGAAAGCCTGACGGCAGTCAAACTGGTATCGGTCGGGTTGATCGTGGCGGGGGTGGCGGGGCTGA
The DNA here is from genome assembly GCF_019956105.1 of Pseudomonas sp. BF-RE-25. Taxonomy (NCBI): domain Bacteria; kingdom Pseudomonadati; phylum Pseudomonadota; class Gammaproteobacteria; order Pseudomonadales; family Pseudomonadaceae; genus Pseudomonas; species Pseudomonas sp. BF-RE-25. Next base: position 166,470 of record NZ_JAHBDB010000022.1, read on the forward strand.
AATAGAGCGGATGTCATAGACTGGTCGTCGAGCTGTCACATTCGATGTCGATGCTGGGCTGATGTCTTGTATTCAGCCTTGCGTCACCTCACCGATCACAAGGACGTTTGCCCATGTCGCAAGGTTCTGCCACGCGTTATCCGTTGGTGCTGGTCCCGGGAATGCTCGGGTTTATCCGTCTGGTGCTTTATCCGTACTGGTACGGGATCGTGGCGGCGTTGCGCCAGGGAGGGGCGACGGTGATTGCGGTTCAGGTGTCGCCGCTGCACTCGACTGAAGTGCGCGGTGAACAATTGCTGGCGCGGATCGATGAAATCCTGCGCGAAACCGGTGCCGAGAAGGTCAACCTGATCGGCCACAGCCAAGGCTCGCTGACCGCCCGTTATGCCGCCGCCAAACGCCCGGATCGCGTGGCTTCCGTGACCTCGGTGGCCGGCCCCAATCACGGCTCGGAACTGGCGGATTACTTGCACAAACATTACCCGGCGGACAGCGCGAGGGGGCGGTTGCTGGCGTTTTTTCTTCGACTCATCGGTATCTTGATGAGTTGGCTGGAGACGGGTTATCGCGGGCCGAAGCTGCCGGTGGACATCCACGCGTCCCATGAATCGCTGACGACGGCGGGAGTGGCGCTGTTCAACCAACGTTATCCACAGGGCTTGCCTGAAACATGGGGCGGGCACGGGCCGGAAGAGGTCAACGGTGTGCGCTATTACTCGTGGTCCGGCACGTTGCAGCCAGGCAAGACTGATCGCGGGCGCAATCTGTTCGACGGGACGAATCGCAGTTGTCGGCTGTTTGCCAAAACCTTCGTGCGTGAAGTCGGGCATTGCGACGGGATGGTCGGGCGTTACAGCTCACATCTGGGCACGGTGATTGGCGATGAGTATCCGCTGGATCACTTTGACATCGTCAACCAATCGTTGGGGTTGGTGGGGAAGGGGGCCGAACCGATCCGGTTGTTTGTCGAGCATGCGGCGCGGTTGAAGGCGGCGGGGGTTTAGCCGTCAGACCGCATTATCGTTCTTCGCGGGCAAGCCTCGCTCCTACAGGGACAGCGCATGAACTGTAGGAGCGAGGCTTGCCCGCGAAGGCGTCAGATCAGGCGACGCTAACCTTACGCCCCAACACCATGGTCCAACGCTCCGAAACAATCACCCCACCCAACGTCAACATCCCGCCCACCAGGTGATACATCGCCAATTGCTCATGCAACACCAGCGCGGCAATCAATGCGGTAATCACCGGCAGCAAATTGAAAAACAGCGTCGTCCGGCTCGGTCCCAGACGCACCACGGCCTGCATCCATGCGAGCGGCGCAACCATCGACGCCAGCAGGCAGGCGTACAGCACCAGCGGAATGTTTTGCAGCGTCGGACCGATTTTCGGCGACACGGCGAACAACGGAAACAGCACCACCACCGCCACCCACACCTGCAGATACAACAACACCAGCGGCGGCAAACGCAGCTGCCATTTTTTCAGCAGCGTGCTGTAAATCGCATAGGCCAGCGTGGCGATCAGCATCATTGCATCGCCCAGGTTCACCCCGTGCTCAAGCAATGCACTGAGGCTGCCGGACGACACCACCACCAACACACCGCCAAACGACAACACCGCACCGGCCAGCGCACCGGCGGTCAGGCGCTGGCCCAGGCTGACGATGGCCATGGCCAGCGACATCAACGGCATCAGCGACAGGATGATGCCCATGTTGGTGGCGGAGGTCAGCGTCGCCGCGAAGTACGCCAGGCTCTGATAAACCGCCATGCCCAGCACGCCGAGGATGAAAATCTTCCACAGGTTCGGGCGGATGGCCGACCAATGGGCGATCACCGGTTTGAGCATAAAGGGCGTGAACAACAATCCGGCCAGCAGCCAGCGGTAAAAACCGATCTCCGCCGGGAAGATCGCCCCGGCCGACATTTTGGTGATCACGGTATTGCCAGCCCAAATGAAAATGGCCAGCAGGGGATAAGCGTATTGCATCAGGAACAACCAGAACGTTAATGAGGGAGAATTATCGCCTGTCCGGATGCAAGCCTATACTGCGATCCAGACAACCTGACCCTGATGACAGACAGCATGAACAGCAAACACATCGACCTGCTGGATTTCAGCGAGTTGCCCGCGCCGGTGTACTTCCGCTACGCCGACTTCAATAGCCACGAATATGCCTCGGCCCACCGTCACCCCTGGGGCACGCTGGAGTATTCGGCCAACGGTGTGTTGCACATGGAAATCGGCAGCAGCCGTTTCATGTCGCCGCCGCAATATGCCGTGTGGGTGCCGCCGCAGATCGAACACAGTTTCTACAGCAATCAACCGATCAACTACCGCGCCGTCTGCCTGGCGCCGGCGCTGTGCCACGAACTGCCGAAGCAGGCCTGCACCCTGGCGATCAGCGACATCCTCAAGGCAATCCTCAAGGACTTCGCCGCCCGTGACGTGAAAATTCCCGAGCAAGAGACCGACCAACGCCTTGCCCAAGTGCTGGTGGATCAGCTGCAGCAGGCGCCCATTCACCAATGCTACTTGCCCTACGCCAGCAGTCCCGGGCTGCTCGGTATTCTGGAAGCCTTGCAGGTTGAGCCCGGAGATAACCGGCCGTTGTCGGCATGGGCCGAGCAGATTCACGTCAGCGAGCGCACCCTGGCGCGGCAGTTTGTGCGCGAGTTGGGCATGAGTTTCGGCGAATGGCGGCAGCGTTTGCGTTTTCTGGCGGCGATCGAAGCACTGGACAGCCATCGCAGCATTCAGGAAATCGCCTTCGACATGGGCTACAGCACCGGGTCGGCGTTTATCGCCATGTTCCAGCGCCAGGCCGGGTGTACGCCGGAGCAGTATCGCCGAAGCCATCTGCCGGGCAGGAAGCTGTAACAGGCTTTGTCTACACTCCAGAGCGAGGCCGTGCCCCTCGGTGCGGCAACAAGGAGAAAACTCCATGAAGATGTTGCGTGTCCCTTTGTTGATGATCGGTTTGCTGCTCTGCTCCCAGGGCTTCGCCGCCACAGCCCAACAGAACAAGATGACTACCTGCAATGCCGACGCTACCGCGAAAAGCCTCAAGGGCGATGAGCGCAAAGCCTTCATGAGCACCTGCCTTAAAGCCGCACCCGCCGCCAATGACGCGAAAGCCCTGACGCCTCAGCAAGAGAAGATGAAACCCTGCAATGCCGATGCCGCGACCAAGGCGCTCAAGGGTGATGAGCGCAAGGCGTTCATGAGTGATTGCCTGAAGAAAAAATAAACGGATTTGCGGGGATTGTGAGGGCCCCATCGCGAGCAGGCCAGAGCGCTGCAGAAATCACCTCTGCCCCCGACCAACGTCGCCCCACACAATCCCTAGTGCTGACACCCGAACGCTGGCAGACTGCCAATCCTTTTACGCCGTTCGTTTTGAGGCTGTATGCCAACGTTTTCTCAACGCCAAGTCTTGCTGCTCATCAGTTGGGTCATCATCTTTGGTGGTTTGCTGCTGGTGATTCCGTTGCGCTTGCTGCCAAGCCTTCTGGCCGGTCTGCTGGTGTTCGAACTGGTCAACATGCTCACCCCGCAATTGCAGCGACTAATCGAAGGTCGGCGTGCGCGCTGGCTGGCGGTGGCGTTACTGGGGACGTTGGTGGTCAGTGTGCTGACGCTGATCTTTGCCGGTGCCTTCAGTTTCCTGCTGCATGAGGCGGAAAACCCCGGCGCTTCCCTCGATAAATTCATGCTCGTGGTCGACCGTGCTCGCGGTCAGTTGCCGCCGTTCATCGACGCCTACCTGCCGGCCAGCGCCGCCGAGTTTCGCGTGGCGATTGGCGAGTGGATGAGCAAACACCTCAGCGACCTGCAACTGGTGGGCAAGGACGCGGCGCACATGTTCGTGACGTTGCTGATCGGCATGGTGCTCGGCGCGATCATCGCCCTGCAACGGGTGCCGGACCTGACCAAGCGCAAGCCGCTGGCTGCTGCATTGTTTGATCGCTTGCACCTGCTGGTCCAGGCGTTCCGCAACATCGTGTTCGCACAGATCAAGATTTCCCTGCTCAACACCTTCTTCACCGGGATTTTCCTGGCGGTGGTCCTGCCGATGTTTGGCATCAAACTACCGCTGACCAAAACCCTGATCGTGCTGACCTTCCTGCTCGGCCTGTTGCCGGTGATCGGCAACCTGATGTCGAACACGCTGATCACCATCGTCGGCTTGTCGCTGTCGATCTGGGTGGCGGTGGCCGCGCTGGGTTATCTGATTGTTATCCACAAGCTCGAATACTTCCTCAACGCGCGCATTGTCGGCGGGCAGATCAGTGCCAAGTCGTGGGAGTTGCTGTTGGCGATGCTGGTGTTCGAGGCCGCGTTCGGCCTGCCGGGGGTGGTGGCGGGGCCGATTTATTACGCGTATTTGAAGAGTGAGTTGAAGCAGGTTGGGATGGTTTGATCCGGTCGATATGTATTGCCTGAATTGACGCTTTCGCGGGCAAGCCTCGCTCCTACAGAATCAATGCAATCCCTGTAGGAGCGAGGCTTGCCCGCGAAGGACGCGACTCGGTTCTGGATCAGTCCATCGGCCCATAACGCTTGGCCGCTTCAATCGCCAAACCACTGCCGATGCTGCCAAAGATGTTGCCTTCCACATGCCGCGCATTCGGCAACATCGCCGAGACGCTGTTGCGCAATGCCGGAATCCCGCTCGAACCACCGGTGAAGAACACCGTATCCACCTGATCGACCCGCACGTCGGCGTCGTTCAGCATCTGGGTCACGCTGTTGCGCACGCGCTCCAGCAGGTTGTCGATGGCCGATTCAAACAACGCGCGGCTCAACTCCACGCTCAGGCCCGGCTCGATGCGGTCTAGCGGCACATGGCGGCTGTCAGCGTGGGTCAGCTGGATCTTGGTTTCTTCCACTTCCATCGCCAGCCAGTGCCCGGCGCGTTGCTCGATCAGCTTGAACAGACGGTCGATGCCGCCAGTGTCTTCGATGTCGTAGCGCATGCTGCCCAGGGCCAGGGTCGACTTCTGCGAATACACCGAGTTTATGGTGTGCCAGGTCGCCAGGTTCATGTGGTGGCTGGTCGGCATGTAGGCACCGCTTTTCATCCGGCTGCCGTAGCCGAACAGTGGCATCAGGCCTTGCAGGCTCAACTGCTTGTCGAAATCGGTCCCGCCAATATGCACGCCGCCGGTGGCGAGGATGTCCTCGTGACGGTTGTCGTGGTTGCGGCGTTCAGGAGACAGGCGCACCAGCGAGAAGTCAGACGTACCACCGCCGATGTCGACGATCAGTACCAACTCTTCCTTTTCGATGGTCGACTCATAGTCGAACGCTGCCGCAATCGGCTCGTACTGGAACGACACATCCTTGAAGCCGATGGCGCGGGCCACGTCCACCAAGGTGTTTTCCGCTTCCTGGTCAGCCATTTCGTCGTCATCGACGAAGAACACCGGACGACCCAGCACCACTTCGTCGAACTCGCGACCAGCGGCGGTTTCGGCACGTTTCTTCAGCTGACCGATGAACAACCCGAGCAGGTCCTTGAACGGCATCGCTGTGCCGAGAACGCTGGTGTCGTGCTTGATCAGCTTGGAACCCAGCAGGCTCTTGAGCGAGCGCATCAGTCGGCCTTCGTAGCCTTCCAGGTACTCGTGCAGCGCCAATCGGCCGTACACCGGGCGGCGTTCTTCCATATTGAAGAAGACCACCGAGGGCAGGGTGATCTTGTCGTCCTCCAGCGCGATCAGCGTTTCCATGCCGGGGCGCAGCCAGCCGACGGTGGAGTTGGACGTGCCAAAGTCGATACCACAGGCACGGGCTGGAGATGCGTTTTTCATGTCTATCAGGTTCCGGTTAAAAAACGGCCGCGCAGTGTATGCCAGTGCGGCGCAGATTCGAAGGCCGACTATCCGCTAAATCTCGGTAATTAGCGCCTTGATAAGACGGCCCGATGCCCCAAACTTGTCTGCATTGGCCCTGGCAGCCATTGGGATGGTCAAAAGAACCGCCCGCCGCTGCCGATAAACTTCTGATACGCGCCCCGGTCACAATCTTGAGATCGGTCAACCCTGCGGCTGCCAATGAGCGCATGCTGCCGGTGATGGCGCGATTTTGATAATGGATGGTGATTCCACGATGGACTTCAAAGACTATTACAAGATTCTCGGTGTGGAACCGACCGCGGACGATAAGACGATCAAGGCGGCTTATCGCAAGCTGGCGCGCAAATACCACCCCGACGTCAGCAAGGAAAAGGACGCCGAGTCCAAATTCAAGGACGCTTCGGAAGCCTATGAAGCGCTGAAAAGCGCCGACAAGCGCGCCGAATACGACGACTTGCGCAAATACGGCCAGCACGGCCAACCGTTCCAGGGCCCGCCAGGTTGGCAGGGGCGTGGCGGCGGTGGTTTTGGTGGCGGTCAGGACTCGGGCGATTTTTCGGACTTCTTCAGTTCGATCTTCGGTAACCGTGGTCCTGGGTTTGGTGGTGGAGAGTCGCGTCGCAGTGCCGGACGTCGAGGGCAAGACGTGGAAATGGAACTTGGAATTTTTCTGGAAGAAACCCTCTCGAACGAATCGAAGAAGGTCACGTTCCAGGTGCCGCAGTACAACGCTGCCGGCCAGCACGTCAGCAACACCAGCAAAAGCCTGAACGTGAAAATCCCCGCCGGCGTGACCGACGGCGAGCGCATCCGCCTCAAAGGCCAGGGTGCACCGGGCATCGGTGGTGGCGCCAACGGCGACTTGTTCCTGATCATTCGCTTTGCGCCGCATCCGAAGTTCGACGTCGAAGGCGAGGACCTGATCATTACGCTGCCGCTGGCCCCATGGGAATTGGCGTTGGGCACCGAAGTGGCCGTGCCTACACTGACAGGCAAGATCAACCTCAAGGTGCCCGCCGGTAGCCAGAACGGCCAGCGCATGCGTGCCAAGGGCCACGGTTTGCTGAACAAGGCCGGTCAACGCGGTTATCTGTTCGTGCAATTGAAGGCGGTCATGCCAAAAACCTCGAGCGACGAGGTCAAGGCGTTGTGGCAGGAACTGGCGAAAAAAGCCGCATTCGACCCGAGAGAAAACTTCTGATCCAAGAGACGGAGTAGCCCATCATGAGCAACCCCCTGATCGTTCAACTGGACATGGCAGAATTCTGTGAGGCGACCGATTTGTCGGACGTCTACGTGATCGAAATCGTCGAGCACGGCATCCTCGAACCTCAGGGCAAGCAGCCCAAGGATTGGCGTTTCACCGATTATGAGCTGGCGCTGGCCAAGCGTGCCGCGAAACTGCGGCACGACCTGGAGCTGGAGTGGGAAGGCGTCGCCCTGGCGCTGGATTTGCTGGATGAGGTTCAGCAACTGAGGGCGGAGAACCGGATGCTCAAGCAGCGGTTGGCGCGGTTGGTTGTCGAATAGCTGAAGCGAATTCGATTCCTGTAGGAGCCAGCTTGCTGGCGATGGCGTCCGTAAGATCGCCATCGCCAGCAAGCTGGCTCCTACAGATGGCGGTCTATCTGGGCAACACCACGGTAAACAGCGTCCCGTCAGTTTCGTTCGAGCTGACCTCGATCGTCCCGCCGTGCGCATCGACCACTTCCTTGACGATGAACAACCCCAGGCCAAGGCTGGTAGACGGCTGGCCAAGCTCTTCATCGGCGCTGCGTACCAGCGGATCGAAGATCGTACCGATCGCGTCTTCGGGGATCGGCGCTCCAAAGTTATGCACCGTTAGACGAACGGTGTCTGGTTCGCCGGTGAGGGTCACCGTCACATCACGTTTGTTCGACCCATGCTGCAACGCATTGCCGATCAGGTTTTGCAGCAGTTGGGCCAGGCGTCCGGCATCCCACACGCCTGTCGTGTCGCCCTCTGCATGAACCGTCGGATCGCATTCGGGATTACCGGCACAGGCTTCGGCAATCGCTGCGTGGGCGGCATCGGCCAGGTCCATCGGCTTGGGTTCAATTGGCAGGCTCTTGCCCAGGCGACTGCGCACCAACTCCAGCAAATCGCCGACCATCACCGCCATGTGCCGCGCGCCGCGCTTGATGTTGACCGCACAAGCCAAGGCATCGCCTTCAAGCGTGGCTTTGCGCATCAGCAATTCGGTGGACATGCTCACGGCCTGCAAGGGGGCGCGCAGGTCATGGCCGAGAATAGCCAGGAAGATATCCCGCGAATGATTGACCTGTTCGGCATAGGCCGCCGTGGATTCGGCAAGGGCTTCATCGATGGCTTCATTGAAACGGATCATGTCCTGGAAGTAAGCGAGGTCCGGTGATTCCAGGCTGTTGACCCACAACCGGATCACACAGGCGCGCAGGTGACGGAATTCGCTGGTCATCTGCAACAGATCGAAGCCCACGGTGTGGCGCAGTTCACCATGACTGGCGCCGGCTTCATCCAGGCTCGGGGTTTTCTCCACACCTTCGCCCCTGGCCTTGGCGAGTTGCTCGCTGGCGGTTTGCGCGGTGGTCATGTCCCGCGCTGCCGCCAACAGGATTTCCCTGGCGTGATCACGCAAGGCCACTCGATCCATATTTTCTGCCGCCGGGGTAATCGTCCTGGCGAACTGCTCCCATTCATCGACGATACGGTCTACGTGTTGCCTGATGAATTCGGATAAGCGCATGGTCGGTTTCCTGATGGCAATCCGAGGCATCTTAGCCCCTTTGGCACCCCCTAAAAACTACCACTGCGCCGGCGACCATTCTTTGGTGGCCTCAGGGTGTTAATTAAATATTTTTTAGATCCTGAAATTAAATGCATTGTCGGTCTGGTGCGGTTTTCCAAGTGGTTTTTTAATCTTTTGTTTTTAACCGCACTCAATAATCTGGTGGTTCTTTTCATCGCATAAGGATTTGCGAAATGAACGAACTATCGGACGCCCCGGCGTTGCAAGTTATTACCGGGCATGGAAGAAGCAAAGCCAATGTTCATCGTGAATATCTGCTGGGAAAACTGCCTTCGCCGCTAAAAGACGCACCAGTTTCACGATTGCTTGGGATGGCCGATTCGACCGCGGATTTTCCACAGTGGTATCTGAATGCACGCGCCATCGACCGTCAGTACCTCAAGCAACTGACGGATGAGCGCTGGCGCGTTCAGGTCCCGTTGGACGACGCGTTGGAGAATGTACAGCGGGACATTCTTGCCTTTGCCGAACCTTTGCTCGTTAAAGCATTAAAGGGCCAGCTGAATCTGGAAGTGGACGTCAATGCGACGCTCATTCGCCTGTATATCCCGGCAAAACTGGGTTTTGGCATCGATACCAATGCCAGTCGGCTCAGGCAATCGACTTTGCTGGAAGCGGCGCTTCACAATTTCGAGGCGCCTGAAACGCAGGCGGGCGCGATTCGTGATGGCTCCGGCATCTTCACCCGGGACCACGAAAACGAGTTACAGCGGCATGCACTGACGGTCGAACAATTCGCCGCCCTGTGTCGGACGCTTGATATCGGTGCGCACTATCAGCGTCACATCAAGGCAGCACTGATGCCCGAAGATATCGCGGCCAAGGCAATAATCGAGCGGCACTGCATGGCCAGTGAAAAAGCCATCTTCAACGAAGCTGCGCTGATTGCGTATTTGAAAAACGACATCAGTTCCTATGGCTACGGGAAACTTCAGCAAGTTCGTGATAATGAAAAGGGCGTGATGTGGAATCATCGTCCTTTGCAATGCCATCGACTTTCGTTAATGGGCTTCAGGTTGTCCGGCATCCTGTTGTTCAGTGCAGTGGCAGAACCCACTGAAGCTAAAAGAATTTACGACAGTCTGGTTCCCCGGCATCAACGCACACTGATGGAATGGTCCAGAAGTCTGACGCTGCTACCGGGCCAGGAGTTTGAACAGTTCGAATTACTCGAGGCGTTTTTCGCCAATGGCCCCAGCGGTCTTGTCGAAGCCACTTTGCAAAGGGAGGATGGTTTTCAACAAAGCCGTCTCGACGGGACGTTGATCGTTTATGTCCCGGATGATCCTGACCATCCCTTCAAAGAGTATGCGTCGCTCACGGACTTCATGAAGGAGCTGACGAGTCAGTTGCGCTCGCTAGACTATCAACAGTTTTTCAGCCGATTCGTGGCACAAAAAGACCATGGCAAATTCTTTGCCCGGGTTCGCGAGCGTTTCACCACGTTCACCTGGACGCAGCGTGAGCCGCTGGACATGGGGCCGTGGTGGCGAGAGACCGCGGTTGAAAACGCCAACGCAGAGCCCATCACCAACATCATTTCTGGCGATCTCTGGCCGCAAATCGGTCGCTGGCGCAGGGACAAGGCGATTGCGGATGCGCGACACATCGCGGTGCCGACCGACGATGAAGACGCGACCACCCGCTGGAATCGGTTGACCAGCTATCTGAGCATCGGCTGGAACGTGTTCAACTTCGGCGCGATGTTGGTTCCTGGCCTGGGCGAAGCGATGTTGGCGGTCATGGTCGGGCAGATGCTGTTCGAAACCATGGAGGGCATCGAGGAGTGGAGCAAGGGCGACAGGGACGAAGCGGCGGCCCATCTGACCAGTGTCATGATCAATTTTGCGCAACTGGCAATCATGGCGGCGGGGCATGTGTTGCCCGCCGGTGCGGCGGCGTCGGTCAAACCGTCGGCGTTTATCGATCGGTTGCAAAAGGTTGAGTTGCCTGACGGCAAGACACGTCTCTGGAAGCCGGACCTGTCGCCCTACGCCCATGACCTGATGTTGCCCAAAACGGCGACCCCAGGTGAACAGGGGCTGTTCCGGCACAGCGAAAAAACCATCCTGAAGCATGAAAACAAATACTTCGAAGTCAGAAACGACCCACTCACGGGCCAGCCACGCCTGCAACATCCGGATCGGCCGCAGGCGTATCAGCCCACACTCGAACACGACGGTGCGGGTGTGTGGAAGACCGAGCTCGACCGACCCGTCGAGTGGGACAAAGTCACGCTCATGCGACGTCTGGGGCTGGCGGTTGAGGATTTGTCCGAGGCCACACTGGAGCAGATTCGTATCGCCAGCGGTGTCGAGGAAGACCTGTTGCGCCGGCTGCATGTCGTCAACGAACCACCGCCCGCGCTGCTGACCGACACGATCGAACGCTTCAAGACCTGGGCTGATGTGCAAAAGCTGCCCGGGCAGATAGTGCTCGATGAGGTTCCCGAAGCGTTCATCGAGCAGGTGCCCCGTTTGCTGGTGGAACTGCCGGGCTGGCCTGAGCAAAAAAGCATCGAGCTTTTTGACGGCGCCGGACAGTCGGGCCGCTCGATCAAGTACGGCAATCTCGACGCATCGCCGGCCAATACGCTGAAGATAAGCCGTGCCGAGGTCAGTGCCGGAAAACTTCCGGAGCTGGCCGTGAAGTTTGTCAATGAAGCCGACATCCATACGTTGTTCGGACAGGGCATTTCCACTGACGAGCGCATCCGCATCGACGCCTTGAAAAACAAGCTAGCGGGGCGGGCAGGCAGTCATCCGGGACCTTTGTTTGACGCGCTCAATCGCCGTTTGCAGCAGACAGACAACCGGCAAGTGCGGGTGCTCCAGGACGCTTTCAGCAACCTCCCGACGGTAATCGCCCGTGAGTTGCTGGCCGACATCGAACCGCAGGACTTGCTCACTATCACCGAGTCTTCGCGCATTCCCTTGCAGCTCAGAGAACGCACGCGGCTGGCCTTGCGCACGTTACGCGCCGCACGCGCTTACGAAGGGCTTTTCCTCGATGTCGCGTACGGGGTCGATAGCGAGCGATTGGCGTTGCACTCGTTGCAAGCGCTGCCCGACTGGCCCGCAAACGTGCGCATCGAAATCCGTGAGTCTTCATTCGATGGTCCGTTGCGCGACAGTGTTGGCCCGGCAGATGCCGCCGTGCGCCGAATCCTTGTCAGCGAGGACGGTCAGTACCAGGCCCGCGATGCTGATGATCTGCATCTGCATGGGGCCGATGACCTCTATGCGTCTGTGTTGCATGCCCTGCCTGATGCTGAGCGCAACGCGCTGGGGTACCAGATCAATCAAGGCGCGACACTTAAGCGCGCCATTCAAAAAACGCCATTGCCACGGGACAGGTTCAACGCGCTTCTGACGGATAACCCTGTTCGAAAACCCGCGTACGATCCAGCCACGATGCGTCTGCGTGGGGGCATGCGCGGGATGGCTCAAGGTCTGCGTCGAGTTCAGGGGCAAATAACGCCGCAAGAGCGGGTCCGCGTCGTTCGCCCCGGATGGACGGAGGCCGAAGCGCAGTCCTATCTGCAAGCGGGGGGCAGCGACGTCAGTCTTGAGCAGAGGGCGAGCGATCTCGAAGCGGAATTCAATCGGTTGAACACCAATTTCCAACGCTGGCTGAAATCACCGACCGAGGCATTCCGCTTTACGTCCGCCGGCATCGCCGAATGGCAGTCCAGAAACGCGGTGTACAAAGCGGTCAGGGAATGTTGGCAGCACACAGGCTTGCGCGATGTGGATTCGTACGGCGAGCTGCGAGGCGTCGTGCTCGATCTCGAGAACCTGCCGCTGGGGCGGCATCTGCGCACGATGCCCGCACTGGAGGGCAACTTCGATCACGTCACTCGCCTCAATCTGACCCTGACCGAATTGACCGACGCACAAGTTTCCTTGCTCGATCATTTCCCGCGATTGCGCTCGCTTAACATCAACGGTAATGCGCTCACCCGACTTCCTCGTGCCATCGGCCGCATGCGCGCGCTGACGGAGCTGAACCTGCGCGCAAACCGCATTGTCCTGGATGCGCAAGGCGTCGCAGACCTGCGCAACCTGACCCGGCTTCAGATCCTGGACTTGCACAGCAATCCTCTGGGGCAGGTTCCGGATATTGGCAGCATGCGCATGTTGCATACGCTGATCCTGGCCGATACCGGCATTCGGACGTGGCCGGACGGGTTGTTCGCGCAGCCACGCTTCCGGCATTTTTACCTGGACATGCAGCGCAACGAAATCACCTACGTGCCCATGGTCACGCGTGGCTCGGTCCAGGCGGAATTGCTGGCGCGCACGGTGTTGAGCCGGGAAACGGATTTTTTGCCGGCCTTCAATCTGCAGACGCTCAGGGAGTACATCGCGTCCGTCGGCATGGACCCCGACCGACCCTATCCACCTCGCGGCGTGCGCGACAGTCTGGACTGGGAAACTGGCATGACCCGGCCGGAATGGGTGACCAAACAGGAGGTCTGGAACAGCGTCGAGGATGAGATCGGTTCGGTCGGTTTTTTCAACGAGATTCGCAAACTCACTGAATCGGGGCATTTCAAGCACGACCCCGGGTTTCGGGTCGACATGACCGCCAAGGTCTGGCGAATGCTCGATGCGATGTCGAAAAATACCGAGCTGCGGCAAAAACTCTTCACCCTGACCACCGTACCCACCGCGTGCGTCGATGCTGGTGCGCAGCTGTTCAACGCCATGGGGATGGAGGTGTTGATTCATGAAGCCTATGAACTGGCAAATCCCGCGCTGGTAGAGGGTGAACTGGTGTCGCTGGCGCAGGGCAAGTCACGTCTGGATGAACTGAGCCGGATCGCGCGCAAAACGATTTCCGAGCGCGAGGCGATGGGTGAGGAATTCAGGCGCGTCAATGCGACGGGCGAGGTCACCGGCACGATTGATGAGGTTGAAGTTCACCTGGCATTCATGACGGATCTTGCCGACCGGTTAGACCTACCCTGGCAGTCGCGAAAAATGCAGTTCAGAAAAATCTCCGGCGTCACGAGCGCGATGATCGAAGATGCACTCCATCGTGTACTGAACCTTGAGGCGGGTGAATTGCTCGACGATTTGCTCATCGAGCAGCCGTTCTGGTCATCCTATGTCGAGGGTTCCAACCGGGGGGCTATCAAGGGTTTCAGACGCCGGATTGAAGCCACGATTGAGTTCTGCTCAGCGCTTGAAAAACGCGCAACCGACACAACGCTTTCCCTTGAGCAAAAGGCACAGTTGAAGGAAGAGCTCAGGGTGCTCGGCGCTGAGTTGAACAAACCGGAAAGTGAGTTTGCGCCGGGACGGGTCATGACCGAAGCGGAATACGCCGCCGAACTGGAAGTCATCGACGAAGACAAGAAAGCCTTTATCAAAACGTTCACACGCCAGGCGATCGAACGGGCAAAACTGCAACGGGTAGAAATCCCTTTCGCGGTACAGCCGAACAGTTGATCGCTTCTGTTTTACACCGGAGCCAGGCACGCCAGGCTCCAGTGATTTGGCCGATTAAAACAGGAAGTAACGCTGGGCCATCGGCAGCACATCCGCTGGCTCGCACCAAAGCAGAACGCCGTCGGCCTTGACCTGATACGTCTGCGGGTCGACATCGATACTCGGCAGGTAGTCGTTGTGGATCAAGTCGGTTTTCTGCACGTCGCGGCAGCCTTTGACCACAGCGATTTTCTTCTTCAAACCCAGCGCTTCGGGAAGTCCTGCCTCCTGCGCCGCCTGGCTGATGAACGTCAGGCTGGTGGCGTGCAACGAGCCGCCGTAGCTGGCGAACATCGGGCGGTAGTGCACCGGTTGCGGCGTCGGAATCGAGGCGTTGGCATCACCCATCAGGCTGGCCGCAATGGCCCCGCCCTTGAGGATCAACGTTGGTTTTACCCCGAAAAACGCGGGGCGCCACAGCACCAGATCCGCCCATTTGCCCACTTCGATTGAGCCCACTTCATGGCTGATGCCGTGGGTGATCGCCGGGTTGATGGTGTACTTGGCGATGTAACGTTTGGCGCGGAAGTTGTCGTTGCCTTCGCCATCGCCCGGCAGTGGGCCGCGCTGTTTTTTCATCTTGTCGGCGGTCTGCCAGGTGCGCGTAATGACTTCACCGACCCGGCCCATGGCCTGGCTGTCGGAGCTGATCATCGAGAACGCGCCGAGGTCGTGGAGGATGTCTTCGGCGGCAATCGTTTCGCGGCGGATGCGGCTTTCGGCGAAGGCCACGTCTTCGGCAATGCTCGGGTCCAGGTGATGGCAGACCATCAGCATGTCGAGGTGTTCGTCGATGGTGTTGCGGGTGAAGGGCCGGGTCGGGTTGGTCGAGCTTGGCAGCACGTTGGTAAAACCACAGGCCTTGATGATGTCCGGTGCATGGCCGCCACCCGCGCCTTCGGTGTGATAGGTGTGGATGGTGCGGCCCTTGAAGGCGGCGAGGGTGGTTTCGACGAAGCCGGATTCGTTGAGGGTGTCGGTGTGGATCGCCACCTGCACATCGTACTGGTCGGCCACCGTCAGGCAGTTGTCGATACTCGCCGGGGTGGTGCCCCAGTCTTCGTGCAACTTGAGGCCGATGGCGCCGGCCTTGACCTGCTCGATCAACGGCTCCGGCAGGCTGGCGTTGCCTTTGCCCGTCAGGCCGATGTTCATCGGGAAGGCGTCCGCCGCTTGAAGCATCCGCGCCAGGTGCCACGGCCCGGAGGTGCAAGTGGTGGCGTTGGTCCCGGTGGCCGGGCCGGTGCCGCCGCCGATCATGGTGGTGACGCCACTCATCAGCGCCTCTTCGATCTGCTGTGGGCAGATGAAGTGGATGTGGGTGTCGATGCCGCCGGCGGTGAGGATCATGCCTTCGCCGGCGATCACTTCGGTGCTGGCGCCGATGGCGATGGTGACGTTCGGTTGCACGTCCGGGTTGCCGGCCTTGCCGATGCCGGCGACGCGCCCGTCCTTGAGGCCAACGTCGGCTTTGACGATGCCCCAGTGGTCGATGATCAGCGCGTTGGTGATCACCGTGTCGACGACTTCAGCGGCCAGCAGCTGGCTTTGGCCCTGGCCGTCGCGGATGACTTTGCCGCCGCCGAATTTCACTTCTTCGCCGTAAGTGGTGAAGTCTTTTTCCACCTCGATCCACAGCTCGGTGTCGGCCAGACGGACCTTGTCACCGACGGTGGGACCGAACATGTCGGCGTAGGCTTGACGGGAAATCTTCATTCGTTCGCCTTGAGATTCAATTGGATTCGAGATCGCTCGCGGTGCTCGCTATCGCCGGCAAGCCGGCTCCTACAAATGAATTGCACCCGCCGCAGAATGTGGGGTGGAATGCGATCCCCTGTAGGAGCTGGCTTGCCAGCGATGGGGTCAGTGCAAACGACGTATTACTTACAGGTCACCCATGACCCGCCCGGAAAACCCGAACACCCGGCGATGCCCGGCCAGGTCAACCAGCTCGACCTCGCGGCTCTGCCCCGGTTCGAAGCGCACGGCGGTGCCGGCGGGGATGTTCAGGCGCATGCCGCGACTGGCGGCGCGGTCGAAAGTCAGGGCGTCGTTGGTTTCGAAAAAATGGTAGTGCGAGCCGACCTGGATCGGCCGGTCGCCACTGTTGGCGACTTTCAGGCTGACGGTGCGGCGGCCGACGTTGAGTTCGATGTCGCCGGGCTGGATCTGGTATTCACCGGGAATCATCAATGGGCTCCTTGGAGAATCTTGTAGTAGAGGGCGGTCGGCTTGTAACGACCGCTCGGGTCGCAGGCGTAGTCGGGAATTTCTCCCGCACGGGTGTAGCCCAGGGCCTTGTAGAAATCCTCGGCCGGGGAACCGGCTTCGGTGTCGAGGTAAAGCATGCCGCGCTTGTGCTGGAGCGCGGCCTGTTCCAGGGCGTTCATCAATTGTTGGCCCAACCCGCGGCGGCGCGCGTGTTCACGCACCAGCAGCTTCTGCACTTCGGCGCGGTTCAGGCCGTTGGCTTTCTGGCACAAGGTCAGTTGCACACTGGCCTGCACTTGCTCGTCCTTGACCACCACCCACAGCAGCACGTTGCCCTTGTTCAACTCCTCTTGAACGCCATCGAACCAGGCGCGTGCCTGTGTGGCATCCAGATCGGCCATGAACCCGACACTGGCGCCATAGCTGACAGCGTCGAGCAGCAGATCAATCAAACCCTGACGATAGTGCGCAAAGCTTTCAACATTGACGCGGCGCAGTTGGGCGGCGTTCATCGGGCATTACTCCTTGCTGGCGGGCGGCGGTTCAGCGCCAGGATTGAGGGTCAGTTGCATGAAGGTCAGGTCCAGCCAGCGGCCGAACTTGGTGCCCACCTGCGGCATCTGCCCGGTGATCACGAAGCCGACGCGTTCATGCAGGCGGATGGAAGCGGCATTGCCGCTTTCGATAGCGGCGACCATCACATGCTTGTCACAGCCTTTGGCGCGCTCGATCAACATGTCCATCAATTGCGGACCCAGTCCATTGCCGCGTTGATCGCTGCGTACGTAGACCGAGTGCTCGACGGTGTGGCGGAAACCGTCGAACGGTCGCCAGTCACCGAATGAAGCGTAGCCGAGTACGTTGTTATCGCCGTCGACGATCACCAGGATCGGATAGCGCTGGGCTTGCCGGGCGCTGAACCAGGCCTGGCGGTTGCCCAGGTCCACGGCCTGTTCGTTCCAGATCGCCGTGGTATTGAGCACGGCGTCGTTGTAGATGTCGCGGATTGCCGGCAGATCGGCGTGCACCGCATCGCGGATGTGGTAATTCATGGCGCGGCCTCAGGTGATGGGTTGGTGGACGGTGACCAGTTTGGTGCCGTCGGGGAAGGTGGCTTCGACCTGGATCTCCGGGATCATTTCCGGGATGCCTTCCATCACTTGTTCGCGGCTGAGCAGGGTGGTGCCGAAGTGCATCAGCTCGGCCACGGTCTGGCCGTCACGCGCGCCTTCGAGCAGCGCTGCGGAGATGTAGGCCATGGCTTCCGGGTAATTGAGTTTCACGCCGCGCGCCAAACGCCGCTCGGCCACGAGGCCGGCGGTGAAGATCAGCAGCTTGTCTTTTTCGCGTGGGGTCAGGTCCATCGTTTGGAATCCATAATCGGCAGATTAAAAAAATTCGACTCTGTAAATACATAACCCTGTAGGAGCGAGGCTTGCCCGCGAAGAGGACCTTGAGGCCGCCAAAAGCTTCGCGGGCAAGCCTCGCTCCTACAGGGGGATTGTGTTCAGGTGCTCCATATTCTGGGTGGGACGGCTTCTCGACCGAGCAACGCAGGCCTGAGCAATCGCCACAAATCAATCAACCAGCCTCGCGCCAACAGCGCCTCGCTGGCCAGGCACCGAGCCACCAACAGGCCCGGCAACTGGGTCAAATCCCCGCGCACGTCATTGGGCAGCGAGCGACAGGTTTCCAGCAGTTCACTGTCAATCTCCCCCGTCACCAACAACGTCGCAAACACCGGTTGCCCATCCAGGCCAATCGGCGAATCGAGCAACCCGTCATCCCCGACAATGCGCTGGCGTTCGTGCCAGAGCAACTGGCCGTCGCGGCGGATATCCAGCTGCGCCTGAAAATGCCCGAGGTCGAAGCGCTCGCCACTGGCCGGCCGGCCCAGCGCCACCACGTCCCAGTAGAACAGCCGCGCATCACCTTCCAGATCAATGGCGGTGCGCAGTTCGGCTTGAGCGGCGCTGAAGATAATTGTCTCTTGTGGCAACCATTCGAGGGTCGCACCTGCGGCCACTTTCAGATCAAGTGTCTGATAAGCCGGTCCTGCCGCGCGATACCACTTGGCCGCGCCGGGGCTGGTGATTTGTGCCCACGCATCGCGGCCAACGCTGGCGCTGATGTCCAGCCGATCACCGCCGGCAATCCCGCCGGGCGGATGCACGATGATGTGCTGGCAAACCTCGGGCCCCTCGGCGTACAGATGCTTTTGCACCCGCAACGGCCCTTTATGCCGACGCTGAACCGGGCGCGTGGTGTCGCCGAATCGGGCATAGCCCAGTTCCAGCTCGGCGTGCCAGCTAGGCGTGAACAGCGTTGTGTGGGCAGGTAAATTCATGATGTCTAATTATCGTTAGGACGCTACAGATTAGATCGTAACCAAGCCACGCACACCCTCGGCTTCCATATTTTCGCCGCGCCCCTGCTGCACGATCTCGCCACGGGACATCACCAGGTATTGATCGGCCAGTTCAGCAGCGAAATCGTAGAACTGCTCCACCAGCAGAATCGCCATGTCGCCGCGCGCCGCAAGCTTCTTGATGACCGCGCCGATCTCCTTGATCACCGACGGCTGGATACCCTCGGTCGGCTCGTCGAGGATCAGCAACCGAGGGCGGCTGGCCAGCGCCCGGCCGATTGCCAGTTGCTGCTGTTGGCCACCGGACAGGTCACCACCGCGTCGTTGCTTCATTTGCAGCAACACCGGAAACAGCTCGTAGATGAACGCCGGGACTTCTTTCGCTTCGCTGCCCGGAAACCGCGACAGGCCCATCAGCAGATTTTCCTCCACCGTCAGCCGACCGAAAATCTCCCGGCCCTGAGGCACGTAAGCGATCCCTGCATGCACCCGCTGATGCGGCTTGAACGTGGTGATCGGTTTACCTTCCCAGTTCACCGCGCCTTCTTTGGCCGGCAGCAAACCCATCAGGCATTTGAGCAGCGTGGTCTTGCCCACACCGTTGCGCCCGAGCAGGCAGGTGACTTCGCCGACCTTCACGTCAAACGTCAGGCCGCGCAGGATGTGGCTACCGCCGTAGTACTGGTGCAGCTTGTCGACTTGCAGCATTTCTGAAATCTCCTCAATCCCTGTAGGAGCGAGGCTTGCCCGCGAAGGGGACCTCAAGGCCGCCAAAAGCTTCGCGGGCAAGCCTCGCTCCTACAAAAAGCAAATAAGCGAAAAGCCACAATCAGCGACCGAGGTACACCTCGATCACCCGCTCGTTATCCTGCACCTGCTCCAGCGACCCTTCGGCCAGCACGCTGCCCTGATGCAACACGGTGACGTGGTCGGCAATCGAGCCGACAAACCCCATGTCGTGTTCCACCACCATCAGCGAATGCTTGCCCGCCAGGCTCTTGAACAGCTCGGCGGTGAATTCGGTTTCGGCATCGGTCATGCCCGCCACGGGTTCGTCGAGCAGCAGCAATTGCGGGTCTTGCATCAACAACATGCCGATCTCCAGAAACTGCTTCTGCCCGTGGGACAACAAGCCCGCCGGGCGATTGACCGAGGTGGTCAGGCGAATGGTTTCCAGCACTTCGCTGATGCGATCTTTCTGTTCGCCACTCAGGCGAGCCCGAAGGCTGGCCCACACCGACTTGTCGGTTTTCTGCGCCAGTTCGAGGTTTTCAAACACGCTCAGCGCTTCAAACACCGTCGGCTTCTGAAACTTGCGCCCGATGCCGGCCTGAGCAATTTGCACTTCGCTCATCTGCGTCAGATCGAGGGTTTCACCGAACCAGGCTTTGCCATGGCTGGGGCGCGTCTTGCCGGTGATCACGTCCATCAGCGTGGTTTTGCCCGCACCGTTGGGACCGATGATGCAGCGCAATTCGCCGACGCCGATGTACAGGTTCAAATCGTTCAGTGCCTTGAAACCATCGAAGCTGACGCTGATATCTTCCAGGGTCAGGATGGTGCCGTGGCGGGTATTCAGGCCGGGGCCGACGCGTTGCCCGAGGCCGATGGCGTCGCGGCTGGTGCCGGCGTCCTTGTTCGGCTGCGGTGGATAGAAGGCCGGCTCGAGCATGAATTCAGCCGTCGCAGTCACTCTCATTGGTCACCCCTTTTCTTCAGCAGGCCGATCACGCCTTTGGGCAGGTACAAGGTCACGACGATGAACAGCGCGCCGAGGAAGAACAGCCAGTATTCGGGGAACGCCACGGTGAACCAGCTCTTCATGCCGTTGACCACGCCAGCGCCCAGCAACGGGCCGATCAGCGTGCCGCGACCACCGAGCGCGACCCAGACGGCGGCCTCGATGGAGTTGGTCGGCGACATTTCGCTCGGGTTGATGATGCCGACTTGCGGCACGTACAGCGCCCCCGCGAGACCGCACAACACGGCGCTCAAGACCCAGACAAATAGCTTGAATCCGCGTGGGTCGTAGCCGCAGAACATCAAGCGATTTTCGGCATCGCGCAGGGCGGTCAGCACTCGGCCGAATTTGCTCTGCGCCAGGCGCCAGCCGATGAACAGGCTTGCCACCAGCAACAGCACCGTGGCGAAAAACAACACCGCGCGCGTCCCCGGTTCGGTGATGCCAAAGCCAAGAATGGTGCGGAAGTTGGTGAAGCCATTGTTGCCGCCAAACCCGGTTTCGTTGCGAAAAAACAGGAGCATCCCGGCGAAGGTCAGGGCCTGGGTCATGATCGAGAAATACACGCCTTTGATCCGCGAGCGGAAGGCAAAGAAGCCGAATATCAGCGCCAGCAATCCAGGCGCCAACACCACCAGGCACATCGACCAGAGGAAGCTGCTGGTGCCGGTCCAGTACCACGGCAATTCGGTCCACGACAGGAAGGTCATGAACGCCGGCAAGGCATCGCCCGAGGCCTGGCGCATCAGGTACATGCCCATCGCATAACCGCCAAGGGCGAAGAACAGACCGTGACCGAGGGACAGCAGGCCGGCGTAACCCCAGACCAGATCGAGGGCGAGGGCGACGATGGCGTAGCAAAGAATCTTGCCCACCAGGGTCAGCGTGTAGGCCGAGACATGGAAGGCGCTGTCGGGCGACAACAGCGACAGCAGCGGCAACGTCAACAGCAAAACAAGGATCACCGCACCGACGGCAATCGTGACTTTGGGGCCGGCCTTTTGGCTGGCCGTGAGCATCAGAGGCTGGTTCATCAGTCGATCACCCGTCCTTTCAGTGCGAAGAGGCCTTGCGGACGTTTCTGGATGAACAGAATGATCAACGCGAGGATCAGGATCTTGCCGAGTACGGCGCCGATCTGCGGTTCGAGAATCTTGTTGGCGATGCCCAGCCCGAACGCGGCGAGCACGCTACCGGCCAACTGCCCGACGCCGCCGAGCACCACCACCAGGAACGAGTCGATGATGTAGCTCTGGCCGAGGTCCGGGCCGACGTTGCCGATCTGACTCAGCGCCACGCCGCCAAGGCCGGCGATGCCCGAGCCGAGGCCGAAGGCGAGCATGTCCACGCGCCCGGTGGGCACGCCGCAGCAGGCGGCCATGTTGCGGTTCTGGGTGACGGCGCGCACGTTCAGGCCCAGGCGTGTCTTGTTCAACAGCAGCCAGGTCAGCACCACCACGAACAGAGCGAAGGCGATGATCACGATGCGGTTGTACGGCAGCACCAGGTTCGGCAACACCTGAATCCCACCCGACAACCATGCCGGGTTGGCGACTTCGACGTTCTGTGCGCCGAACACCAATCGGACAAGCTGGATCAGCATCAGGCTGATACCCCACGTGGCGAGCAGGGTCTCCAGTGGGCGGCCGTAGAGGTGGCGAATCACCGTGCGTTCCAGCGCCATGCCAATCGCCGCCGTGACGAAAAACGCCACCGGCAACGCGATCAATGGATAGAACTCGATGGCTTGCGGGGCAAAGCGCTGGAACAGCAACTGCACGACGTAGGTCGAGTAAGCGCCGAGCATCAGCATCTCACCGTGGGCCATGTTGATCACGCCGAGCAGGCCGAAAGTGATCGCCAGCCCGAGCGCCGCGAGCAGCAGGATCGAACCGAGGGACATGCCACTGAAGGCCTGGCCGAGCATCTCGCCGATCAGCAGTTTGCGTTTGACTTGGGCCAGGCTGGTTTCGGCAGCCGTGCGCACATTGGCGTCGGCTTCGACACCTGGCTCCAGCAAACTCTCCAGTCGAGTGCGAGCCAGTGGATCGCCGGTTTCACCGAGCAGGCGCACAGCGGCAAGGCGTACGGCCGGGTCGGTGTCCACCAGTTGCAGGTTGGCCAGCGCGAGGCTGAGCGCGGCGTGAACGTTTTCCTCGTGTTCGCCAGCCAGTTGCTGGTCGAGGAATTTCAGCTGCGCCGGTTTTGCGCTTTTCTGCAATTGCTGCGCGGCGGCCAGACGGGTTTTGGCGTCGGTGGCGAGCAATTGATGGCTGGCCAGTGCGGTGTCGATCAGACCCCGCAGGCGATTGTTCAGGCGCAAGGTTTTCGGTTGGCCGTCGACCGTCAACTCGCCTTGTTGCAGGGCGTTGATCAGCTCGACACGAACCGGATCGGGCTGCGCGGCCCAGGATTCCAGCAGTTTTGCTTGCTGCACAGGGTTGGCGGCGACGAAGTCTTCGGCGTCGCCGGCATGCGCGGCCATCGGCAGCATCAGAGCGAGGGCGAAGATGAAACGGTAAAGGGCAGTGGGCATATCAAATGTCCTGGTGATACGCGGACCCTGTAGGAGCCGGCTTGCTGGCGATAGCGTCGGCACATTCGGCACATTCGGCACATCGGCGCCTGACAAGCCGCCATCGCCAGCAAGCCGGCTCCTACAGGTGATGTGTCGGGCCCGGGCTTGGCGCACGAGCCCGACATCCAGTGGCTTAGTTGCTCTTCACCGCATACTCCGGCTTCTTGTCGTTGCCAGGAATGAACGGGCTCCACGGCTGGGCACGGATCGGGCCTTCGGTCTGCCACACCACGTTGAACTGACCGTCCGCCTGGATCTCGCCGATCATCACCGGCTTGTGCAGGTGGTGGTTGGTCTTGTCCATGGTCAGGGTGTAACCGGACGGCGCGGCAAAGGTCTGGCCAGCGAGGGCTTCGCGGACTTTGTCGACGTCGGTGGACTTGGCTTTCTCCGCCGCTTGCGCCCACATGTGGATGCCGACGTAGGTGGCTTCCATCGGGTCGTTGGTCACCGCTTTGTCGGCGCCCGGCAGGTTGTGTTTCTTCGCGTAGGCTTTCCAGTCGGCGACGAATTTCTTGTTCGCCGGGTTCTCCACCGACTCAAAGTAGTTCCACGCCGCGAGGTTGCCCACCAGCGGTTTGGTGTCGATGCCGCGCAGTTCTTCTTCACCCACCGAGAACGCCACGACGGGAACGTCGGTGGCTTTCAGGCCCTGGTTGGCCAGCTCTTTATAGAACGGCACGTTGGAGTCGCCATTGACCGTGGAGATGACCGCAGTCTTGCCACCGGCCGAGAATTTCTTGATGTTGGCGACGATGGTTTGATAGTCGCTGTGACCGAACGGGGTGTAGACCTCTTCGATGTCCTTGTCCGCCACACCTTTGGAGTGCAGGAACGAGCGCAGGATCTTGTTGGTGGTGCGCGGGTAGACGTAGTCGGTGCCGAGCAGGAAGTAACGCTTGGCTGCGCCGCCTTCTTCGCTCATCAAGTATTCCACGGCCGGGATCGCCTGTTGGTTCGGCGCGGCGCCGGTGTAGAACACGTTCGGCGACATCTCTTCGCCTTCGTACTGCACCGGGTAGAACAGCAGGCCGTTGAGCTCTTCGAACACCGGCAGCACCGACTTACGCGACACCGAGGTCCAGCAACCGAACACTACGGCGACCTTGTCCTGGGTCAGCAACTGACGACCCTTTTCCGCGAACAGCGGCCAGTTCGACGCCGGGTCGACCACCACCGGTTCCAGCATCTTGCCATTCACGCCGCCCTTGGCGTTGATCTCGTCGATGGTCATCAACGCCATGTCTTTGAGGGACGTTTCGGAGATCGCCATGGTGCCGGACAACGAATGCAGAATACCGACCTTGATGGTCTCGGCGGCCTGGACAGTCCAGGTCATGCCCATCGCGGCAATGCTTGCCGTGAGTGTAAAAGCCTTGATCAAGCTGCGACGCTTCATTGTGCGATCTCCATGAACTTATGAGTTTTCTTGGTTGGCAGATGCGGACTACTGAAGGCTGTTTTGCAAGGGCTGTGCCCGGTCGGAAAAAGGCAGGGAAATGTCGTATTAGAGCGGTTGCGCGGTTGGGGTGGCGCACCATGAAGGATCGCGGCTGGCGCGTTGGTGCGAGGAGATGCGCCACATTGGGGCGAAGTATCGCGGTCCACGCTCCTACAGGAACGTGGACCGCTGGATGAATTATCGGCGGCGCATGAGGCCGATGAAGAACAGGCCGCCGATGGCAGCGGTGGCGACGCCAATGGGCAGGTCTTCGGGAGCGATCAGCGTTCGAGCGGCGACATCAACCCACACGAGAAAAATGCTCCCCAGCAATACACATACCGGCAGCAATCGCCGATGTTCGGCCCCGACCAGTCGCCGCGCAATGTGCGGCACCATCAGCCCGACAAACCCGATGGAGCCACTGATCGATACCAGCACGCCCGTCATCAGCGACGCAATCAAAAACACCCGCAACCGCACGGTGCGGGCATTGAGCCCAAGGGTCACGGCCGTTTGTTCGCCGGCCATCAACGCATTCAACGGCCGCGCCATGCCAAGCAACAAAACCAGCCCGAGCAAAACACTGGCGGCCGGCACCGCGAGCAATTCCCAGCGTGCCAATCCAAGTCCGCCGAGCATCCAGAACATCACCGCCGAACTGGCGCGGTGATCGCCGAGAAACAGCAGCAGATTGGCGATGGCCATCATCACGAACGATACCGCCACACCGCACAGCAGCAGCCGATCACTGTCCAGGCGACCGTTGCGGTTGGCGATCATCAGCACGATCAGCATGCTCAGTAGCGCGCCAATAAATGCGGCAATCGGCAACGTCAGCAGGCCGACGATTTCACCGACATGCAGCACCACGATCACCGCGCCGAGGGTGGCGCCGGAGGTCACGCCGAGCAGGTGCGGATCGGCCAGCGGATTGCGCGTCACCGCTTGCAGCACCGCGCCGATCAGCGCCAGGCCGGCACCGACCAAGGCGCCAAGCAACATGCGCGGCACGCGGATCAGCCACACGATGTGTTCCTGCCCGGCCGTCCAGCTCACCTCGCCAAAACCGAACACCTTGTGCAGCAAAATTCGCCACACCACGTCCACCGGCACCCGCGCCGGGCCGAAGCCCAGCGACACCACGCACGACACCAGCAACAACGCGCCGAGGGCAATCAGCAACAGGGCGTAGCGACGATTGATCATTCGCCGTGGAAACCTTTGGCCAGGGTTTCAACCGCCAGCACGTTGTCGATCCCCGGCGTGGCCTGCACATACGGAATGACGATGAAGCGCTGGTTCTTGATTGCGTCAACCGATTGCAGCGCCTTGTTATCGAGCAGGAATTGCGTCTTCTGTTCAGCAGTAACTTCACCGTAATCGACGATCACGATCACCTGCGGATTGCGCTCGACCACGTTCTCCCAATTCACGCGAGTCCAGCTCGCTTCGACGTCATCCAGAATGTTGCGCCCGCCCGCGGCGTCGATCAGCGCTTGCGGCATGCCCAGGCGACCCGAGGTCATGGCGCGGTCTTCGCCACTGTCGTAGAGGAACACCCGGGGTTTGTCCGTCGGCAGATCCTTGCGCACATCAGCGACTTGCGCCTGCATGTCGGCGATCAATGCATTGGCGCGATCCTGCACGTCGAAGATTTTGCCGAGGTTGCGCAGGTCGTTGTAGGTGTCCTCCAGGCTGGCCGGTGGACGCTTCATCACGAAGGCGCAGGACTCGGTCAGCTCATAGACGTTGATGCCCAGCGGTTGCAAGGTTTGCGGCGTGAGATCACCGCCCACGCGCATGCCGTAATCCCAACCGGCGAAGAAGAAATCGACGTTGGCGTTGAGCAGGGTTTCCACTGAAGGGTATTTGGCCGCCAGCTCCGGCAGGCCGTCGAGGATGGCCTGCATCTGGGGCGTGACCGACTTCCAGCCACTGACACCGCTGTAGCCGGCCATGCTCGGTTTGAGGCCGAGGGCGAGCATCATCTGCGTCATGTTGATGTCGTGGCTGACCGCGTGTTTCGGCGCTTGCGCGAAGGTCACATCGCGGTTGCAGCTCTGGATCGTCAGCGGATATTTCGTTGCTTCGGCAAACGCTTGGCTACTGCCCAGCAACAGAGCAACGCACAGCAGGGAACGCAAAGTCATGGTTGGGTTATCCAGGTGATTCGTGGGTAGCCGTGCAAAGGGTGTTCATCGATCAGCGCTTCGACGCCGAACACATCACGCAGCAGCGGGGCGGTCAGGACTTGTTTTGGTGTGCCGCTGGCGACGATGCGGCCGTGATTGAGCACGTACAGCCGATCACAGAAAGCAGCGGCGAGATTGAGGTCGTGGATGCTCGCCAGGGTGCCGATCCGCAGTCGTTTGACCAGTTGCAGTAACTCAAGCTGATAGCGCGGGTCGAGGTGGTTGGTCGGCTCGTCAAGGATCAGCACTTGCGGTTGCTGGGCCAGGGCGCGGGCGAGGATCACGCGTTGTTTTTCGCCGCCGGAGAGCGTGGCGAAAGCGTGGTCTTCGAAACCGTTGAGGCCGACGGATTCCAGTGCTTGCATCGCGAGATTCCGGTCTTCGAGGGTGTCGCCGTCGAACAGGCCTTTGTGCGGTGTACGGCCCATGGCGACCACTTCATCGACGGTCAGGCCGAAGGCGTCGGGGATTTCCTGCAGCACCACGGCGATGCGTTGCGCGCACCAGCGCGAGGATTGTTTCCAGACGTTGTGGTGGTCGAGCCGGATCTCACCGTTTTCCGGTTTGCTGAAGCGATAGGCGCACCGCAGCAGGCTGGTCTTGCCGCTGCCGTTAGGGCCGATCAACCCGACAAACTCACCGGCGGCCACGTGCAACGAGGCATCACGCAGTTGGAACTGGTGATGACAGTGGCCGTGGCCCAGGGGTGTCCAGGCGAGGTTGGTGAGGTTCAGCGAGGTCATGCAATTACTCGGAGATTTGCGGTGATGCGGATGACGCTTTCGCGAGCAGGCTCGCTCCCACATTGGAATGCGATCAAATGTGGGAGCGAGCCTGCTCGCGATGGTAGCGACACGGTTTAAAACTGATAATCAGCTGTGACAAAGAACGAACGCGGCTCCCCCAGGATCCACTGCTGCCCCTCATTGTATTGGCTTTGCGCATACTGGCGGTCAAACAGATTGTTCACCTGCAACCCCAGCGTCGTATTGCGCAGCGCTTTCCATGACAACGTGGCATCGACGACGGTGTAGCTCGGCAGCTCGTTCTGGTTGGCCATGTCGGCATAACGCGCGTCGACGTAACGTACGCCAGCCCCGGCCTTCAGGTCCTCATTGAGTGCTTTGCTCAGCCACAGATTTGCCGTACGCCTAGGCACATCCACCGGACGATTGCCGTTGCGCGACACCGGCACGCCACCGACCACTTCTTCGAAATCGTCGTACTTCGCTTTGACGATGGCCGCGTTGGCCTGCAGTTGCCAGGCGTGTGGCAGTTGCAGATCGAGGCTGGCTTCCAGGCCATTGGACGATTGTTGGCCGACCTGCTGTTTGAGCGTCGGGTTGCCCGGATCGTCGGTCAGCAGTTTCTTTTTGACGATGCGATAAGCCGCCAGCGTCCACTCGCCGCGTTGATCCCAGAACATCTGCTTCACGCCGATCTCGGTCTGTTTCGCCGTGGCCAGGTCATATTGCTGCTGGCTCGGGCTCAGGGAAATCAAGCCGCCGACACCGTCGGTGCTGGTGGCGTACTGACCGTAGAACGAAGTGTCCGGGGTCACGGCGAACACCAACCCGGCCTTCCAGTTGTTGCCGGTCAGGGTCTTGTCGCTCTGGCTGCCATCGACCAGGTTATCGCGATCGACGTGCACGTAGTCGCGACGCACACCGGTCACCAGCGACCAGCGCTCGCTCAACTGCGTGCGGTTTTCGGCGAAGGCCGACATCTGTTTGGTGGTGCTCTGGAACTGGTCGCGATACGGATTGGCACTTTCAAAACGGCCACGTTGCGGATGATACAAATCGATCGGCTGGCCATCGGGCAACACGTCATTGAACGGCGAGTTGCTGTCGAGCTGGAAGCGGATGCGGTTGTAATCGACACCGGTCACGGTCTGGCTGTCGAGGCCGAACAGTGAGTGCTTGAAGGTGAAGGTCTGACGGTCGCCGACCTGCTCCTGCCGGTGGCCGATGCCGAAATAGCCGCTGCGGCTGAGCTGCTGTGCGTTGCGGTCGAAGTTGTAGTTTTCGGCGTTCTGCCAGCGGCGCTGGGCCTTGAGGTAATACAGCTCGTTGCTCGAACTGACGTTATCGGAAATTTGCCAGTCGCTGGTCAGGCGCGTCCATTGATCGTTGTAGTGCTGCTTGTCGTTGCTGACGTTGTAGTTCTTGTCGCGCAGACCTTCGTGGAAGCGGCCGTTGATCAATGGCGTGCCGAAGTAGTTCATCGGGTTCTGGTCGCCGTAATCGTGGGCGAGGGTGAATGCCAGATCGTCCGTGGCCTGCCAGCGCAGGGCCGCGCTGACGAAGTCGCTGGAGGAATCGCCGCGATCGACCCAACCGTTGCTGCGCAGGCGATTGAGGTTCAAGCGATAACTCAGGGTATCGCTCAGCGAACCGCCGCTGTCGAACGCTTGTTGCTGACTGTCGTAAGAGCCGTAACCGAGACGCACGTGGTTTTCGATCTCGCCTTCTAAGGGCTTTTTCGGGATCACGTTGACCACCGCACCCGTCGCGCCTTCGCCGTACAACACCGAAGCCGGGCCGCGCAGCACATCGACGCGCTCCACCGACCAGGTGTCGACCGGGAAGGTCACGGTGCCCATGCCGGTGTACATCCGGTTGCCGTCATACAACTGCATCACCGAGTTTTGCCCGGTAAAGCCTCGTGCGGACAACGAGGTTCCGCCGTCGCCCGGCGTGCCGGTGCGGCTGATCCCGGTGCTGCGCGAGGCAGCGTCCTGCACGCTGCGGTCACCGCGCGCGCGGATCTGTTCGCCAGTCAGGCTTTCCACACTGGCGGGTGTTTCCAGTGCCGTGAGGTTCAGGCGCGAACCGGCGGTGGTCGGCGTGTTGAGGTTGACGGTTTCGTCGTCAACGGCCGGTGCGGTGATGGTGCCGGCGGGCAGCGTCAAGGATTGCGCGTGGGCGTTGTTGTTCAGGGCGAGCAGGCAGAGGCCGGACAAGAGGTACTTGTTCATCGGGTGGGTGACACTTCTTCCAAAAGAAAACCCGCAGCAATGGCTGCGGGTTGGGCGGTGCATTTGCGTTATACAGTAACACTAAAAATGACCGTGCGATAAGCGCCCGAAGTCTACAGATCCCTCTAATACGCGCATCTCGCCTGTTTCATGATGAAGATGAGGCTGATTCAGTTTGTCGGGTGAATCGCGACAACAGCACTCGATCCAGCAACCAGACCACCACCAGCGAAGCGCCCACCAACGGAAACGCCACTGCCAGCACCAGCATGATCGCTACCCCTGTTTTCCATTTCGGCAGGTCGTGGCGCAGCGGTGGAACACCGAACTTGCCTTGTGGCCGACGCTTCCACCAGATCACCACGCCGCTGACGGCACTGAGCAGAATCATCAGGCAGATCAGCAGCACGATGATCTGGTTGAGCACCCCGAACATCTTGCCTTCGTGCAGCATCACGCCGGTTTCCGTGGCGCGGGCTACGGGGCCGTAATGTTCCCAGCGCACGTCGGCGAGGACGTTGCCGGTGTACTGATCGACGTGCAGAGTGGCATCGTTGCGCGGGTCATCGGCGAACACGGCGATGGTGAATACGCCGGTGGCCGTGGTCGGGAAAGTAATGCTGTAACCCGGCTCGACCTTGCGTTGCACGGCGATGTTCTGCACGTCTTGCAGGCTGATGGTCGGTGCGGCGGGGCCGGGTTGCGCACTGTCGTGGGCCATGTGTTCGGCGTGGTCGCCGGACATCGGCATCGGCGTGTTTTCCATCGCCCATGGCACGGTCTGGCGCGTGGCGGTGTTGAGGCTGCGCGCCTCGACGTCGGACTTGGGCATGTCATTCCACATGGCATCCGGGAACACGTTCCAGACTCCTGCGTATTGCTTGCCCCAGAACCCGGTCCAGGTCATGCCGCTGAGCAGCATCACCAGCAGAAACGCGGCGCCCCAGAACCCGGTGACGGCATGCAGGTCGCGCCACAGCACGCGACCGCGACTGCTCAGGCGCGGCCATAAAATGCCGGCCGCCTGGCCTCGTGGCCACCACAAAAAGACCCCGGAAACCACCAGCACGATGCCCCAGCCAGCGGCCAGTTCGATCAGCCGGTCACCGACCGTGCCGATCATCAACTCGCCATGAATCGCTCGCGCTATCGCTTGCAGATTCTTCTTGGCGTCTTGCTCGCCGAGGATATCGCCGTGGTACGGGTCGACGAAAACGTTCAGCTCATTGCCGCCATTGAGTACGACAAATTGCGCGCTGCGTTCGGCGTTCACCGGCGGCAGGTATTGCTTGATCGTCGATTGTGGATACGCGTCTTTCACCCGCTTGAGCAAGTCGTCGGCCGGGATGCTGTGATGGCCGGCCGGGACGTTCATCAGGCTGTCGTACATCAACGAGTCGAGTTGCGGCTTGAACAGGTAAATGACACCGGTCAGGGCCAGCATCACCATGAATGGCGCGACGAACAGACCGGCATAGAAATGCCAGCGCCAGGCCAGGTTATAGAAATTCGGTTTGGGCTGTTTCATCGGTTGTGCTCCGCTTGGCTTGGTACTTTTGTTGTTGTCTTGCAGGTCCTTGTAGGAGCGAGCCTGC
Source organism: Pseudomonas sp. BF-RE-25 (assembly GCF_019956105.1). Classification (NCBI taxonomy): domain Bacteria; kingdom Pseudomonadati; phylum Pseudomonadota; class Gammaproteobacteria; order Pseudomonadales; family Pseudomonadaceae; genus Pseudomonas; species Pseudomonas sp. BF-RE-25. The sequence continues at coordinate 197,744 of NZ_JAHBDB010000022.1, forward strand.
TCGCGAAGAACTCGACGGCGCCGCGTTCATTCAGAATGGTCGCGTCATCGTTCACGACCATCGCGAGCGGGCTCGCTCCTACAGGGCAAAGCTTTTAGAAGCTCATATCCACCTTGGTCCAGAGCGTTCGCCCCGGTTCTTTTATGGCCTGCGGGTCATTGGCCGGGTAGCCAAAACCAGCGTTGCCGGCCAGGTTCAAATGCTCGGCGTACGCCTTGCCGAACAGGTTGTCGACGCCGCTGCTGACCTTCCAGTTCTTGTTGATCCGATAGGCGCCATTGAGCGAGAACACGCCGAACCCCGAGGATTTGTCGAAGTCTTTGCCGACCACGTTGCCCTTGTTCTGATCAATGCGGTTTTGCGCCGCGACCACTCGCCACAAGGCGCCGGCGCTCCAGTTGTCTTCGCTGTAGGTCAGGCCGAATCGCGCGTCCAGCGGCGGCATTTGCGGCAATGCCTTGCCGTCGCTGCTGTTCTTGCCCCAGGCGTAGGCCAGGGTTGCGTCGGCCTTCCAGTTCGACGTCAGCCTGTAGGCCGCCCCGAGTTCACCGCCCATGATCCGCGCGTCGATGTTCTCGGCTTGCGAGGTCGTGCCCATCATTCCCGTCTTGTAATTGAACAGGATGTAATCGCGCACCTGTCCGACGTAACCCGAGGCCCAGGCTTCGAGGTCTTCGGTCTTGTATTGCAGGCCGAAGTCGAGCTGGGTGGTTTTTTCGGGCTTGATCGAGTCGAAGGCGTTTACCGAGCCGGCAGGTCCCGAGTTGGGCGAAAACAGCTCCCAGTAATCCGGGAAACGCTGGGTGTGACCGAGGCCTGCGTACAGCGTGGTCGGGCTGTCTGCCAGATCATGCTCGTAACGGACGAAGCCGCTGGGCAGGGTGTCGGCGCGGGTGTCGTCGGCGGTCGGGTTGGCGCGGGTCATCATCCCCGAACCAGTGGTCTGCCGAAAATCCTTGGCCGAAGCACGGTCCAGTCGCGCGCCGGTAATCAGTCGATCACGGTCGGCGGCGTACCAGGTCAGTTCGCTGAACACGCCGTAGTTATGGAAATCGGCGTCCTTGTTGCGCGGCAGATCCTTGTAGGTGTCGATGCCCATGGCGGCGCGCTTGCGGTGTTCGCTGGTCTGCGCGTCGATGCCGCTGATCAATTGCACATCGGCCCAGCGCCACGTGGCTTTGATCCGTGCGCCGAGGGTTCGGCGATCGACACTGGAAGCCATCGGGCCGGCCATCATCCCGGTGCCGGACGGCGTGCGCAGGGTGTAGTTGTCCATCACGTGGTCGGCGTAGTTGTAGTAGATCTGTGCTTCGACCTTGTCGAGCACGTCGCCGATATTGGACTTCTCGAAACGCAGGCCGAGGCTTTCGCGCTTGAACTGCGCGCCGTCCATGCCGCGTCCGGCGTAACGGGCTTCGCCATCGCCTTTGCCGGCGGTCAGCTCCAGCAGGGTGTCGGCGTCCGGGGTCCAGCCGAGTGCCACGTCGCCATTCCACTTGTCGTAACGCGAGGCCACGGTGTCGTTGTTGCCGTCCCGATAGTCGTCGGAATGCGCGGTGTTGCCGATCACTCGCACGTAACCCAATGACCCGCCGGCAGCGGCGTCCACTAGTTTGTCGAAACGGCCGTTGGAGCCGGCCAGTACGCTGGCATTCACTCGGGTGCCGAGTTCGCCGAAGCTTTCCGGGTCACGGTCGAACAAGATGGTGCCGGCGGATGCGCCCGGCCCCCAAAGTACCGTTTGCGGGCCTTTGATGACGGTGAGTTTGTCGTAGGTTTCCGGTGAGATGTAGGAGGTCGGCGCGTCCATCCGGCCGGGGCAGGCGCCGAGCATCTGGCCGCCGTTGGTGAGGATGTTCAGGCGCGAGCCGAACATGCCGCGCAGCACCGGGTCACCGTTGGTGCCGCCATTGCGCACCAGGGCGAAGCCGGGGATGGTCTTCAAGTAGTCACCACCGTCGCTGGCCGGTACCGGTTGGCGTGGGTCTTTGGGGTTGGTGACGATGGTTAGCGGTGAGCTCGGTGCGATGGCGGTGATCACCGTCGGGCTCAGTTCTTCACTGTGGCCGGCATGATCATCGGCCAGCACCATCGGTGTCAGCAGTACGCCGCAAAGAACGGCGGTGGCGTGCCTGAAACGAACGCGCGTTTCGTTCAGGGCAAAAGAAGCTTGGGCGGCGCTCAAGCGTGTGTCAGCAGAAAACCTGGACATGACAATTTCCATCGAACAGTCGTAAACGACACGGCCGGCAGCCTGCGCAATGCCTGTGGGGGCGGGCGTGCTCGCGATGTGGGTGGGTCAGCCCCACCGCTTTCGCGAGCAAGCCCGCTCCCACTGGCTGCTTTGCTGTCTTCTAACCGTGTGAGATTGGGGAGGTGTTTACGCGACGGTGGGTGGTGCGCGGGTGCGGGCGCCGGGGAAGAAGGTTTGCCGGGCGTGGCCCAGTCGGGTGGCGGGTGTACTGAAGGTGCTGGTTTTTGGGGCGTCGAATGCAACGAAAGACTGGCCGCCCGTCAGCGCCGGGCAGTTGAACAGCAGGCTGCAATAGCCGCACTTTTCCCAGATCGCATGATGGGAGGTTTTGGGTGGACAGTGCTCGGCAGCGGGTGTCGCGCCGTGCTCGCCGTGCGCCATCGCTGACATGTCCATGCTCATGTCCATCGACATGTTCATGGACATCGAAGAGGCGCGCTGATCCATCGGCATCGACTGAGAAATCAGCGGGCCGATGAAGATCATCAACATGGCGAACAGGCTGATCCAGCTGCCGCGTGTCAGGCTCAATGGCTGACGACGGGGCGCGGATGGCCTGGCGCTAAGCGGGCGCATGGGCGTATTCGGCTCTGGCGATTACGGGTTGTGTGCGTGCACTTGCACGCCGCCCGGTGCGGTTTTCTGCACCGAGACTTCGACCGTCACATCACCGGACTTTTCGAAATGCATCGTCAGCGGGAACCGCTTGCCGTCGCTCAGCAGGCTGCGGTCTTTCAGTTCCAGCAGCATCACGTGGTACGCCATCGGTGCAAACGTGACGTCGCCGCCCGCCGGGATTTCGACGGCCGGCACCTGCTGCATTTTCATCAGATCGTTCTGCATCACGTGCTCGTGCAACTGGGCGATGCCTGCAATCGGCGAGTCGACGCTGAGCAGTTTGTCGGCGGTTTTGCCGGGGTTTTGAATCACGAAGTAAGCCGCAACGGTCGGCGCGTTCGGTGGCAATTCCTGCGACCACGGATGAGCGATTTGCAGTTCGCCAGCCTTGTATTCATGGGCATTGGCAAAGCAGGCAGGCAGCAGCAATGCAGCCAGAACGATGAGTTTGTTCAACATGGCAGTTCTCCAGAACGATTCAAAACGCAGGTCAATTGCGAGAAGGAATCACACCAGAGGGGATGCACGGGGGTTGAGATTCGGCCATTGCTGGCGCGGAGTGGGGGTGTCGAGAGCGGTGGCGGGCAGGCTTCGATTGGTTTCGAAGCGCGCGAAATACAACTGCGGCACATGCCCGGGCAACGCCACCAATGGCGCAGAACCGGAACAGCACCAGCAATGCTGCATGTTGGAATGATCGTCGTTCTGCGGAGCTTTCTGATCAAGCGTCCCCAGAGAAATCGCCATCATCTTCGTGCCGGTGGACGAGCAGAAACTGCCCCACAACACCTGTTCGGCCGGCGATTTCGCCGTCTGCGCCATCGCTCCGGTCATCGGCATGGCGAGCATGTTGAACAGCACTGCGAAGCAGGCTATCCATGCAATTGCGAGCCGTTGTCGGGACATGGGACAGATCCGGTTGGGTGGGAGATCAGGCGCGGCTATTTAGCCTGATCAGTGCCGATAAGTAAAAACGCGGCCTGCGGTTTGGTGTCGCAGCGCAATCAGATCGCAGAGGCATGCAGGCGCAGGCCCAAGGCTTTCATAACCTTCATGATAGTCGCGAATTCCGGATTGCCAGTGCCGCTCAATGCTTTGTACAAGCTTTCACGACCCAAACCTGCATCACGCGCAACCTGTGTCATGCCCTGTGCTCTGGCTATGTCGTTGAGTGCCGCGCGTATCAGAACGCCGTCGCAAGCATCTTCTTCAAAGCATGCATCCAGATAAGCCGCCATTTCTTCCGGCGACTTGAGGAATTCCGCGGCATCGAAACGGGTGAATTGTTCTATCACTGGAACCTCCATGCGTGATGACCTGGAGGATAGATTTCGGGAACTGGCTGAACAAGTCAGCCGATTAGAAGGATGTTGTAGGTAGTGTCCGATTGTTATGTGGGGCTCTGCATATCGTGTGGCTGCTGGCGCAGGCGAACGCAGGCGGCACCAGCTGCTACAAGTCGTGTTTCAACGCGTTAAGCACATCACCCACACTCCCAAACTCCCGCTCCACCCCCGGCAACACCGGCCGCTTCAACACCAGCACCGGCACCCCACGCTCCCGCGCCACTTCCAGTTTTGGCTCGGTGGCGGTGCTGCCGCTGTTTTTGCTGATCAGCACATCGATCTGCCGGCCCTCGAACAACTCACGTTCATCCTCGATCAGAAACGGCCCGCGTGCGCCGATCACTTCGCAGCGCTCGTTGCCCGGATAAACGTCCAGGGCGCGCAGCGTCCAGAATTGCTGCGCAGGGATTTCATGCAGGTGTTGCAAGGGTTCGCGGCCGAGGGTGAACAGTGGTCGGCGGAACGGTTTCAGCGCTTCGATCAACTCGGCCCAGTCACTGACTTCGCGCCAGTCATCCCCGGCTTGTGGTTGCCAGGCCGGGCGGCGCAGTGCCCAGCAGGGAACGCCGGACATTCGCGCGGCGGTCGCGGCGTTCTGGCTGATTTGCGCGGCGTAGGGATGCGTCGCGTCCAGCAGCAGATCAATCTCTTCGTCGCGGATGAATTGCGCCAGGCCGTCCGCGCCGCCATAACCGCCAACGCGAACCCGACAGGTCAGATCGGTCGGCACACGACCGACGCCGGCCAGGCTGTAGATGTGTTCCGGCCCCAGCGTGCGGGCGATGGCCAGCGCTTCCGTCACGCCGCCGAGCAGCAATAGGCGTTTCATTGAAAAGCTCCCGCGTGGCCGACAATTGCGCCCTGGCGATCGATGGCGAATACTTCGACCTGAACCTGCGCCGGCACCACACTGCGGGCAAAATCCAGGGCGTGCCGGCATACCGCGTCGCCGAGTGCGATGCCGGCGGCGCTGGCCATGGCCAAGGCCTGTTGACTGGTGTTGGCTTCACGCATTGCCTGCTGCAACTCTTCATCCGCGCCGACCGCTGCAGCCCATTCGGCCAGTTGCGGCAGGTCGATGCTCGAATGCCGACTGTGCAGATCCATGTGTCCGGCCGCCAGTTTGCTGATCTTGCCGAAACCACCACAAATGCTGAGTTTGGCCACCGGCACTTTGCGCAGGTGTTTGAGCACCGCACCGACGAAGTCGCCCATTTCGATCAGGGCGATTTCCGGCAGGTCGTAGACTCGGCGCATGGTGTCTTCGCTGGCGTTGCCGGTGCACGCGGCGATGTGCAGGTAACCGTTGGTTTTCGCCACGTCGATGCCCTGATGGATCGAGGCAATGTACGCAGCACAGGAAAACGGCCGGACGATGCCGCTGGTGCCGAGAATCGACAGGCCACCGAGAATGCCCAGCCGTGGGTTCATGGTTTTCAACGCCAGCGCCTCGCCGCCCTCGACGTTTACCGTGACTTCGAAACCGCCGGGGTAATCGAGCTCTTGCGCGAGCGAGGTCAAATGATCGCTGATCATCTTGCGCGGCACCGGGTTGATCGCCGGCTCGCCGACGCCCAGCACCAGGCCCGGTCGGGTGACGGTGCCGACACCACGGCCGGCACAGAAACGAATGCCTGGTTCTGCGCACAGGCGCACCCGTGAATAGAGCAGTGCGCCGTGGGTCACGTCCGGATCGTCACCGGCATCCTTGATCGTTCCAGCTTCGGCGCCGTCATCCAGCAACCGGCAGAATTCCAGGCGCATCTGCACGCGCTTGCCTTTGGGCAGGACGATGTCCACGGCGTCTGCACTCGTTCCGCCGAGCAGCAATCGAGCGGCCGCCAGGCTGGTGGCGGTGGCGCAGCTGCCGGTGGTCAGGCCGCTACGCAGCGGTGCGGGTTGTTCGGCGGTTTCGTCACGCATCGAAAGGTTTGACCACGTCCAGCAAAGTAATCGGCAAGGCCTGGCGCCAGGTATCGAAGTCGCCCAGCGGTTGCGCCTGGGCGATATGGATACGCGTCAGCTCGCCGCCATGTTGCTCGCGCCAGGCCATCAGGGTCATTTCACTTTGTAGCGTGACCGCGTTGGCGATCAGTCGGCCACCGGGTTTGAGCCCCGCCCAGCAAGTGTCCAGAACGCCTTTGCGGGTGACGCCGCCGCCGATGAAGATCGCGTCCGGGCGTTCCAGACCTGTGAGGGCTTGCGGCGCACTGCCGCGAACCAATTGCAGGCCGGGCACGCCGAGCGCGTCGCGGTTGTACTCGATCAACAGTTGCCGGCCTTCATCGGCCTCGATCGCCAGCGCCCGGCAACCCGGATGGGCGCGCATCCACTCGATGCCGATCGAACCGCTGCCGGCGCCGACGTCCCACAACAGTTCACCGGGAACCGGGGCCAGGCGCGCGAGGGTGATTGCACGCACATCACGCTTGGTCAGTTGACCGTCGTGCCTGAACGCCGAATCCGGCAGGCCGGCCAGTCGCGAAAGACGCGGCGTGCCGGGGGCGGCGATGCACTCGATGGCGATCAGGTTGAGGTCGGCGATAGCCGGGTCGGCCCAGTCGTTGGCGACACCGTCGATGCGTCGCTCGGCCTCGCCACCCAAATGTTCCAGCACGCTCAGGCGGCTCGGTCCGAAACCACGTTCGCGCAACAACGCCGCTATTGCGGCGGGGCTTTGCCCATCGTTGCTGAGCACCAACAAGCGAACACCGCTGAACAACTGCGCGTTAAGTGCCGCGACCGGGCGAGCGACCACCGATAGCGTGACCACATCCTGCAACGGCCAGCCCATTCGCGCGGCCGCCAGAGAGCAGGAAGAGGGCGCCGGCAGGATCAGCATTTCCGCGCAGGGCAATTGCCGGGCGAGGCTGGCGCCGACACCGAAGAACATCGGATCGCCGCTGGCCAGCACGCACACCGGCTCACCCCGCAAGGCCAACAACGCATCGAGGGAGAACGGCGTCGGCCAGAGTTTGCGTTCGCCACGGATGCAGGGCGGCAGCAGGTCCAGTTGCCGCTGACTGCCGAAGATCTTCGAGGCAGCCAGCAACGCATGCCGGGCATTCCTGCCCAAACCCTTGAAGCCGTCTTCACCAATGCCTGTCACGGTCAGCCAGCGAGCCATGTGTGATCTCTATTCATCTGCATAAAGCGGCACATGATAACGCGGTAGACGCGGAGGCGAGTAATAGAATGTTTTAAGTTGGTTTTATTAGTCTGTGGCTGGTCATAGTTAAGTTATGTAGTTTGAATGCTCGTGCACTAACTTGATAATGGTTTAAAAGGAATTGACTATGGTTATTGATAAAGCAGGGCGCCTGGACTTGACGGCTTATTCTGATGCGTTCGACCGAGACTTCGCGCCACGACAAACAAAGAGCTCTCGACTTTACGCCTCGCAGGATCAGCAAGGCGCTGCCGGGTCGCTATCGGGTGGCAACCTGATCAGCACGGCCAGGGGCGTGTCGCGTCAGGACAAGCGTGACGTCAACTCCAGCGTGCGTTATGCGCAGTGGTATGCGAGTCAGCAGCGCAATAGGGACACAGATCCCCAAGGCTGGTTTTCCTTGTTTGCCGTGGTGTTATGGGACTTGGGTTGGGAAATTGACGAACGCAGAGTTGTCGAGAAAAGTTACAGTCACTTTGCAGGAAAAGTAACTCAGATTTATTTGAACAGAATTGCCGCTGTTAACAGTCAGATGGCAATAGTTACAAAAAACATGTTTGATTCATTGTTGGCTAATTCGTCGGCGCTTTGGTCATTGGCCACCGAAAGTCTGCGTGGCAGGGAGTTTTCCATTGCCCCCGCTGAATACGACAAACAAGGGAAATTATCACTGGACCTGAATGACTTTTCGCTTCGGGCGCTGGCGCAGCGGGAAGATTTTCTGTTTTGGGACTGGAAGGAGGGCAACGTGACGCTTACGCATCGAGCCGCTCCTTTGACCCTGAACAGAGCACGCTTCGATAAAGTCCGCCCGGAGTTGAACGATCGGCTCGACCGGATCGCTGACGCCATTTTCGAGTTTTATTCTGAGCGCCTGTGAGGGAGGCCGCCTGATGGATTCAAGGTCGGAGCAAATGCGACACGCGGTCTTATGATGCCGCGCGGCAAAGCAGGCATAATACCGCTCGCCTCCGACGGGGGGGCGCCCCCACTTCAGATCCGGTCATCCCTTTGAACGAACTCCCTATGTCCCGCGCTTTACGCCCCTCGGCCTGTCCGGGGCTGCTGCGTATCGTCCAGGCCAGAGACGGCGGTATCTGCCGGATAAAACTGGCGGGCGGAACCCTCACTTCCGAGCAGGCCAACGCTGTGGCCGAAGGTGCACAGCGTTATGCCGGCTCAGTGATCGAGGCCACTAACCGGGCCAACCTGCAGATTCGCGGCATCGTCAAAGAGCAGGAAGCGTTGATCGAAAGTCTGCTCGCCGCAGGCCTTGGCCCTTCGCATGCGGCGGGCGACGATGTGCGTAATCTGATGCTGAGCCCGAGCGCGGGTATCGATCGGCAGATGCTGTTCGACACGCGTGAATTGGCCGCACAGATCCTCGCCACCCTGCAAGGGCAAGAACGCCTTCACGACCTCAGCGCCAAATTCGCCGTGCAACTGGATGGCGGTGAACGTCTGGCGATGCTCGAACACCCCCATGATCTGTGGTTGTCCGCAGTCGAGCGAGAGGGCGAGCGGTGGCTGGCTTTCGGTCTGGCGGGATGCCCCACCGATCAACCAGGCGGTCGTGTTCCACTGGAAGATGGCCACGCATTGGTGGTCGCCGTGCTGGAGCTGTTCCTGGAACTGGCGGGGCCTGAACACACGCGGATGCGCCACTTGCTGGTCGACGTCCCTCAAGCCGAATTTCTCGCTCGCCTCGCCGGGCGACTGCCTTTCCAGCCCGTTAGCATCTGGCAACGCTCAGTCAGTAACGAGGTGCTGCACATTGGCGCGCACCCACAGGCGCAAGCAGGTCATGTCTATGTCGGGGGCGTGCCGCCTCTGGGACGTCTCGATAGCACCATGCTTCGGGGCGCCGCTCGACTGGCGCAGGAATACGGCGATGCAACGCTGCGGTTCACGCCCTGGCAAAGCCTGTTGTTACCGAACATTCACCACGACAACGCCGATGAAGTCATCCGCCGCCTGCACGCGTTGGGCCTGGTCTGCGATGCCGGTCAGGCCTTGTCGCGGTTGATTGCCTGCACTGGCTCGACGGGCTGCGCCAAGGGCTTGGCCGATACCAAGCAGGACGCTCTGCAACTCGCCGCGTTGCTGCAACGCCATGGCCAGCTGCTGAGTGTGCATCTGAGCGGTTGCCCGCGTTCCTGTGCCGCCGCGCACAGTGCGCCGGTCACTTTGCTGGCCGTCACCCCCGGTCATTACGACCTCTATTTTCGCGAAGCGGGGCAGCCGGGTTTCGGCGCCCTGCACGCACGCAACCTTACTATTGAAGCGGTCGACGCCTTGCTCGACGCCCGCTCACGGAGCCCCCTTGATGCTTGATTACATCCGCGACGGTCAGGAGATCTATCGCAACTCCTTCGCGATCATTCGTGCCGAGGCCAACCTCGAGCGAATCCCGGCCGATCTGGAAAAACTCGCGGTGCGGGTGATACACGCCTGCGGCATGGTCGATGCGATTGACGGCCTGCAATTTTCGGAAGGCGCGGGCAAGGCCGGGCGTGATGCTTTGGCCGCCGGTGCACCGATCCTGTGTGATGCGCGGATGGTCTCCGAAGGCGTGACCCGCACGCGTTTGCCGGCGAACAATGAAGTCATCTGCACCCTGCGCGATGAAAGCGTTCCGGAGCTTGCCCGTGAACTGGGCAACACCCGTTCCGCCGCCGCGCTGGAACTGTGGCGCCCGCACCTGGAAGGCAGTGTGGTGGTGATTGGCAACGCGCCGACCGCACTGTTTTATCTGCTGGAAATGCTCGACGCCGGCGCGCCGAAACCGGCGCTGATCCTTGGCTTTCCGGTGGGCTTCGTCGGTGCCGCCGAATCCAAGGCCGCACTCGCCGCCGACAGTCGCGGTGTGCCGTTTGTCATCATGCAAGGCCGGCTGGGCGGTAGCGCCATGGCCGCCGCCGCCGTCAATGCCCTCGCCACGGAGATCGAATGATGCAGCAACCTGGACGTTTGATCGGCCTCGGCGTCGGCCCCGGTGATCCGGAACTGATAACCGTCAAGGCCCTGCGCCTGCTGCGCGAATCGCCGGTGGTGGCGTACTTCGTCGCCAAGGGCAAAAAGGGTAACGCCTTCGGCATCATCGAAGCGCATTTGCAGGACGCTCAAACCCTGCTGCCGCTGGTGTATCCGGTGACCACCGAAGCCTTGCCGGCACCGCTGTCCTATGAAGAGGTGATCAGCGATTTCTACGATGCGGCCGGCGAAGAACTCGCCGCGCACCTGGATGCGGGCCGAGACGTGGCGGTGATCTGCGAAGGCGACCCGTTCTTCTACGGTTCCTACATGTACCTGCACGATCGCCTGGCCGAGCGATATGAGGCCGAAGTCGTGCCCGGTGTCTGTTCGATGCTCGGCGGCGCTTCGGTACTTGGCGCGCCGTTGGTGTATCGCAATCAGAGCCTGTCGGTGCTGTCCGGCGTGTTGCCGCACGACGATCTCAAGCGGCGTCTCGCCGATGCGGATGCGGCGGTGATCATGAAGTTGGGGCGCAACTTTCCTAAAGTCCGTCAGGTGCTGGAAGAACTCGGGTTGGCCGAGCGTGCGCTGTACGTCGAACGCGCGACCATGGCCAATCAGAAAATCGTGCCGCTGGATCAGGTCGAGCCGATGTCCTCGCCGTACTTCTCGCTGATCATCGTTCCAGGCGAAAGGTGGCAAGGCTGATGACTCGTCCAGTTCCGGCGATTGTCATTCTCGGCAATGGCAGCCTCGCGACCGCACGCAAAATTCAGCAGGTGTACCCGGGCGCCTTGATCCACGGTCTGGCCGAGCGGGTCGAGGGCGCGGACCGCATCTATCACGAGTTTGGCGCGACCCTGCGTGAGCTCTATCAGCAGGACACGCCGATCATTGCCCTGTGCGCCGCTGGCATCGTGATTCGCACCCTGGCGCCGTTGCTGCTGGAAAAGGGCGCCGAGCCACCGGTGCTGGCCGTTGCTGAAGACGGCAGCGCAGTGGTGCCGTTGCTGGGCGGTCTGGGCGGCGTGAACGTGCTGGCGCGAGAAATTGCGGCTGCACTGGACGTCGCGGCGGCGATCACCACCAGCGGCGAATTGCGCTTCGGCACCTGCCTGCTCAATCCTCCCAGCGGTTATGCCCTGGGCGATCTCGAACTGGGCAAGCGCTTCGTTTCCGATTTGCTGGCCGGTGAAACGGTGCGCATCGAAGGCGCGGCCCCGTGGTTGGCGCAGGCGCAGTTGCCCGAGGACCCGCAGGCGCGGCTGGCCGTTCACGTCGGTCATGCCGAGCGTGCACCGGCGGCCAACGAGCTGTTGATCTATCCGCGCAACGTGTTGGTGGCCGTCGGTACCGGCGTGGCGGATCTGCCGGGTGCGATTCGCGAGGCGTTGCATCAGGCAAAGATCGCCGTGCAATCGGTGGCCTGTCTGCTGGCCGCCGATAGCGAAATGTCGAGTGCGGCGCTGCGTGAAGCGGCGCTTGAGCTGGGTGTGCCGCTGCGTTTTGGCAACGATGTCGGCGCAGTCAGTGAGCTGGCACGCAACGCCCTCGGTCAGTCTGTGAAGATCTTCGGCGATGACACCCTTGCAATCGCGGTGGCCGAGCAACCTCTGGACCCATTGTCGATCGGTCGTCCTCGCGGTCGTCTGGCGGTGATCGGTCTTGGCCCTGGCGCTGCCGAGCTGATGGTGCCGGCGGTCAAGGCCGAACTGGCGCGCGCCAATGATGTGCTCGGTTATGAAACCTATGTGCGCATGGCCGGCCCGTTCCGTGCCGATCAAGTCATGCATTGCACCGACAACCGCGAAGAGATGCAGCGCGCACGTCATGCATTCGAACTGGCGGCACAAGGACGGTCTGTGGTGGTGGTTTCTTCCGGTGATCCGGGAGTGTTCGCCATGGCGGCTGCGGTGCTCGAAGCCCTTCACGAGTCCAGCGATGCCACGTGGCACAACGTCGATCTGGAAATTCTGCCGGGGGTTTCTGCTTCACTAGCGACGGCTGCTCAGGCCGGTGCGCCGCTGGGGCATGACTTCTGTGTGTTGTCGCTGTCGGACAACCTCAAGCCCTGGGAGATCATCGAGAAGCGTCTGGACCTTGCATCACAGGCCGACCTCGCCCTGGCGTTCTACAACCCGATCTCTCGGTCCCGTCCATGGCAACTTGGCCGGGCGCTGGAGATCGTCGCGCGATACCGCACACCGGCGACGCCGGTGGTGTTGGGGCGTGACATCGGTCGCCCGGGGCAGACGCTACGAGTGACGACTCTCGGCCAGTTGACCCCGGACCAGGTGGATATGCGCACCATGGTCCTGGTGGGTTCGTCTACGACCTGCGTGTTTTCGCGTATGGGGGGCGGTGACTGGGTGTACACGCCGCGTTGGTATGGAGAAAAGCCTGCCACCTGAAGCGTTGCGCTTCGCTAAAAAAAGCCACGGCCAGGTTTCCACTCGATTTGCCGTGGCTTTTTCTTTGCTGTGTCGTAAAAAACATTCGCCAGAGGATGTAGGTTAATTCCTGCATGAATAGAGGATATTTACCTTTTAGCTCTCTTGGTGAGTCGGATTATTTACCTTTCTGCGTAAGTTGAGTTCTTGTTTTTTAATGGGGCGTGCAGGCGTGTGCGGATCTATTGGGTTTTTCTGTGGTTTGGTTTTTATTGATTTGTTGTAATTAATTGTGGTTCGTTACATCTCGATATTTGTAGGTTGTTTTATTGTTTTTTTATAAGTCCTGACGTTGTTGAATCCATTCGGTGGGTGCGATAGTTTTTTGGCAGAGCCAGTTCGGCTTTTATATGTTTGAATTTAAGGTTTATAAGATGAATAAAATGAATGAAGCAGAAGCCAGTCTTTATTTCGATCAATGTCTTGAACAATGTCGAGCCAAACTTGAACTTGCCGGTCCGAAAATCCAGGCGCGCTCCGCAGTAAAGCTACCGTTTGACCGGGATGAAATGAATGCCGCGATCATGGGCAGTGGTGTAGTGGGCTTCCTGGACGGGATGTCGCGGCGCAACAAACGCATCGTAAAAAACACGTATGCGTATGCCGATATCGCTTCAAAAGTGCTGTTTCCCGCTAAAGAGCAGAAAATTGCCCGATACGAGTGCTTTAAAAAACTGATGTTTGCCACGGGCTGGACCGAATACCACAGTGCCTTTACCCAGTACAAATCCACCTCCGCCAAGTTGACGCTGGATAATGTAGCGCTGGATATTGTTCATTCTGTGGCCGGTGGCCTGGCGGGTACGGCCGCGAATGCGCTGAAAGTTGTCGCAGACAAAACTATTGATGCACTGAAAAAACAACCTGAAGCCGTCAAGCTTTTTGAGCGTCATGCAACTGAAGCCAGTGGTGGTAATTTTGGCGTGTCTGTTTGCAAGCAAGACGAAGAAGCTGAAGTAACAATGGCCGTGGCGACGGTCCGCTACGACTCATCGGACAATAATGCGAAAGTTCTTTTTGTGGAGTGGGATACTTCCGAACTTCCGATTTTTCAAGGTAAGGCGCACTTTACCATTCACGAAGAAGACTTGAGGAGAGAGGCTGAGTGCATCAAGTACCTTGATGATCTCAGAGAGGCCGTTTTCATGGAGTTTGCGCCGGTTAAATGAAGCCCGGCCGCCAGGGGCAATAAGCCCCTGGCTTTCAGTGAAGGGTTGTCACTAAGGCACCAGATACCCTTTCACACCGGTGAAAATGATCTGCGCCGCCAGTGCACACACAAACAACCCCATCAGCCGACTGACAATCTGCAAGCCCTGGTCACCGAGAATGCGTTCGATGCGGTTCGACAGGTAAAGCACCACACCAACGGTAAAGCTGGCCAGGGCAATGCTGAGGATGGCGGTGAGCTTGTCATCCCAGTGGGGCTGGCTCACGCCCATCACCAGCAAGGCGCCGATGGTGCCGGGGCCGACGGTCAGGGGGATGGTCAGCGGGACGATGGTGACGTCCTGCTGCACGTTATCGGTCTGGACCGCCGACTTGCCCTGGGCCATGCCCAGTGCCGAGATAAACAGCACGCTGCCGGCACCGATGCGGAACGCATCCACGGTAATGCCGAAAACACTGAAAATGTACCGTCCGAACAAGTACAGCAAGACACTGGAAATCAGTGTGGCCGTTGCCACTTTCCAGGCCAGCCGCCGTTGTTCCTTGCGCGAATAACCGCGGGTCAGGCTGATGAAACAGGACAACACGAAGAACGGGCTGTAGAGCACCAGCATCTTCAGGTAAACGCTGAACAACACGTGGAGCATGATGCAGGCTCACTGGCGAGAGAAGTCGTGGGGGAGTCTATCAGGCGTTGCAGGGTCTGTCGGCTCAGGACGGTTGTGTTGCCGTCCGTTGCTGCTGATCGCGCTGGGCAACCCAATGTTCGATCAGCTCGCGCAACTGCGACAGCTCGACCGGTTTGGCCATGTGTCCGTCCATGCCCGCCTGACGTGCGCGCTCTTTATGCTCGGCGAGGATGTGTGCGGTCAATGCCACTACTGGGGTGCGAATCCGTTGGTTGCCGACTTCCCAGGCACGCAATTGCTGGGTGGCCGAGAAACCGTCGAGGATCGGCATTTCACAATCCATCAGCACCAGGTCGTAACGTTGGGCTTTCATTGCCTGCAAGGCTTCTTCGCCATTGCTGGCGGTGTCCGGTTGCAGGTTGAGTTTGCCCAGCATGCCGCGAATCACCTTGGTCGAGATGCTGTTGTCTTCGGCCACCAGAATGCGGAAGTCGCTGGGAACCTTGACCGGCAGGGTCGGGCCGGTGGATGGGAACTGCGATACCGCGAGGCCCTTGTTACGTTGATTCAGCTCATCCGCCAGCGTGGTCTTCAAGGTGTAGCCGGCCACCGGTTTGGCGAGGATGCGCTTGATCCCGGAGTTGCGCGCGATGATTTTGCTCGGCGCATTGCTGATGCCCGTGAGCATGATCAGCAGGATGTCGTGGTTCAGGCTCGGGTCTTCCTTGATCTTGGCCGCCAGTTGCATGCCGGTCATGCCGGGCATGTTCTGGTCCAGCAGGACCACATCGAAGTAATCGCGCAGGTGAGCCTTGGTGCGCAGCAGCGCCAGGGCTTCCTTGCCGGACGGGACCGCGCTGACATTCAGGCCCCAGGCACTGCACTGCTGCACCAGCACCTTGCGGCAAGTGTCGTTGTCGTCCACCACCAATACCCGTGCGCCTTGCAGCGGGCCATCGAGGTCGGACGTCGGGTGTTCGAGGCGGTCGGGGTCCAGTGGCAAGGTCAGCCATAAGGTGCTGCCCTGGCTGGCGCCGCTCTTGATGCCGAATTCCCCTTGCATCAGGCGAATCAACTGACGGGCGATCACCAGCCCCAGGTTGCCGCCCAGGCGGGTGGTCGAGAGGAAGTTCTTGCTGTGCAGTTCGGCGTGCATCAGCGCGTCGCGTTCTTCGGCGTCCATCGGCTCGCCGCTGTCTTGTACGGCAATGCGCAAACGCGGTTTGGCCGTGCGCTCGTCGAGGGCGACGACGATCAGGATCTCGCCTTCGTCGGTTTTCTTCAGGGCGTTTTCCAGCAGGCTCAGCAGCGTCTGGCGCAGGCGCGTCGGGTCACCGCTGATGACCCGCGGCACTTGTGGCTGGATAAAGCTGATCAGCTCGACGTTCTGCTGTTCGGCCTTGGCGCGGAAGATACTCAGGCAGTCTTCGATCAGCGCATTGAGATCGAACTGCACATCGTCGAGCTCGATCTGCCCGGATTCGAGCTTGGAAATGTCGAGAATCTCGTTGATCAGGGTCAGCAGTTCGTTGCCGGCGCTGTGAATGGTTTGCACGTAATCGCGCTGCTTGACCGAGAGTGGCGTGCCCAACAACAGCTCGGTCATGCCCAGAACGCCATTCATCGGGGTACGGATTTCATGACTTATCTTCGCCAGGAATTCGGCCTTGGCATTGATCTCGGCGTTGCTGGCGGCCAGATCGCGGCTGACGCTGAAACGGTCTTCGGTGATGCTGCGCTGGCGTTCGCTCAGGGCAATGCTCATCAACAGACCACTGATGCAAATGAACACCAGCAGGGCAATGATCAGGCCTTGCGGTTCTACCAGCGTCAGGCCGAGCAGCGCCGGCAGGATAATCAGCGTACCGACGTTGAACACCACCATGGCGGCCACGAACAGCCGGGCCGGGCGATAGCCTTTTTGCCAGTGCCAGGCGCTGACGAACAACATGGTGAGGCCCGCGAGGGCGACCAGCGCGTAGGTGATGATGTTCAGCGGCAGCGTGTTGACGAACAACAGCAACAGGCCGCAAGCCACAATGAACAGGATGTCGCCCAGCAGCAGCTTGTTCAGCGGGTGAGGGCCGAGCGGGGCGAAGAAACGGTAGGCGAACATCAGCCCGCACGGTGCGGTCAGCAGCAGGGCGAGGTAAGCGCCCGGTGTTTGCACCGCATGCCAGTCCGACAGCCATGGGCCCGCGAGATTCAGCAGCAGCGCCAGGCTCAGCATCAGCAACGCTTCACAACCTGCCAGCCACAGGCTGCTGCGCGACCGGGTGTAAGCGTAACGGATCAGGTTGTGCAGGATCAGCATCCCGATGCAGCCGAACAGCAGGCCGTAAATCAGCGTCTGGCTCTGATTGGCTGCGGTCATGATTGCCGATTGCAGGGTGATGTAAGGCCGCATCTGGTGGTCGGACACCAGGCGCAGGTAGACGTCGAGGGGTTTGTCGCTTTGCGGCAACGGCAACATGAAGTCGCTGTTGGGTAGTGGCCGTTCTGCCTGAGGCTGTTCGGTGCCGGTGTTCAATTGCTCGATCAGCTTGTCGCCGTCCAGCACATAAAGATTGAGGTGCGACAGGTCGGGAGCGAACACCCGCAGCAACTGCTCATGCTTGCCGGGTGCCAGTCTGAAGCGCAGCCAGAGTGCACCACCGGGCTCGGCCGCGGTGAGGCGTTCGAGTTCGATGGGGCTGAATTGATTGGTGAAACGAGCGGAACGGATGTCGCTGAGTTGCAGGTCGCCCTGTTCGTCAAGCAATAGCGCCCAGCCACTGCCTTGCGCGGCCTGGGCCGCAAGCATGCAGAGCAGCGTCAGCAGCGTGACTGTGAAACCTATGGCAATCCTGAGCCAGCGCACGGCGAAATCCCTTCGTAGGTTGATGCCAGAATATAACTATGCGCGGCGCCGGAATAGTCCGGCAAGGGCCTGAATCCCAAGCCCTGCCGAATGGATCGCTTATTCCTGATTTTCGCCACGCTCACGGGCAATGGCACGGTAGCCAATGTCCTTGCGATAGAAGCAGCCTTCCCAGTCAATCTTCGCGGCCAGCTTGTAAGCCTGCTGCTGGGCAGCATCGACGCTGGCACCCATGGCAGTGGCGCAAAGCACCCGACCGCCGGCCGTCACCACTTGACCGTCCTTGAGCGCAGTACCGGCGTGGAAGACTTTGCCTTCCAACGCTGCGGCTGCATCCAGACCGTTGATGGCGACGCCTTTAGCGTAGTCGCCAGGATAGCCGCCTGCCGCCAAAACAATACCGACGCTCGGACGTGTATCCCATTGGGCTTCGACCTTGTCCAGCGCTTGCGCCAGGGCCGCCTCGACCAGCAACACCAGGCTCGACTGCAAGCGCAGCATAACCGGTTGGGTCTCAGGGTCGCCGAAACGGCAGTTGAATTCGATGACTTTTGGGTTACCAGCCTTGTCGATCATCAGGCCAGCGTAGAGGAAACCGGTGTAAACATTGCCTTCCTCGGCCATGCCGCGCACGGTCGGCCAGATCACCAGGTCCATGACGCGCTTGTGCACTTCGCTGGTGACGACTGGTGCAGGGGAGTAAGCACCCATGCCGCCGGTGTTCGGGCCGGTGTCGCCGTCGCCGACGCGTTTGTGGTCCTGGCTGGTGGCCATCGGCAGTACGTTCTTGCCGTCGACCATGACGATGAAGCTGGCTTCTTCGCCGTCCAGGAATTCTTCGATGACCACGCGCGAACCGGCTTCGCCAAACGCGTTACCCGCGAGCATGTCGCGCACGGCGTCTTCGGCTTCGGCCAGTGTCATGGCAACGATCACGCCTTTACCGGCGGCCAGGCCATCGGCCTTGATCACGATCGGTGCGCCTTTTTCACGCAGATAAGCCAGGGCTGGCTCGATCTCGGTGAAGTTCTGGTAGTCGGCGGTCGGGATCTTGTGGCGTGCCAGGAAATCCTTGGTGAAGGCTTTCGAACCTTCCAGCTGCGCGGCGCCAGCGGTCGGACCGAAGCAGTCCAGGCCACGGGAGCGGAACAGGTCGACGACGCCGGCAACCAGCGGCACTTCCGGACCGACGATGGTCAGGGAAACGTTTTTCTCGGCGAAGTCGGCGAGTTGCTCCAGTGCGAGCACATCGATAGCGACGTTTTCGCACTTGGCTTCAATGGCGGTACCGGCGTTGCCCGGAGCCACGAAAACTTTCTGCACGCGCGGATCCTGAGCCACTTTCCAGGCCAGGGCGTGTTCACGGCCACCGCTGCCAATGATCAAAACATTCATTTCAAAAACCTCGGATGACGCTAATTCTGTGATGCACCGCAGAGATGCTTTTCTGTAGGAGTGAGCCTGCTCGCGATGGCGGCGTTACAGTCAGAATCAATGTGTCTGAAAGGACGCTATCGCGAGCAGGCTCACTCCTACAGTTGATCGTGTTCTTAGTGACGGAAGTGGCGCATGCCGGTGAACACCATGGCGATGCCGGCTTCGTCAGCTGCTGCAATCACTTCGTTGTCACGCATCGAGCCGCCTGGCTGGATCACCGCAGTGATGCCGACCTTGGCCGCGTTGTCCAGGCCGTCGCGGAACGGGAAGAACGCGTCGGATGCCATGACCGAACCCGCCACCTGCAAGCCGGCATGTTCAGCCTTGATCGCAGCAATGCGCGCGGAGTTCACGCGGCTCATCTGGCCAGCGCCGACACCGATGGTCTGGCGGTTCTTTGCGTAGACGATGGCGTTGGACTTGACGTACTTGGCGACTTTCCAAGCGAAGATCAGGTCGTGGATTTCCTGTTCGGTCGGTGCACGCTTGGTCACGACTTTCAGGTCATCGGCGCTGATCATGCCGATGTCGCGGCTCTGCACCAGCAGGCCACCGTTGACGCGTTTGTAGTCCCAGGCAGCAGCGCGGTCAGCCGACCACTCGCCGCAGGCCAGCAGGCGCACGTTGGCTTTTGCCGCGACGATGGCGCGGGCTTCTTCGCTGACGCTTGGGGCGATGATCACTTCGACGAACTGACGCTCGACGATGGCCTTGGCGGTCTCGGCATCCAGCTCGCGGTTGAAGGCGATGATGCCGCCGAACGCGGATTCAGTGTCGGTGGCGTAGGCCAGTTCGTAGGCCTGACGGATGCCGCCTTCGGCGTCCGGGCTCACGGCAACACCACACGGGTTGGCGTGCTTGACGATCACGCAGGCCGGCTTGACGAAGCTCTTCACACATTCCAGCGCGGCGTCGGTGTCGGCCACGTTGTTGTAGGACAGCTCCTTGCCTTGCAGTTGGGTCGCGGTGGCGATGCCGACTTCGGCAGGCTTGGCTTCAACGTAGAACGCCGCGCTCTGGTGCGGGTTCTCGCCGTAGCGCATTTCCTGAGCCTTGATGAACTGGCTGTTGAAGGTGCGCGGGAACTCGCTGCGACCTTCGGTGCTGAGGGTGTCAGCGGCCTGGTTCACGGTGCCCATGTAGTTGGCGATCATGCCGTCGTAGGCGGCGGTGTGTTCGAAGGCCTTGAGCATCAGGTCGAAACGCTGAGCGTAGGTCAGGCCGCCGGCCTTCAGGCTTTCCAGCACGTTGGCGTAGTCGCTGGCATTCACCACGATGGCCACGTCTTTATGGTTTTTTGCCGCGGAACGGACCATGGTCGGGCCGCCGATGTCGATGTTCTCGATGGCGGTCGGCAGGTCGCAGCCTGGCTTGTTGATGGTGGCTTCGAACGGGTACAGGTTGACCGCCACCAGATCGATCGGCTTGATGCCGTGCTCGTTCATGATCGCGTCGTCGATACCGCGACGACCGAGGATCCCGCCGTGGATTTTCGGGTGCAGGGTTTTCACCCGACCGTCCATCATTTCTGCGAAACCGGTGTAATCCGCGACTTCCACTGCGGCAACGCCGTTGTCACGCAGCAGCTTGAACGTTCCGCCGGTGGAGAGGATCTCGACGCCCAGGGCTTCAAGCTCTTTGGCGAATTCGAGGATCCCGGTCTTGTCGGAAACGCTGATCAAGGCGCGGCGGATCGGCAGGCGGGTAGTCTGGTCGGTCATTTCAATTTCCATCAAAAGCAAAGGAGTCAGCAAAAAAGGCGACCGTTTTTACGCGGGCGCCTTTCTGGTTTGATTGAATGCTTACAGCAAATCGTACTGCTTGAGTTTCTTGCGCAGGGTGCCTCGGTTCAGCCCGAGCAGCTCGCTGGCCTTGGTCTGGTTACCCTTGACGTAGTTCATCACGCACTCGAGCAGGGGCGCCTCGACTTCGGAGAGCACCAGGTTGTACACATCCGTGACGGCAGCGCCCTCAAGGTGGGCGAAATAATTGTGCAGCGCCTTCTCGACACTCCCGCGAAGGGTCTGGCCTTCTTCGCTCGGCGTATTGAGGTGCTGTTTCAAATTCACGTTGTCGCTCACGGGTGTTGTTCCACTCACTAAAGTCTCGGTCATCATCGTCATGCGGCCACCTCTTCTCCGTCCCCTGTCAGGCTCTTGTAACGTTCGGCGAAGAAGCCCTGAACGTTGGCGCATTGTGCTTCCGTATCTTCCAAACGATTGAAGTGGGCGCGAAACTCCCTGGCGCCCGGCAAGGTTGCGAGATACCAGCCCACATGCTTCCGAGCGATCCGGACACCCATGACGTCTCCATAGAAGACGTGCAGTGCGGCCAGATGCTCTAGCAGAATGCGTTCCACCTCGATCAGGTCCAGCGCCGGGAGTTTCTCGCCGGTACGCAGGAAATGGTCGATCTCGCGAAAAATCCATGGCCGCCCCTGGGCAGCCCGTCCAACCAACAGTCCATCGGCACCGGTCGCGTCGAGCACGTAACGGGCCTTTTCCGGCGAATCGATGTCGCCATTGGCGAAGACCGGCATAGACACGGCCTGCTTGATCGCGGCAATGGTGTCGTACTCGGCTTCACCGGTGTACAGATCGGCACGGGTGCGGCCATGGACCGCCAACGCCGTAATGCCTGCCTGCTCGGCGATCTTCGCCACCGTCAGACCGTTCTTGTTGTCCCGGTCCCAGCCGGTACGGATCTTCAAGGTAACCGGCACATCAACTGCAGCCACCACGGCCTGCAGGATCTCGGTCACCAGTGCTTCATCCTTCAACAGTGCAGAACCGGCGGCCTTGTTGCAGACCTTCTTTGCCGGACAGCCCATGTTGATATCAATAATCTGTGCGCCCAGTTCGACGTTGGCCCTGGCCGCATCCGCCAGCATCTGTGCATCACCACCGGCGATCTGCACCGAGCGTGGCTCGGGATCACCTTCGTGGATCATGCGCATGCGCGATTTGCGGGTGTTCCACAAACTCATGTCGCTGGTGACCATTTCCGAGACTACAAGTCCTGCGCCCAGTCGCTTGCACAGCTGACGAAAGGGTTGGTCGGTGACACCCGCCATAGGGGCGAGAATCAAACCGTTGTGCAATGTGTATGGACCGATGCGTACCGCCGACATAGGACTTTCCAGTTGTGGGGCCGGATCATGAGAGTTCGAAAAAGGGTTGGCATGATACCCGCTCTCGATGACTGGATAAAGGCTGAATTGAACAAAATCTGAACAGTTATTCTGTTATTGCCAGCAGTTTGGTATGAGCGGTCTCTGCCAGAAATGTGCCGTCAAACCCGTAACATTGAAGCGTTTCACTCGGGTGAGTGAAAGCTCAGGCTGTAGTTCACGGCTTTGGCGCCTGGGTCGAGGATGTCCAGGGCGATGTGGATCGGCGTTTGCGGCGGCATTTCCGCCATGCCTTCAAGATCGCCGTTGAGGTACTCGCCGGGCTTGAAGCGGCGGCTGGCGATCAGGTGACCGTTGAGGTCGGCAAAGCGCAGCTCCAGCAACGGGAACGGCTGGGAGAACGGCGCGCGGTTGTAGATGATCGCGTCGACCACCAGCGCGCCATTGAATTCCGGATGGCTGCGCACCACCAGGTTGCTGCTCTTGATTTTCGCGATGTCGACTTTCGACGGCACGGTGCAGCCGATTTGCGGGCAGAACTGCTGGAACCACGGACGGTACTGATCCTGACGAGCCAGTTCGTCAAAATGGTAAGCGATGTATTGACCCGCGAGTGCGCCAGCGCCGAGCAGGATCAGCAGCAACCAGAAAAACCGTCGGCCCCAGGGCGAGCGGCGTTTTTGCCAGTCAAGTTGCAACGGGTCATCGGTCAGGTCTTGCAGCACCTCGGCGCGTACGCCCGGTTCGCTGCGTTCACGGCGTTTTCGCAGCGGCTCGATCGAAGGCAGGTCGTCGTCAATATCGTCACTGGCGTCGGTGGCTGACAGGCGTTCGTGATGGAGCGGGGCGTCGAGTGGATCGTTCAGGCGCAGTTGCGGCGGCAGAGGCTCGTCGTCCAGTTCCACGGGTTCCAGGGACAGCGAGGGTTCGGTGCGCGAAGGTTTGCTCGGCTCGATCGCCGGCTCCGGCGTGAGGGGGACTTCGGCAGCTTCTGCCGCTTCGGCGCGATCGGCGGCGGATTCGCTGAACAGGCTGTCGGACCACGGCTCTTCGTCGTGCTCGGCGCTATCGCGGCGGGCGCTCAGGCTGTCTTCGCGGTGGCGACCGAATTCGGTGGTCGGCTGGATTTCCCGTTGTTCCAGTCGAGCGAGTTCTTCATCCAGGTCCAGGCTGTCCAGGTCCAGTTCGGCGGCAGTCCACTGCTTCTGGCTGATGGCCCGAGGTTCTGGCTCGGCTGTCTCGACGATGGCCGGAGCCGCCGGGGGGATCACTTCCTTGCCTGCCTGCTCAAGCAGTTGCTTGGCGGCGTTGAACACCTGCAGGCACGAGCCGCAACGAACCACTCCACGGGCCACGCTCAACTGAGCATGGCTGACGCGGAAGCTGGTTTGGCAATGCGGGCACTGGGTGACGAAGCTGTCGGTCATGCGGCGATCCGGATTATGCAGGCGCTCATTCTAGCGCCGACGGCCAGTGATGCGCACCCAGCCATCGCGATTGGCGATCGGGTCCAGATCGAAGTCCTGCGCGTAGGCGGCGGCTACTTCATCACCTTGCTCGGCGAGGATGCCCGACAGCGCCAGGCGACCGCCCGGCTTGACCAGGCTCGACAGTTGCGGTGCGAGGGAGACCAGCGGGCCTGCGAGGATGTTGGCCACCAGCACATCGGCCTTAACCTGCGGCAGATCTTCCGGCAGATAGAGCGGGAAGAGCGCATCGGCGATGTTGTTGCGACCGGCGTTGTCGCGCGAGGCTTCCAGCGCCTGCACGTCGATGTCAGTGCCGACGGCTTCCTTGGCGCCGAGCAGCAGGGCGGCAATCGCCAGGATCCCCGAGCCGCAACCAAAGTCCAGCACGTTGCAGTCTTTCAGGTCCTGACCGTCGAGCCATTCCAGGCACAGCGCGGTGGTCGGGTGCGTGCCGGTGCCGAACGCGAGGCCCGGGTCCAGCAGAATGTTCACGGCGTCGGGTTCAGGCGCGGCGTGCCAGCTCGGCACGATCCACAGGCGTTGGCCGAAGCGCATTGGCTGGAAATCGTCCATCCAGCTGCGTTCCCAGTCCTGGTCTTCGATGACTTCGCTGTGATGCTCGGGCAGCGGGCTGCCGGTCAGCAGCTCCAGATGTGCCAGGACCGAAGCGGCTTCGGTGCCGCCTTCGAACAGGGCCAGCAGGTGCGTGTGCGACCACAGCGGGGTGGTGTTGAGTTCCGGCTCGAAGATCGGCTGGTCTTCGGCGTCCATGAAAGTCACCGACACGGCGCCCACTTCAAGGAAAGCGTCTTCGTAGGTTTCGGCTTGTTCTGGGCTGATGGCGAGACGGACTTGCAGCCAAGGCATGGCGGGCACCTTTGAAAAATATTGATTGCAGCCTAGCGGGCTGCGAGAAGCGCGCAAGTTTACGCGAGCGCGAAGGGTTTGTGGGAGTGGCTTGCCCCTGCAGTTCACTGTGGGAGTGAGCCTGCTCGCGATAGCGGTGTGTCAGCTACATGAATGTTGAAAGGGGCGCCGCCATCGCGAGCAGGCTCGCTCCCACAGGTATTAAGTGCTGCCCAGCATCGGATGAAACCTTCAGAAACAACAAAGCCGCCCGAAGGCGGCTTTGTTGATCAGGCTAAAGCTTAGTGCTTTTCGCCAGCCAGCTTGTGTTCCAGGTAGTGAATGTTCACACCACCTTTGCAGAAGCCTTCATCGCGGGTCAGGTCGCGGTGCAGCGGGATGTTGGTCTTGATCCCGTCGACAACGATTTCGTCCAGCGCATTGCGCATGCGCGCCATGGCTTCGTCACGGGTTGCGCCGTAGGTGATCAGCTTGCCGATCAACGAATCGTAGTTCGGCGGAACGGCATAACCGCTGTACAGGTGCGAATCGACGCGAACGCCGTTGCCGCCTGGAGCGTGGAAATGCTTGACCGTGCCTGGGCTTGGCATGAAGGTTTTCGGGTCTTCGGCGTTGATCCGGCATTCCAGCGCGTGACCGCGGATGACCACGTCATCCTGGGTGAACGACAGCTTGTTGCCGGCGGCGATGCTGAGCATCTCCTTGACGATGTCGATACCGGTGACCATTTCCGAAACCGGGTGCTCTACCTGGACACGAGTGTTCATCTCGATGAAGTAGAAGTGGCCGTTTTCGTAAAGGAACTCAAAGGTGCCGGCGCCGCGGTAGCCGATGTCGATGCACGCCTTGACGCAGCGAGCGAGGACTTCCTGGCGTGCTTTCTCGTCGATGCCCGGTGCCGGCGCTTCTTCGAGAACCTTCTGGTGACGACGTTGCAGCGAGCAATCGCGGTCGCCCAGATGAATGGCGTGACCCTGGCCGTCGGAAAGCACCTGAACTTCCACGTGACGTGGGTTGGTCAGGAATTTTTCCAGATAGACCATCGGGTTGCCGAACGCCGCGCCTGCTTCGGAGCGGGTCAGTTTCGCCGAGGAGATCAGGTCTTCTTCGCTATGCACAACGCGCATGCCGCGACCACCACCGCCGCCAGCGGCTTTGATGATCACCGGGTAACCGACTTCGCGACCGATGCGCAGAGCGGTTTCTTCGTCTTCCGGCAGCGGGCCGTCAGAACCCGGAACGGTTGGAACGCCAGCAGCGATCATCGCGTGCTTGGCCGATACCTTGTCGCCCATCAGGCGAATGGTGTCGGCTTTCGGACCAATGAAGGCGAAGCCGGAGTTCTCGACCTGCTCAGCGAAATCAGCGTTTTCCGCAAGGAAACCGTAGCCTGGGTGAATGGCGGTGGCGCCGGTCACTTCAGCCGCGGCGATGATTGCCGGGATGTGCAGGTAAGAGTGGGCGGCCGATGCCGGACCGATGCAGACGGATTCGTCTGCCAGGCCCAGGTGCATCAGCTCTTTGTCGGCCTTGGAGTAAACGGCGACGGTCTTGATGCCCATCTCTTTGCAGGCACGCAGAATCCGCAGTGCGATCTCACCGCGGTTGGCGATCAGAACTTTTTCCAACTTCGCAGTCATCAAAGTTTCTCCGCGGTTCAAACGATGGTGAACAGCGGTTGGTCGTACTCAACCGGCTGGCCGTCTTCGACGAGGATGGATTCGATCACACCGCTGGTTTCAGCTTCGATGTGGTTCATCATCTTCATGGCTTCGACGATGCACAGGGTGTCGCCTTTCTTCACGGTCTGGCCGACTTCAACGAAGGACGGCGAGCTTGGCGAAGATTTGCGATAGAAGGTGCCGACCATTGGCGAACGGGCAACGGTGCCGTTCAGGACAGGGGCGGACGGTGCAGCAGGAGCGGCAGCGGCGGCAACCGGGGCAGCAGCGGCAGGCGCTGGAGCCGGAGCGTGCATTGGCGCCGGAGCGTAGTATTGCTGAGCCGGGGTTTTGCTATGGCGGCTGATGCGAACGGACTCTTCGCCTTCCTTGATCTCGAGCTCGTCGATGCCGGACTCTTCCAGCAGTTCGATCAGTTTCTTAACTTTACGGATATCCATGAATCATCAACTCCCAAGGGTCGGTCAGGGGCGTATAGCTTGTTGTTCAAGCTGCTCTAGTGCAGCCTCCAGGGCCAGTCGATAACCGCTGGCGCCAAGGCCGCAGATCACTCCCACCGCTACGTCGGAGAAGTAAGAGTGATGGCGGAAAGGTTCGCGTTTGTGCACGTTAGACAAATGCACTTCGATGAATGGGATGCTCACCGCCAGCAGCGCGTCACGTAATGCGACACTTGTGTGTGTAAAAGCTGCTGGATTGATCAGAATGAAGTCCACACCTTCGCTGCGGGCAGCGTGGATGCGGTCGATCAATTCGTACTCGGCGTTGCTTTGCAGGTGCAGCAAATGATGGCCGGCTTCACGAGCGCGGCGTTCCAGGTCCTGATTGATCTGCGCCAGTGTCGTAGCGCCATAGGTGCCCGGTTCACGGGTGCCGAGCATGTTCAGGTTGGGGCCGTGCAGAACCAATAGGGTCGCCATCTGCTGTTCCTCGTTATCCGTGTGCATTTGTCAGAACCCGGCGACTATGCCGCAAAGCCTTTGTGACTGTCCAGTTCTATGCAATAGCCAGCACGATGGCCGATGTTTGCGCGAAATATGTGACCGGGTGATTAAATCCGGTCATTTGCTTTGGATACACGTTCGGCGAAGTCCGCGGCGCTGATTTCGCCGATCACTCGTACATCGGCGCGTTCGACACCGTCCTTGCCGAAAAACATCAGCGCCGGTGGACCGAACAGTTTGTATCGGTCGAGGAGGGCGCGTTGCTCGGCGTTGCTGGCGGTGATGTCGAAGCGAATCAGCCGATAACCCTTGAGGCGTTCGACGACTTGCGCGTCGTTAAGCACTTTGTGTTCGATGACTTTGCAGCTGATGCACCAGTCGGCGTACCAGTCGAGCAGCAGTGGCGTGCCAGAGGATTTGGCTTCGGCGAGGACGCGATCGAGTTCGGCCGGAGTCGTGACGGTTTGCCAGTCGCTGGTGTTTTGTGACTGCTCGTTGCTGTTGACGACACGCGGCTGGCCGATCGGGTTGAACGGATCGGTCTGGCCACTGAAGGCGCCATACCAACAAGCCAGTGCATAAAACAGCAGGAACATCCCGAGTAACTGGCCCAGGCGTTTTCGCGGAGGTTTGTAGACGAACTCCAGCGCGCCCATGAACAAGCCGACACCACCGGCCAGCAAACCGATCAGCAACAAAGTGATCTGCCCCGGCAGCACGCGACTGAGCAGGCCGATCGCCAGACCCAGTAACAACACGCCAATCGCGTTTTTCACGTAGACCAGCCATGGTCCGCTTTTCGGCAGCCAGGCGGCGCCGCCAGTGGCCACCAGCAACAGCGGTGCCCCCATGCCGAGGCCGAGCATGAACAGTTTCAAGCCGCCGCCCAACGCATCGCCACTGGCGCTGATGTACAGCAGTGCGCCGGCCAGCGGTGCCGAGACGCAGGGTGAAACCAACAGACTGGAAACCACGCCCAGCACCGCCGCGCCCCACAACGAACCGCCTTCGGTGCGCCCGGCAATTCGGTCCAGCCGACTGCTGATCGCGTGCGGCAACTTGAGTTCGAAGACACCGAACATCGCCAGGGCAAACAGCGCAAAAAACATTGCGAACGGCACCAGTACCCACGCCGATTGCAGCCGCGCCTGAAGGTTGAGCTGCGCGCCGAACATCCCCATCAACGCACCGAGCAGGGCGAAGCAGACGGCCATCGGCAGCACGTAAGCGAGCGACAGGTTGAAGCCACGCAAGCCGCCCACCTGGCCACGCAACACCACGCCGGAGAGGATCGGCAGCATCGGCAGCACGCAAGGAGTGAAGGTCAGGCCAAGGCCCGCAAGGAAGAACAATGCCAGTTCCCGCCAGCTCCAGCTCGTGGTGGCGCCGCCACTGCCGTCGATGCTCAGGCGTTCGGTCTCGGGCGGATAGCACAGGCCTTTGTCGGCACACCCTTGATAGGTCACCGCCAGCGTGAAGGCGCGTTGATCGCTGCGCGGCAGTTCGACATCGAGAATCCCGTGGTAAACCTCGACGTCGCCGAAGTACTCATCGTGTTTCTGCTCGCCTTTGGGCAGCTGTGCCGGGCCGACTACGATCTCGGCAGGGTCGGCGCGAAACTGAAAGCGATGGCGGTAGAGGTAATAACCCTCGGTGGCGACAAAACGCAGCTTGATCGATTGTGGCGTGCTGTCTATCAGGCTCAGTTGAAAGGCTTCG
Organism: Pseudomonas sp. BF-RE-25; assembly: GCF_019956105.1. Classification (NCBI taxonomy): domain Bacteria; kingdom Pseudomonadati; phylum Pseudomonadota; class Gammaproteobacteria; order Pseudomonadales; family Pseudomonadaceae; genus Pseudomonas; species Pseudomonas sp. BF-RE-25. Next base: position 226,464 of record NZ_JAHBDB010000022.1, read on the forward strand.
CGCACCGGCAGGAAGTCGGCGCTGTTGTTGATCGAGCCCAGAGTGGAACTGGGTCGACTCTCCAGCAAACCGCCGGCGGTGGCCGGCAGGGCGAGCACTAAAAGCAGCAGGCAGAGCAAACGGCGCATGACGATCTCGCGTATCGGAATTGGGGGCATGATAGCGGACAGTTGCCGGGTGTGCAGGGCGGGGAGTTCTGTGGTGATTGTTCTGGCGCCATCGCCGGCAAGCCGGCTCCTACAGGTACGGCGGCGTCCTTGTAGGAGCCGGCTTGCCGGCGATGGCGGTTTATCAGACGCGGAAAGCTTGAACGGCCATATGCAAACGCCCGCCCAACACCAACAAATGCTCGCCTTGCTCACGTCCCTCACCGATACGCAGCAAGTTATCCCCGCCCAATTGGTGAATCCGCTCACTGTGATCGCGGATTTCGCTGACGGCTCCGCTCTGCTGAGCCGTGACATCGGCAATGCGTACGGCGGTGTCGGAAATCGTCTGGATCGCCCCGACGATTTTATCCAGCGCGCCGTCGGCCGCCTGGGCCTGGTTGGCCGTCGCCTCGGCGTGTTCAACCTGCGCGCGCATGCCTTCCACCGACTCTCGGGCCGCTGTCTGCAGCCCGGCGATCAAGTTCTGGATCTCCGCCGTAGCGCCTGCGGTGCGCTGCGCCAATGACCGAACCTCTTCCGCCACGACGGCAAACCCGCGTCCCATTTCCCCGGCGCGGGCCGCTTCAATGGCGGCGTTCAGGGCCAGCAGGTTGGTCTGGTCGGCAATCGAGCGGATCACCGTCAGCACGCCGCCGATGGTGGCGGACTCCTCGGCCAGGTGTTCGATCATCTGTGCATTGCTTTGTACTTCGCCCACCAGCGCATGCAGCCCGGTGAGGCTCAATCCGATGACTTTCTGTCCATGTTCCACCGCCAATCCAGCATGGCGGCTGGCGTCGGCGGCCTGGCTGGCATCGCCGGCGACTTGTTGAATAGTCGCTTCCAGCTCGCCGAGGGAGTCGCGGATCAACGCGGTGTCACCCGCCTGATGTTCGGCGCCGCTGTGCAAATCATTGCTCAACTCGGCCAGGGTGCGGCTGCTGCCGGCGACCTGCTCGGCGTTGAGGCGAATGGTTCCGACCAGATCGACGAGGTAGGCGCGCAGCCGATTGAGCGAGGCCTGGATGTCATGCAGTTCGCGATTGGTCTTGCCCAATTCGATGTCGCGGCTGAAGTCGCCTTCGGCCCAGGTCGAGAGTGCTGGCGCGAGGTTGGTCAGCGTTCGGGCCAGGCGCCGCTGCAGGGTATCGATGAGTAATGCGATCAGCAGAATCAGGCCGATCATCACCCCTTGCATCAGTCGCACTTCGCTCTGGATCTGCCCGTGCTGGGCACGGACCACCGGCTCCAGCCCGGCGATGGACTGTTGCACGGCAGCGATTTTCTGGTGAGTCGCGGCGCTGAGGTCGGCGCGTTTCTGGATCTGCTCGCGGGTTCGCGCAAGCTCTGCGGGATAGCGCGTGAGCAGGCTGTTGAGCTCGCGTTTGAGGCCGACGCCGGCATCTTCCGCAACGGTTTTTTCGGTGTTCTCCAGGCCCATCATTGCAGCGAAATCGTCGGTGCCCGATTCACTTTTACTGGTCACGCCCAAGAGCGGCAAGGCGTTCAGAAGCTCGGCTTGCGTGCGGATGTTGATGACTTCGCGCTCGACATCGGCGGCCAGTTCGCTGCGGCCGCTGCTGACCAGTTTGTCCCGCGCCAAAGAGAGTTTGCCCAGGTGTTGAGAGGCCGTGAGCAATGGCGTCAGATAGCTCGCGTTGCTGCTGGCGTATTGACTCAACTGGTCGAGGCTGGCGCCGAGTTCGCGTTCGGCTTGCAGCAACAGCGCCTGAGGATCGCCCGCGAGTTTGCCGGCGGCCAGCAGGTCGGTTTTGCTGAATTCATCCAGGTTCGACAGGCTCGGACGCAAACTGTCGGCCAACGTCGGCGGTAACTCGGCGAGTTCCTTTTGCAGGCCGTCGATGGCTTGGCTGGCGCTGCTCAGGCGCAGGGCGTCGCCGCTGGCCAGGTAGTCCTCGATGTTGCGCGCCACTTCATTCTGAAATTGCTGGGACAGCCCGAGGTAGCGCTCCATCAACAGATAGGGGCGCTCCAGGGCTTTTTGCGACCACCAAAGCGTGGCGCCGAGGGCCACGCACACGGCGACTAAAAGGAGGGTGTTGAGATTGGTCAGCAGCTTCAGGCGCATCAAGGGACTACCAACGGCGAAATGGTAAGTGCCTGAAGTTATTGCGTTTCTGTTACAGGGTTATGACTGACTGGGTCGATTCCGATGAAAAAGTGGCACTTTGCTTTGATGTCCGTGCGGCTTGTACGCGGTTGCGTCCGGCATGCTTGGCACGGTACAGCGCCTCGTCCGCCTGGCTGGCCATCATCAGGCCGTCGGAGTCTTCGCACAGCTCGACCACCCCGGCGCTGAACGTGCACCAGAGGTCCTGGGGCTGAGCGGGGTAATGGATTTCGGCGAAGCGCTGACGGATTTCGTCGAGGACTTTACAGGCCGCTTCGATATCTGTGTCCGGCATGACGATGGCAAATTCTTCGCCGCCGTAGCGGCCGATGAAATCGGTTTTGCGCAATCGTTGCTTGAGGAACAGCGCCAGGCTCTTGATCACACGGTCGCCCATGGGGTGGCCGTGGCTGTCGTTGACCCGTTTGAAGTGGTCGATGTCGAGCATCGCAAAGCTCAGCGGCTTGCTCTCGCGGCGGGCGCGGAAGCTGCAGTCTTCGAGTAATTGCAGAATGTGCGTGTGGTTGTACAGCCCGGTGAGGCTGTCGCGGACCATCCGCGCTTTCAGATTGCGCGCCCGTGCCGCGCGGTTGCGCACGGTGGTGATCAGGTGCCGGGGCTTGATCGGTTTGGTCAGGAAGTCGTCGCCGCCTTCGCTCATGGCGTCGAGCTGCTTGTCCAGATCGTCTTCGGCCGACAGGTAAATGATCGGCACGCTGACATAGCGGTCATTGTGGCGGATCACTTTGGCCAGTTCCGTACCGGTGCAGGCCGGCATGTACATGTCGAGAATGATCAGGTCCGGCTGGAAATCTGCCAGTTCGGCCATGGCCTGGATCGGCTCGATCAAGGTGCGCGTGACGATCCCGGCGCTGTTGAGCAGGCGCTCGGTGTGCAAGGCCTGTGCGCGGGAATCGTCGATGATCAGCACTTTATAAGGTTCGTACTGCGCGACGCAGGTCAGGACTTCGATTTTCTCCAGCAGGCTCGAGGCTTCGAGGGTGCCGGTGAGAAATTCCTGGCCACCGGCACGCACGGCGGCGAGGCGGGTCGGGGTGTCGGTTTCGAGCAGGCTGAAAAACAGCAACGGCAACGGTTCATCCAGGCCGACCTGGGCTTCGGCGGCCAGTTTCAGGCCGACGCCGGGGCCGCTGAAGTCCACGTCCATGACAATCGCGGCAGGCAAACGCTCGACCATCGAGGAGCGAAACGCCGACACGCTGTCGAGGGACTGGGCGCTGAGGCCGAAAAACTCCAGTTGTTTGGCCAGTCGCTCGGCACGGTCGTGATCCTGCAGCATCACGTAGATCGGCTTGCGCAACGGCGGCAGGAAGGTTTGTTCAAGCTGATCGCCATGGCGCAGGCCGGTACGCGACAGGCGCTGCATCAAGCGATTGAGGTCAGTGATCAGACCGCTGCTGAGGCGTCCGCGATTGGCGTCGACAGCCTCCAGCGACTGGCCGATGTGGCGTGCCAGTTGCGTGTGTTCCGGTTGTTCGAAGCGCTCGGCGAAACGCAGCAGGCGCAGGTTGGCTTCACTCAGTTCCGATAAGTCGGTGGTGGACCACTCACTGCGTTGCAGGCGCTGCCAGATCTCAAGAATTTGACGTGCCTGATGAATTACCCGCTGGGCAAAGTGGTGCTTGAGGCGCTCACGGCTGGGGTCTTCTGGCTCGGTCATATCCTGACTACTAGTTAGGGTGCATGCTGAGATCGACTGGTGGCTCTATGCTAGCACCTCTTTTCAGTCGCATGAGTGTCGTATGTCAATAATCTGCAATGCGACGTCATTCAGTTTCTGACTGGCGGGTCTGAAAATGCCGGTCTGTGATCTTAAGAAATACCCGTGGCTTGGGCGTTTCAGGGCTTGTGCGGTCTGCTTTTACGAAACCGCCGTCACCACGGCGAGCATTCTCTGCCAGGGAATTCCGATATTTTTCAGGCGAAATTTGGTCGTATTTTTCCGCAGGCTGGGCTCAGGGAAACCCTTAGATGATCCTCTGCGGATAATGACCGGGTTTCAAAAATAAACCCTGTGATGATCAGCGGATTTCATGGGCCTGCGATTATTACAGACCCCTGACGCTAATTTCTGCGGATAACCCGACGACGGGTGCCGGGCAAAGGCACGTTGTTGTATGGTTGTGGTCGAACCGATGAACTCAAGTGATTGAAAGGATATCGCCATGCTGGACTGGAAGAACCGCGCGGGCAGCGCGCCTGAACGTGCCGCTGAACCGAAATCGGCTACCCGCAGTTACATCGGTGGCCTTTTGTTCAGTCGGGCGCTGGCCACGTTGATCGGCCTCTATCTGATTGTGGCCTTTGTGCTTGGCTGGTACTGGAGCCAGGAGCCGGCGCTGTTCCCGGTACAACAGAATGCTCAAGTGGCGGCCGAGAAAGAAGGCAAGCAAATGGTCATCGGCTACACCACGGTCGAAACGCTCAAGACCGTCGCCGACACCTTGCTGACCAAACCGGGCGGCTATATCTCCAACGACCGTTTCCCGCCGGGCCTGTGGATGGACAACACGCCGAGCTGGGAATATGGCGTGCTGGTCCAGGTCCGCGATCTGACGCGGGCGCTGCGCAAAGACTTCGCCCGTTCGCAGTCGCAATCGGCCGAAGACGCCGATCTGGCGAAAGCCGAGCCGCGTTTCAACTTTGACAATAAAAGCTGGGTGCTGCCCTCCAGCGAGTCCGAGTATCAGGAAGGCATCAATTCCCTGAGCCGCTATCAGGCGCGTCTGTCCGATCCTTTGCAGAAAAACGCGCTGTTTTATGCTCGCGCCGACAACCTGAACAACTGGCTGGGCGATGTGGGCACTCGCTTGGGTTCGCTGTCGCAACGCCTGTCGGCCAGCGTTGGCCGGGTCAAACTGAACACCGCGCTGAAGACCGAAGTGGTCGCGCCGGGTCAGGTGCCACAGGTTGACGAGGAAATCGTCGAAACCCCGTGGATGCAGATCGACAACGTGTTCTATGAAGCTCGCGGTCAGGCCTGGGCCTTGTCCCACTTGCTGCGTGCCATCGAAGTCGACTTCGCCGATGTGCTGGCGAAGAAGAACGCGACCGTCAGTGTGCGCCAGATCATTCGTGAACTGGAAGCGTCGCAGGAACCGGTCTGGAGCCCGATGATTCTCAACGGTAGCGGCTTCGGCGTACTGGCCAACCACTCGCTGGTCATGGCCAATTACATTTCCCGGGCCAACGCCGCAGTGATCGATTTGCGTCAACTGCTCAATCAGGGCTGAGTCATGGTCGATAACGCCAGAGAGGCCGCCCACCGCGCGGCCTCGGATGCCGAACAGATCGCCTGGGTCGACGAGCAGGACAACCTGCTCGGCGCCCTGGTCCGCTCGGACCTGCGCGAGCGCGGGCTGATCGGACGCGGCACCTACATCATGCTGTTCAATTCGGCTGGCGAACTCTGCGTTCATCGGCGCACCCTGAGCAAAGCGATTTATCCGGGTTACTGGGACGTGGCGGCGGGGGGCATGGTGCTCGCCAGCGAAACCTACGCCGAATCGGCCGCCCGCGAGCTTGAAGAAGAGTTGGGCGTGAGCGGGGTGGAGCTCACTGCCCATGATCATTTTTTCTTTGAAGACACCGGCAATCGTTTGTGGTGTTCGGCGTTTTCGGCGGTGTGGGACGGGCCGTTGACCCTGCAACCGGAAGAGGTGCTCGAAGCGCGCTTTTTGCCAATCGATGAAGTGCTTCGGGAAATCGACGAAAAGCCTTACTGCCCGGACTCTCTGGCCGCGTTGAAGCGCTATCTCCGGGCTCGTGGCGAGGACGTCGCAAAAGAGGCATAAATTGGCGCCGATTGGCTCTTAGCAAGTCGGCTTTTTGCCGTTACACTGCGCGACCTTTTGTAGGAGCGAGCTTGCTCGCGAAGAACGCATGGACGACACGTGCTGTCTGACGCCGCGCGTTTTCGTTAACGTCCATCGCGAGCAAGCTCGCTCCTACAGTGAAATGAATGTTTTACCGTTTCAGTAGCGCTGCCCCTGCCTGAGTGGGGCTTCGCGGTCGATGGCACCTGCCCAGGTTGCCGCGACCAGTCTTTGTCCTCCCAAGAGGATTGCCGGTGGCCAAAAAAGCCGCATCCTTCGCCGCCCTTGGTGGCCTGGTATTTTCCACCGACGCAGGTCGTCATTGCCCGGATTGCAGTAAGCCGGTGGACGCCTGTATCTGCAAACAGACCGTTATCCCGGCCGGCGACGGCATCGCTCGCGTGCGTCGCGAAAGCAAGGGCCGTGGCGGCAAGACGGTGACCACCATCACCGGCGTGCCGTTGGCTGAAGACGCGCTCAAGGACCTGGCCACCACGTTGAAGAAACGCTGTGGCACCGGTGGGGCGTTGAAAGACGGAATCATTGAGATCCAGGGCGATCATGTCGAGCTGCTGTTGGGCGAGCTGATCAAACTCGGTTTCAAGGCAAAGAAGTCCGGCGGCTAGCAGCCTCTGTGAAAACCACCCTCGGCTTGACCCGGTCCTGATTTCTTCTGGCCTGGCGTCGCCTACATGGTTTTCACAGAGCCTGTTCTGACCGGTTTCTAAACTCACTGCGGTCAGCGAGGTCTATCCCCTCGTTGACGAACCGTCATTTTCATCCTTTAGACTGCGCCGGCCTGAACACAGGCGACGCTCTATGACTTCTTTATAGGGGACTTCAATGTCCGTACGACGCACACGCAAAGACGATGGCAGCCAATGGACAGTTGCGGACAGCCGCAGTGTTTACGGGATTCGCCATTGGGGGGCCGGGTATTTCGCGATCAATGACGCCGGTCGCGTCGAAGTTCGTCCGAACGGTCCGACCAGTTCGCCTATCGACCTGTTCGAGCAAGTCGACCAGCTGCGTAAAAGCGGCTTGTCCTTGCCGCTGCTGGTGCGTTTCCCGGACATTCTGCAAGACCGCGTGCGTCAGCTGACCGGCGCCTTTGATGCCAACATCGAGCGCCTGGAATACCAGAGCAAGTACACCGCGCTGTACCCGATCAAGGTGAACCAGCAAGAAGCGGTGATCGAAAACATCATCGCCACGCAGAACGTTTCCATCGGCCTGGAAGCCGGCTCCAAGCCTGAGCTGCTGGCCGTGCTGGCACTGGCGCCGAAGGGCGGCACCATCGTGTGCAACGGTTACAAGGACCGCGAGTTCATTCGGCTGGCACTGATGGGCCAGAAACTTGGCCACAACGTGTTCATCGTGATCGAGAAAGAATCCGAAGTCGGCCTGGTGATCGAAGAAGCCGCCTCGCTGAAGGTCAAGCCGCAGGTCGGCTTGCGCGTGCGCCTGTCGTCCCTGGCTTCGAGCAAGTGGGCGGACACCGGTGGCGAGAAATCCAAGTTCGGTCTGTCGGCGGCGCAACTGCTGTCGGTGGTCGAGCGTTTCCGCGCGGCGGGTCTGGACCAGGGCATTCGTCTGCTGCACTTCCACATGGGTTCGCAGATTGCCAACCTGGCGGACTACCAGCACGGTTTCAAGGAAGCGATTCGTTACTACGGCGAACTGCGCAACCTCGGCCTGCCGGTTGACCACATCGACGTCGGTGGCGGTCTGGGCGTCGACTACGACGGCACGCACTCGCGTAACGCCAGCTCGATCAACTACGACATGGACGATTACGCCGGTGTCGTGGTCGGGATGCTCAAAGAGTTCTGCGACGCGCAGAGCCTGCCGCACCCGAACATTTTCTCCGAAAGCGGCCGTTCCCTGACCGCGCACCACGCCATGCTGGTGGTGCAAGTCACCGACGTCGAGAAACACAACGACGACGTGCCGAAGATCGACAACAAGGAAGAGCTGCCGGAAACCGTGCAGTGGCTGGTTGACCTGCTCGGCCCGACCGACATCGAAATGGTCACCGAAACCTACTGGCGCGCCACTCACTACATGAGCGACGTGGCCACCCAGTACGCCGACGGCAAGCTGACCCTGGCGCAAAAAGCCCTGGCCGAACAATGCTACTTCGCCGTGTGCCGTCGCCTGCACAACTCGTTGAAGGCGCGTCAGCGTTCGCATCGTCAAGTGCTCGACGAACTCAACGACAAGCTGGCCGACAAGTACATCTGCAACTTCTCGGTATTCCAGAGCCTGCCGGATACCTGGGCCATCGGCCAGGTCCTGCCGATCCTGCCACTGCACCGTCTCGACGAAGAGCCGCTGCGCCGCGCGGTGCTGCAAGACCTGACCTGCGACTCCGACGGCAAGATCAAGCAATACGTCGACGAGCAGAGCATCGAGACCAGCCTGCCAGTGCACGCTCTGAATGAGGGCGAAGACTACCTGCTGGGGATCTTCCTGGTCGGCGCCTACCAGGAAATTCTTGGCGACATGCACAACCTGTTCGGTGACACCGACTCGGTGAACATCTACCAGAATGCCGACGGCAGCGTGTACCACGCGGGTATCGAAACCCACGACACCATTGAAGACATGCTGCGTTACGTGCATTTGTCGCCGGAAGAGCTGATGACCCACTACCGCGACAAGTGCGCCAGTGCGCGCATCAGCGCGGCCGAGCGCACCCAGTTCCTCGACGCCCTGCGTCTGGGCTTGACCCGTTCGTCTTACCTGTCTTCCTGAGGTAAGTCGCCGTTCTCGCCAGGTTGTCTGAAAATGTTCCGCACGCTGCGGAAATTTCGGATGACCTGGTGCGGCGGTTCTCTGTTTTCAAGCGAAACGTCCCACACTCCCGGCTATCAAAGCCATATGGTCTTCTTTTCGCGTAGGCCATTTCCTAAGTTGTACTTCGGCACTCTACTCGGCCATGTCTCTCGGCCATGTCTCTCGGCGAGAATCCCCGGCCGCCCCTCCTGTAGAGAATCGCCGATGTTCGATCCAGTCAACGAACCTTCATTTCGTCTGGATGTAGCCGGTCTGCCCGACCCTTTCGAAGTCCTGGCCTTTACCGGTAGAGAAGCGATCAGCGAGCCCTTTGTGTTCGATGTGGATCTGCTGATCGATGACCCGATGCTGGACCTTGCAAGCCTGCTGTACCGTCCGGCCGTTTTGCATTTCGGGCCAGAGGGCAGTGCTTTCCATGGCCAACTGCATGAACTGGTCCAGCGTGACCATGGTCCGAGCGTCAGGCTTTGCCACGTGCGTCTGGGGCCGAAGCTTACGTGCCTGTCCCAGCGTTTCAGCCAGCGGATTTTCAGCGCGCTGTCGGTGCCCGAGATCCTCAGCCAGGTGCTCAAGGAACACGGCATTACCGGCAAGGACCGACGCTTCGAATTGACTGGCGATTACCCGTCCCGTGATTTCTGCACGCAGTATCGGGAATCGGATCTGCAGTTTCTCCAGCGTCTTTGTGCTCAGGAACGCCTTCACTACCATTTCGAGCATCAGAGCGATGGGCATTGCGTGGTATTCGGTGACGGCCACGGGCATTTTCGTCTCGGCGAAAACGCGGTGTTCGCGGTCGGGCAAGCTTCTCCTGCGGTGCGCCGGTTTCAGCTTCAGGCAGAGCAACGCACCGCGCAAAGTGCCGAAGGTTGCACGGACCTGCCGGCGCTGCGCAGCGGTCAGTTGATGCCCTTGTCTGGCCATCCGGTCGCCGATTGGAATCATTTGTGGTTGCTGACCCATGTCGACCATCAGGGCAGTCAGGATCCATTGGCCCCGTACAGCAACCAGATCCGCGCGATTCACTGGGAGTTGCCTTTCGTCTCGCCGCATTGCGCGGTGAAACCACGGATGCACAGCCTGCAACGAGCCTGGGTGGTCGACGTCGATGAGCCGCGGCCCGATCCTTCCAGACCGATTGCCGTGCAGTTTGACTGGCTCTATCAGGGTGAAGGCGCGACGCCCAGTCATTGTTGGCTGCCGTTGGCGGCTGAGCTGGAAGGGCCGACCGCCTCGCCGCTGAGCGAAGGGACCGAGGTGGTGGTGAGCTTTATCGAGGGCGATCCGGATCAGCCGCTGATTTGCGGGTTTCTTCACGCGCCGTCGTCGCTCGAAGAGGTTGAGGAGCCCAGCCCGACTGAGGACGGATCACCCCATGATGGCTTGCTGGAACTCCTGCGCTCGGGCGAGCCCTTGGTGTTGCTGTGTCTGTTGCCCGGCGGCGGCAGCTTCAGTCACTGCCCGCAGGCGCTTTGCACCTGTCGGGCGGCGACGCTGTTTGGCCAGAGCGGTGCGGCATGATTGGCGCAACCCCGCAATGGCTGTTGCTGGATGTCCCGAGTGCAGCTCAAGCGAGCGCAACACTGCATCAGATGTTCGCGCAGGCCCAGTGGTTCTGGTTGTTCGAGGGCACCGAACTGCAGGCACTGCGCGAAGACGGCCCGGTACTCATCGACCTTCGAACGTGCTCGGCACTGGCCGAGTTGTGCTACAGCCAAACGCAGGTCTGGCGTGGCTTGCTGATCGTCAGCGAGGTGCCGTCATCGCAGTTGCTGGAGCATTTGCGCCGCATGCTCACCGTCTCTTGCGGGCTGCACCATCGGGCCTTGTTGAGTTATTACAACCCGAACACGGCCAGTTATTTTTTTGATGCCTGTGATGCCCGGGAACTGAGTCGCTGGCTGGGTCCGATCAGCCAGTTGCACTGGTTCGGCGGGACCTGGGCCGATCACGCGATCGGCAGCGAGGGCTGGCAGCAGTTGCTCAACCCGGGGCTCGCCGTCAGCCCGCTGGCGGTCGAAGAAAACCTCAGCTCTCGACAGCGTGAAACCCTGCAAACCTGCCTGCTGGAGCAGCATGCCTGGCACTGGAGCCAATCTATCGGGGCCGATTTCAGCCGTCTGTGGGCTCATGTGCAGGAAGGGCTGGCGCTGGGTTTCAGCGAGCGGCCGGTACTCGATGGCTGGTTATGGCTGCGCCTGCAGCACCCCCGCGCTTCGCTGGTGCAGCCGTTGTCGGGGCTCACGCAGCAGGAGCGCCTCGATAGCCTGCGCAAATGCTGGCAGAACAATCAGCCTCAATGAACCCGGCCCGCGAACCAGCCATCGTTGTTGCGCAGCACCCAGGCGATTGCGCCGAGGGTCACGCTGCGCAACACCATGAACAACAGGAAAGTTATCCACAGCCCGTGGTTGCCCAAACCTTGCAGCGCCCAGGCGAACGGCAGCAGCAGGATCACGGTCAACAGCATGCCGTTGCGCATCTCCCGAGCGCGGGTCGCGCCGATGAACAGCCCGTCGAGCAAGTAGCTCCAGACCGCGATCAATGGCAGGGCGGCGAGGTAGGGCAGGTAGATGAACGCCGTGTCGCGTACGTTCTGAATGTCGGTCTGCATCTCGATGAACAAGTGCCCGGCAAACAGGAACAGCACGGCAAACCCCAGGCTCGCCAACAGCGACCATCCGCATGCGACGACCAATGAACGGCGCAGGGCGTCCCGGTCGCGGGCGCCAATCGCGTGCCCGCATAGCGCTTCCACGGCATGGGCCAACCCGTCGAGCGCGTGGGCCGTCAGCAGCAAACCATTGAGCAGCAAAGCGTTGGCGGCGACCGTAGCGTCACCCAGTCGCGCACCTTGTACGGTGATGAGGAAAAACACCGATTGCAGCAACAGGCTGCGGATGAAGATGTCGCGGTTCACGGCCAGGAGCGGTCGCCAACTCTGCCACAGCGCCAATGCGGCCCAGGCGATGTGACCGGGGTAGGCGCGCAGTGCCTTGCGGGTCATCAGCAGGCCGATCAGCGCGCCGGTCCATTCGGCGATCACCGAGGCCCGGGCCGCACCGACCACGCCCCATTCCAGGCCGAGGACGAACCACAGGTTCAGCGCAATGTTGACCAGGTTGGTGCTCAGCAAAATCGCCAGCGGGGCCCGGGCGTTTTGCGTGCCGAGGAACCAGCCGACCAACGCGTAACTGGCCAGCGCCGCAGGCAGACCGAACAATCGCGTGTGGAAGAACTCGCGGGTGAGTTGATCCAGTTCCGCCGAAGGTTGCATGAAGTGCAGCGCGACACCGCTCAACGGAATGCCCAGCGCACCCAAGGCAATGGCCAGCCCCATGGCCAGCAACAGGCCTTGTAACAGAATCTGCCGCAACGCCGCGCCATCCCCGCGTCCGGCGGCCTGGGCGGCAAACCCGGTGGAACCCATGCGCAGAAAGCCCATGGCCCAGGCGAGAAACGTATACAGACTGGCCCCGACCGCGACGGCGCCCAACTGATGGGCGTGGGGCAAGTGGCCGATCACCGTACTGTCGACCAGCGCCACCAGCGGCACGGAAATGTTCGAGAGAATCATGGGCGCGGCGAGCGCCCAGACCCGGCGATGGGTCGGGCGGTCGCGCCAGTCGGCAATCAGGTTGGACATGCAGGCTCCTTGGGGAGCGTGCATTGTAGCGATACATCCGAATTTGCCGCGATCAATGTGGGAGCGGGCTTGCTCGCGAAGGCGGAGTGCCAGTCGATACAAGTGTTCACTGCCCCACCGCCTTCGCGAGCAAGCCCGCTCCCACATTTGATTGAGGTTTGCTCTAGTGGATTATCCAGCTAAGCAACCACAACCCCAGCAGCAACCAGATGATCCCCATGATGATCGACGCATTCATGAACGCCCGGATCGCCGACCACAACAGCATCAGCCCCAGGATCAGCGCAATGATGCTGATGACCGACGTGTCCATGCCCAGCGCGCTGGACAACCCTTCTACGAAGTTACTGCCGGCGTTGCTCAGCTGATTGAACAGGCCGCTGAGGACGTCAACGATAAAGCGGATGACCGAGCCGAGCGCCTGACCGAGCCATTCGAAAAAACTGTCTACCTGCATGTCGTTAACGTCCTGATGTAAGTGGTTGAGCCTTGGGCCATTGATCGCATTGGGGAGTTCCCCACAAGCATAGTGGCTGCATCTTACCTGTGGGAGTGAGCCTGCTCGCGATGGCAGTTTGTCAGCCAACATCAATGTTGAATTCCAGTCCGCTATCGCGAGCAGGCTCACTCCCAGAATAAATCTACCCACTTGCCATCCCCGGCCATCCCCCCGAAGCTATACGCCTTCAGGAGAGCCCGATGAACCTTGTTGAACTGACCGAACGCCTGCACGCCATCCGTGACCGCAATGACTGGCGGCAATTTCACAGCCCGAAAAACCTGGCCATGGCCGCGAGCGTGGAAATGTCCGAGCTGGTGGAGATCTTCCAGTGGCTGACCGAAGACCAGTCGCGCCAGTTACCGGCGGACAAACTCGCCCATGCCGGGCAAGAGATCGGCGACATCGTGCTCTATCTACTGCTGTTATGCAGCGAGTTGGGGTTGGACATGAATGAAGTGGTGCGCAGCAAACTCGCGGACAGTGAACGGAGGTTCAGCTGATGAGCGACCGTCATTTCGATCAACTGGCGACCCGCTTCGCCGAAAAGATTTACGGTGGCGCCAAGGGTGCGATCCGTCTGGCGGTGCTTCAGGCCGACCTGGCGGAAACCCTGCCGGACCGCCCCTTGCGCGTACTCGACATTGGCGCCGGCCTGGGCCACATGTCGTTGTGGCTGGCCCAGCGCGGGCATGACGTGACACTGGCCGAACCTGCCGAACCCATGCTTGAAGGGGCGCGCCAGCGCTTTGCCGATGCAGGCCAGACGGCCACTTTTATTCAGGCGCCGTGGCAGGACCTGCTCGGTCAGCTCACCGAACCCTACGACCTGGTGCTGTGCCATGCCGTACTGGAATGGCTGGCAGAACCCCATGCGATTCTGCCGGTGCTGCATCAGTTGACGAAGCAGGACGGCTGGTTGTCCCTGGCGTTTTACAACCGCGATGCACTGATCTACCGCAACCTGCTCAAGGGCCACTTCCGCAAAATGCGCAAGAACGACATGGCCGGCGAAAAGCAGAGCCTGACGCCGCAACAGCCCCTTGATCCGCGTGAATTGGCGGTGCAACTTGAAGGTCTGTGGCAGGTCGAAACCCAGAGCGGGGTGCGTGTTTTTCACGACTACATGCCAGTGGAATTTCAGGCTCGCGCCGAACTGGTGGACTTGCTCGAAATGGAACTGGCCCACCGGCGTCACCCAAGTTTTGCCGGGCTTGGGCGCTACCTGCACTGGATCTGTCGGCCGGTCTGATCGGAGCGCGAAATGAAACGTCGTACCGGGTTATTGGTGATCTGTCTGGGATTGGCTGCCTGCCAGGGCAGCAACCCTTATGTGGCGACGTCCAACCCTTTGCCGCCGGCACCGCCCGAGGCCGCCAACACGTTCGACCGCAGCGCCTATCCGGCCCCGCCGCGTGACTATGGCCGCTACCGCAGTTGGGCCTGGCTCAATGGGCAACTGCCGCCGGGTTCGGCGTGGGCGGACTCGGCGCAAGTCGCCGAAGCCGTGAGCAACGCCCTCGATCAGCGCGGCTTGCGCCCGCTGCACGACAATCGTCCGGCGGACCTGTTCGTCAGCGCCAATCTGCATCTGGAAACCCGCTTGCGGCAGGTTCAGGACGACTACGGTTACTACGGCGGCGGGTATGGCGGCTACAACCGCTACGGCAGCGGTTATGGCATGTACAACACGGTGCCGATCGTTCGCACCTATTCGGAACAGGTCGTGGTGGTGCAGGTGGACATGTTCGATGCTCAAAGCGGTCAACCCGTCTGGAGTTCGAGCGCCGAAACCAGCAACAAAGGCAGCCAGAGTGCACGCGCCGATGCCATTCGAGAGGCTGTGGAAAAGGCCATGTCGGCGTATCCTCCTAGTTAGCTTCTGTAAAAAAGAAGCGTTTCACAGGTTCATGTCTTCAATCGGAGAATCATCATGTTCCGCCGTCTCGTTTTACTGGCAGTGGCCGCGCTCCTGACAGCCTGCGCCGCCAACCAGGTCAATCATGACTTCGACGCCAGCCGCGATTTTGCCGCCTATCGCAGCTGGAGCTGGAAAGACCCCGCCCTGCAATATCGCCCCGATGACCCACGGATCAAGAGCGACCTGACCGAACAGCGCATCCGCCAATCGGTGGCCGATCAGCTGGACCAGCGTGGCCTGCGTCCGGCCGCTGCGGGCAAAAAGGGTGATGTGAGTGTGCAAACCTACCTGATCGTCGAAGACCGTCAGCAACAAGTGACCACCAACTATGGCGGCGCTTGGGGTAACCCGTGGAATGGCTACTGGGGCGGGCCGATGTACAACGAAACCCGCAACATCAGCTACAAAGTGGCGATCATCCAGATCGACCTGCTCGACGGCAAGGACGGCAAACTGGTGTGGCGCGGCAGTGACGAGCAAATCCTCAGCCGCACGCCGAACCCGTCGGACCGCAGCACCGCGATACGTGAGACGGTCGGGCGGATCCTCGCCAATTACCCACCCAAATAAACCTGTAGGAGCCGGCTTGCCGGCGATGGCGGTTCAACACTCAACATCTATGTTGAATTTGGCATCGCCATCGCCATCGCCGGC